>NZ_AP046585.1:0-3337 GCF_059704375.1 Haemophilus sp. THUN1690 | reverse complement strand
ACGGCATTTCTAACTTGCGTGTAAGCTATATCAGGATTAACTTCAGGGAAATGCTTGCAAAACTCAGCTACCGTAAAATCAAACCCACGTTTAGACGGATTTTTAGGGTTAAACACACCTAAAGTTAAAGATAATATCCGCATTTCATCAAGCGTCATTGAATAACTTGCTTGCACAAAATTATTTGCTTTATGGACTGTTAATTCATCATTCATGGCTAAACTAAAAGACTACAAATTTATTGTAATAAACTACATCAAAAAACAAATATAGTCAAATACAATAAATTTGTAGTCTTTAAACAATAAATTTGTAGTCTTTAAACAATAAATTTGTAGTCTTATAAATCTCGCAAGCCTTGTATAACAAGGGGAGCCAGAGGCTACAAACAAGAATACAAACAAGAATACAAAAAAATAGAGCCTAAAGGCTCTTTTTTGGGCTTTCAGCCCTAATTTTTTATTTTTTTATTCAATGTTTTACAAGAGTTAGAATTACTTAATTTTGCATAGTTAAGCACCTGGTTTCGCATAAAGTGCCATTATGTTAAATGATTCTAGTCAGTAAAATTGCGTGTTTATGCAATGTTACAGCTCACAAAAAAATGCTAATGCAGGATAGGGGATATAGTTTTCATCCTATTTTTTGATTAAAAATTTTTCTGATAAACTACCCTTATATGAAAAAGGAGGAATTATGCAAATAGCATTACCCAATACTCAAACATTTGAGAAAAAAGAACCCCTCTATACAAACGAAGAACTTCATTTACTGCATCAATTAGAAAATGGATTAGTAAAATCAACTTCTCATGAAGATGTGATGAAAAACCTGAAACAGGTACTAAAACTTGATGAAATTTGATTACTCGATCAAATGGTATGAACTAGCAGAAAATAAACTACTGCGGCAAGCACAATACATTCTAGAACAATCTCAAAATGTGGTTATTGCAGAAAATTTTTATGATGCTATCAAGAGTGAGGTTGATAAACTTTCTTTCACGGCAGATGTGTACCGTCTTAGAAAGAAAAAGGAAATCCCCATTCTTAACGGGAAATATCTTGTAAAATTCCTTATTGGTAGAGAAACCGTTTATATCGTAGATTTTAAATCAGCTAAACAAAAAAATTATTAAGATACAATCCATAAAATCATTGCCAACAAGTGCCAATGATTTTATGGATTTTCATTTTTTTGAGCGTAAAAAAAACCGCAGTAAGAAAGACGAGTAACTTTCTGCGGCTAAATATGGGTGCAAGGAGATTTTGCACCATTGTTATTCATATGAGAGCGAATTTCTTCGCTCTTTCATCATATCAAAGGTTTTATTTTAATCTCAATTAAAAAATCGCTTAATACGTTGTTTTAGCGCCTTTATCGGGTGTTTCCTTTCCCACTCTCTTTTTCTTTTCTCAAATTGCATCTGAGCCTGGTTATTCGTTGCAAATTTAGCGTAAGAGCTCGACATTTTTTCTAATAAAGCATTGATGTGCTTTTTACGCTTATACATTAAGTACAGATAAGCAAAAAAGAGGATAAAAACGATAATAAGGGCATTATAAAAAACAATAATAAAAAGGTCGTTCATTCTATTCTTTTTTTAGGGTGTTCTATTAGGCATTTTAATTGCCTGGAATGGGTAAAAAGACCTGGTGATCTAAGGTAAAGATTAAGCCAGATTCTATTATTAAAATATCATTAATTCTTTACTTTGACACACACCTAACGCAAATTTAAAATTTGCCTTTTTTCCTTTATAAATCAAAGGTTTGAGTGTTTTCGACCACATTTTTAGAGGGGGAAAGCTGATTCTGTAGAGAATCTGTAGCGCACACCCAGAGAATCTCTTGATTTCATTATGAATTTTACCAAAAGATTCTGTAGAGAATCCGTAGAGAATCTGTAGAGATGCAATTTTGCATCTAAAAAACCCAAAAAACAGCAAATACCTCACGTTTCCTGATGAATGTTTTATGAGTTTATTTCAGATTTTTTTGTGACAGCGTCTTAATTTTAAATACAAAAACGCTCATTTTCTTTTACAAAAAACTTAGCAATACAAGACTTATTTCTAATACGCTATTTAATGTAAAATTAGCTCAATTATATTATCATTTTAGCACTTTGCTAACCAGGTGGCCACATTATGAGATTTTTTTCTAATTTCTTAAAAAGAATCAAAGATAAAATTAGATTTGAAATTATGACTAAAAAAGAATATGAGCTTTTTTTAAGAAAAAAAAGAATGGTTCATAACTCGAGTTTTTCAATGAATGATATAAATACTAATAATTCATCATTCTTTAACTCAAACTTTTCAATTAATGATGTAAACACTAATAATTCATCATCTATTCATCATGAAATTAATCCTGCCACTGGATTACCAATGGTAGGGGGGGTAGATGCGGGAGGAAATCCTTATGGATTTGATTCGAGCAGCTCTTTTGATCACTCATTTCAAGACTTAGGCAATTCTTATCACAATGATTTTCATCACAACTAAACAAGGATAAATTATGTCAGGTATAAATAAATCTATTCAACAAAATCTATCTGATTTTTAGGTATCTCTACTAATTCATAAAGCGATAACTTATAACCTCTCTTTTTCAATTCAGCCCAAATATCACGCTCTTTCCCAAACTTTGACTTATGACTTTCATTGACCGCTAAAAATTTAGCATAATGCACCAGGTCATCTAGGGGTACATCATCTATCACCTCATAAAAACTATCTAGTTTTAATAGACAATCCTTAGCGTAAATAGCGTATTCATGCGAGCTAAACTTTGGATTTTGCGCATCAAACTTAACGAAAGAACCATACTTGTTTTTATGGGGGAACGCCGGGCGTTTCTGTTCGATTTTTACCGCACTTTTCTTGCTTTTAATTGTAAACTTTAACGAAACAATGCTGCGCCCTCGCTTGATCGGCTCAACACTTACAAGAAGATCCGATTTAGCATTAATTTCATCAATAGCGGGCGTTAAAACACGCTGGTTAAAATTATTATATCTATCGTATTTATCCGAAACTTGTAACCAATCTTTAAGCTCATCAACACTTGTTTGTCTCCACCCTGTATCCCTATATTGAGAGCATAATTCATAAAGACGAATAGAGTGCGTACTACTAAAAGCACCGATATTTACAAGCTGATACTTTGTGTAGTTATCATGTAATTCTGAAATGTAAGGAATTAACTCATCGTGGAACTCAATATAAAACCGACCTTCTTTTTTAAAATAGGAACGCTTATGAATTAAAGCTACTTCTGTTAATTCGTGTTCGTTATCAACCAATGTAACCCAACGCTTTGAGATCTTTAAA
>NZ_AP046584.1:0-29579 GCF_059704375.1 Haemophilus sp. THUN1690 | reverse complement strand
ATTTTAACCGCCCAAGCACAAATGAAAGGAGCGAACTAATGGAAAACTCAGCAAAAATCAACCGCACTTTAAGTGAACAAGCCAAACCGCACCCCGTGTTTGGCGGATGCAACAAAATCGCACTGGGGTATTTATCACAAGCGCAGAAATGCATAAACGAACTTAACAAAATGGGTTTGCATGTGGTGAATATTGAGTTCGACAAAATTAAACCTCGCGTTCGCATTGAGCAAAATGCTATCACGAAGAAATTTGAGAAAACTGGTCAAGCCTTTGCCTACATTCAAGGCAACGACGGCGCACATTGGGCGGAATATCAAATGATGGTCGAAGGCATCAAAGTGATTTGGCGTTCCTATTTACATTAACCAACAGGAGAAAAGAAATGGCTAAAAAAGCAACCCGCATTAAAACCGACACCTTTGCAGTGCGTTATCAAACGCGCGATGAAGTGGAAGTTGCAATTAAAGAAATCGGCGATTTAAACCGCGAATTAGAACGCCTAGCGATTGAACAAAACGACAAGCTAGCTGCAATCACCGAAGAATACGCGCCACGCATGAACGAAGTGAAAGAAAAGCTCGCACCAAAACAAGATGCGGTGCAAGCATGGTGTGAGAGCCGACGTGATGAACTCACGCAAAACGGCAAAACTAAAACTGGTTCATTTAATACAGGCGAAGTGCAATGGCGCCAACGTCCGCCAAGTGTGGGGATTCGTGGAGCGGAATCAGTGCTTGAAAGTTTACGCACCCTAGGGCTTGTTCGATTCATTCGCACCAAGGAAGAAGTAAACAAAGAAGCCATGTTAAACGAGCCAGAATTGGCGGCAACGGTGGCTGGTGTGACGATTAAAACAGGAGTGGAAGACTTTGTGATTACGCCGTTTGAGCAAGATATTTAAAACCTATTTCAACGCGCTTTAAACCTAATTTAAGGCGCGTTCATAATGGGCTTTAAACCAACAGGAGAACCTTATGAACAAAAACATCAACAAGTTTGATCGCTTTAAATATTACAGTGAACAAGCGGCAAACAGTGAACGTGGAGGCGAACTGCAAGACGCCAAAGAGCAATGGGCGATTGCGGAACTTAATGCACCTGACGCTCGTAACCGAGAATGGTGCAAACACCGCGCCGCGTTTTGTGAACGAGTATTAAGAAAACCGTTTTAAGGGGGAGATTATGACTGATTATATCGTGCGCTTATATGGCGTGATTGAAGTGAAAATGACAGCAGAAACACTAGAACAAGCCATTGAGTTGTGTGATTTAAACACCGCTCCGCCATTAACCGGTTTAGTTGTGGAAATTGATTCAGTGATTGAAGGGGAAGAAGTATGACAGCACCAACATTAAATTTAGATGATATTACACGTGAAGTAGCCGATGTGATCGGTAATCTTGAGCTAGTGCAATCTTGCGTATTAGACGGTGATATTGATACCGCCAAAACCATGTATGCAAGAACCTTGGAGATGGCAAAAAAATTCGGTCATCGCTTTGCTTGCAGTGAAGTGAAATTGGAATTTGGCGCGGTGTTTGATCCGAATTGCTAGAGCATATTTACAGCCCATTCTGACCGCACTTAGTGGGCTGAATAATGTGTTTTCAATCAACCAAAAAGGAGCAAATTATGCGTAACACAGATTTTATCACCTTGAAGCAATGCGAAATTTACAGCGCACATTTTCCTACCGATGATGTAATTTCACGTGTTGAAAATATGCGTGGGCATTCCGACGAAAATTTTTTACGTTGGGAAACGGTCACTAATCCAATTAACGGCAAAAAAGTGACGAAATTGGGCAATGGCAACCTGTTTTTCTCCGTGCATTTTGAGTGGCTTAATCTTTCCAAAGCCTTGCTAGAGCATCAAATTTGGCAGCTTAAAAAACTCGGAGAACACGAACTTGGCAATGTAGTGGGAATGAGTGAAAAAGAGATTGTCTCAAAAGCTAAAGAAACCTTATTGGCACAAGATTTGCCGTATTCATCCGAAATCGTGAATTTCTTCTACTGTGCCGAAACGCACCATTTAATTACTAACAGTCGCTCACCACGTGCACGCATTGCGATTGGCAAAATTGTGTCAAATATGAGTGTGGTTGAGTTTAGAACCTTTGTGGTATCAGAAGAAAAACTCGGTTTAACGGCAAAATTGACCGCACTTTTAACGGAAAATAAGCCGATGTTTAATCACTTACATTTTGCAAACCGCACGACACTTTATCTTGCACAAGGCGAATTTAACGAAACACGCACCTATTTAGATTGCGCCATTCGTAGTGACGACTCGACTAGTAAAGAACGCGTGATTGAAGCCTTAAAAAATGGCTATCGCGTGCAATCAATCAAACTGTTCAGCTGGAATGAAGAAGGTAAAGATGACATAAGTTTTACACTGACATCTAGCTTAAAAATCAACAAAATCAAGTTTTCTGGTTTTGAGAGAATGAAAAGCACCGTCAGCACCAATAGTTTCGGCAAACACGCAGCAGAATTTGAATCCTATATAGCCCGTCAGTTTGCGGCATTGGACAAGATTGTGAAAGGCATTTTGCTTGGTTTTGTTGAAGGCACAAAACTCGAAGAAAACATTTAAAACCCATTTACAGCCCATTTGAATCACGTTTAAGTGGGCTGAATAATGTGTTTTAACAGGAAAAAAACAATGTATCAAACCAAACCCAAACTAATACAGCTAATTCACATTGCCAAGCAAAAACTGGCAATGGATGAATATAGCTACCGCGCCATGCTTGAGCGCGTTACCGGGAAAACATCATGCAAAGAAATGAGTGTGGCGGAGTTAATGAAAGTGGAAGCGGAGATGGAAGCCAAAGGATTTAAGAAAACCAGCCGCCGAAATCATTCGCCAAGCAGAAAAAGTGCGTTTGTAAAAAGCAACATTGCCCACAAAATCCGCGCCATTTGGATTGAAATGAGCAAGAAAGGATTGGTGCGCGATGGGTCGGAAACCGCATTAAACAAATGGGTGCGCGGTGTGGTGAACCCGATATTAACGGCTCAAAACAAACCGCTTGCGCTGAATGTGGGCGCATTAAACGACCAAATGGCTGGTTTAGTGCTTGAACGCCTGAAAAAATGGCAAGCAAGGGGGAATGTATGAAATTGTGCCGTTGTCCGGTGTGCCATTCTGATATTCACCTCGACCAACTGTTGGAAGATGATGCAGGACGTGAATTATTAGGGCTGATTACCGAGTTAAAATATGGCGTGGCGCGTCCTTTGGTCAGTTATATCGCATTGTTCCGCCCTGATAAATCAGCCTTGAGTAACTTAAGAGCGGTTAAATTAATGCGCGAAGTGCTAGATTTATTCCCGCCTTCTCAATTATTAGCCCACTGTTTGAGTGAGACGGTCAATTCAGTGCAGAAAAAACGCCGAGAAAGCCGAAATCTCGCCCCGCTTAACAACCACCGCTACTTAATGCAAGTGATGGAAACCAACAAACCACTATTTTCAGGTGTAGGGTCTGCTGCAATCAACAACGAAGAACGCAAACAAGCCCAACGTATGGCGGAAAATAATGAAATGGAAAACACCATTCTTTATATCGAACGCTTTTACCAACTGGGGCAACCAGTGGAACATTTACCAGGCTATGAAATTTGGAAAAAATGGAAAAGCCAACAAGCTAAATAAACTTTTTTAACCGCCCGAAAGGGCGGTTTTTCTTTTTAAAATCAATTAATTATTCCCTTTCTTTATTTTCCATCTTAAAAATATTTTCCCCTGAGAGATCGCAATTTTATATAATTCTGCCATTTATATTTCGCCACAAGGATTACCGATGAGCGCACAATTAAATACTCAAGAAGATTTATTTGCCGACGATCACGTGATGGTCGGTGCGTTGTTCGACCATTTAGACCACGTACCTGCAAATGAGATTATGCATAAGTGGCCGAGCACGTTGGCGGAAATTATTGATATTTTAACCTGTGAGCTTGTGCGCCAAGGGGAAAATGCGGATAATGCAAAAAGCAAAGCCGCAAAATTAACTGGCGTGATGGCGCATTATTTTGGTGGTAAATCCGTGTATTTACCTACTGGCGATGTGTTGAAAGATGCGTTACGTAATGTGCAAATTTATCACGAGTTTGACGGCAGAAATGTGTCAGACTTGGTGAGTAAATACCGTTTAAGCGAGTCGCATATTTATGCGATTTTGCGTGAACAGCGGGCGTTGTTGCGTAAACGTTATCAACGTGATTTGTTTGAATCCTAGGCTGAAACTTCACAGATCCAACTCCCCCTCCTATTCTTTAAACTTCCTTTAAATACGTTTTAAAGGAAGTTTTTTTATGTCTCTAACCTTTACACAAATCTTTAACCGCTTAATCGGACATGAGGGCGGTTATGTTAATGACACCCGCGACCCAGGCGGGGAAACCAATTGGGGGATTACTAAACGCACAGCTCAAGCAAATGGTTATCAGGGCAATATGCGTGTGATGACGCGTGATCAGGCTTTTAAAATCTACTACTCCGCCTTTTGGTTGCGTTATCAATGCGACAAGATGCCTGAAGCGGTGGCTTATCAGTTTTTTGATGCGGCTGTAAATCATGGATTAGGTAATGCAAGCCGTATGTTGCAACGTGCGGTGAATGTGGCGGATGACGGCATTATTGGCAATATGACGATTGCCGCTATTAAAAAAATGGCGATTTCTGACGTCATTATGCGTCTTAATGCTGAACGTCTTGAATTTTATTGCAAACTAAGCACTTTTGCGACCTTTGGTAAAGGCTGGGTTCGTCGTGTGGCGGGTAATCTTAAATATGGAGCGATTGATAATGAAGTTTAAATTTTTAGGCGTGTTTAAACGTGTTTTTAATTGGTTACAAAACCGAGTTTTGACAACCAAAAAAATCTCGCAAAATCGACCGCACTTTTATAGTAAAAACGCATGGAGTTATGTCTTTCGCGGCAAACCAACTCCAGCTGAAGTGATTATGTGGAGATTATGTCAATGAGTAAATTTTTTGAATTATTTACCAATAATGATGGTCGTGCGAGTACGACAGGTTTTATTCAATTTTTTGGCTTTCTGGTCATGGCTGGTGTGCTGATTTATGCCGTTTATCTTGACCGTTCTGCCGTCACTGATTTGTTCTTCTATTTTGCTTGTTTTTGTGGTGGCTCAGCGGCAACTAAAGGCGCTGTAATGGCATATCAAGCGAAACAAACAAAACCAGAAGAACCGATTACGGGCGAAGTCTATGTTGAACCGGAACAAACGGATAAGCCAAGGGGGATTTGATGACATTACAGATGATTTTAATCGGCTCAGGTACTGCACTGGCTATTTGTGGTTATGTGGTATTTAAGCTCAAACGTGCCGGGCGTGAAATTGACCGATTATTAAAAGATAACGAGCAGTTGGTCCGTGAAAAAGCTGTCTCTGATACGCAGGTGAAACATTATGAAACGAGAAAACAACATGAAGAAAACAATCGCAATGCTGACCGTGACACTCTTATTGATGGGTTGCACAAGTCAGGGGATCTCCGTGATTAATCCAAGTTGTAGTGGATTTGGCATTATCACTGCCAGCAGACAAGATACCACGGAAACCTTGCGACAAATTGCGGTACATAATGCGACCTATCGTGAGATTTGTAGCCACAACGAAGGAACCCCATGACAGATATTTTAGACCAACTCGTCGAACGTGAAGCACAGATTGAAGCCTTGCAACAAGCAGCACGCCGAATGAATCCGTTAAGTGCAGAAGCCATTCAACAGATTGCCGAAGACGGGCGAAATTGTGATGAATGTGGCGAGCCTATCCCCAAAGCGCGCTTATTGGCGCAACCTTTCGCACGTTGTTGTGTAGATTGCCAAGCCTTATTAGAAAAGGCAAACAAAGGAAAATAATGTTAGAGATTATCGAATTTTTACAAAAGCATTGGTCGATTGTGATGGCGGTCGGCGGCATTGTGTGGACGTATTTTTGGCTGACGATGGACAGTAAATATGCGCGTAAATCCGATGTAGCTGACTTGCGCAAAGCCATTGATAACAACGAAAAAAGCCTATCAGAAATGAAAGGAGAATTACGCCATTTGCCGACTTCGCAAGACGTATCTGATTTGCGGATTTTGATTACAGAGATGAAAGGCAAAAGCGATGTGTTAAGCACGAATATTAAAACCTTAAATCATCAGGTGGCGTTATTAATTGAGAAAGAAGTGAGCAAAGAATGAGTAAAGATATTTTTACCAAAGACCAACGCCTTGTGATTTTGCGATCCCTTGTGGAAGCTGGTTATGACGCGAATGAATCCATTTTAGATGATTGTTTGGCGTTATACGGGCATAAAATCAGCCGTGATTTGGTTCGCACCCATTTAAATTGGCTGGAAGAGCAAGGCTTGGTGAAAATTGAGCGTTTAGGCAACGGTTTTATGATTGCCTCCATTACCCAACGCGGTGTGGACGTGGCTAACGGTGAGGCTGTAGTGGACGGTGTAAAACGTCCTGCGCCAAAAATTTAAAGGACGTTTAAAGGTGGTTTAAATGACAGAAAAAAACACCCGTGGACGTGCCAGTAAAGTGGATTTATTGCCTCCTAACATCAAAACTCAACTGGCGATGATGTTGCGTGATAAGCAATTTTCACAGGCGGAAATTTTAGACGAAATTAATGAGTTGATCCGCGATTGCGGTTTGCCCGAGACGGCGTTACTGAGCAGAACAGGATTAAACCGTTATGCCAGTCGAATGGAAAAGATGGGGGCGAAAATTCGTGAAAGCCGTGAGATGGCAGAATTATGGGCAAAACAATTTGGCGAGGCACCGCAATCGGATGTAGGCAAACTCTTGATGGAAGCGGTGAAAACTATTGCTTTTGATAAAGCGATGTCACTTGGTCAGTTAGATGATGTGGATCCGAAAGTGATTAATCAGCTGGCGTTGATTGCTAACCGCATCGAACAAGCGCAAGCCATTAGTGAAGAACGCGAGCGAAAAATTCGTAAAGAAGTGGCGCAACTTGCCGCTGAAACAGCGGAGAATGTTGCCGTGAAAGCGGGTCTTTCAGCGGATGCGGTAGATATGTTGAAGGCGAAGATTTTAGGGGTGGCGTAATGCCAGAAAATTCAAAAAGTGCGGTGAAAAAATTGCCTGATTTTATCCCGTTCGACAAAAATGAAGTCTTGTTGGGCTATCAGAAACGCTGGATTGCTGATGATAGTCCTTTAAAAATTGCAGAAAAATCACGCCGTACCGGTCTTACTTGGGCGGAAGCAGCAGACGATGTGTTGATTGCAGGTAGAGCAAAGTCAGACGGTGGGTCTGACGTTTTTTATATTGGCTCTAACAAAGAAATGGCGCGCGAGTTTATTGATGCGTGCTCGATGTGGGCTGGTGTGTTTAACCAAGCAGCAGGCGAAATCAGCGAAGAAGTATTGGAAGACGAAGACAAAGATATTCTTACCTATGTGATTTATTTTGCTTCCGGTTTCAAGATTAAGGCCCTGTCCTCTAATCCGAAAAACTTGCGCGGTATGCAAGGGGTTGTGTGTATCGATGAAGCCGCATTCCATGAAAAGTTGGCCGAAGTATTAAAGGCTGCACTCGCGCTTACCATGTGGGGAGCAAAAGTGCGGTTGATTTCCACCCATAATGGCGTGGATAACCTGTTTAATCAGTTGATTCAAGACAGCCGTGCGGGGCGTAAAAGCTATTCAATTCATACGATCACCCTTGATGATGCCTGTGCGGAAGGCTTATATCGGCGCATTTGTCAGGTGAGTAAGCAGGAATGGAGCCAAGAGAAAGAAGCCGCCTGGAAAGCTGGGTTATTACGAGAAACAGCGACAGAAGATGATGCACTAGAAGAATACTACTGTGTACCAAAGAAAAGCTCGGGCGGTTATATTCCACGCCCGCTTGTTGATCGTGCAGCAGACCCAACAAAAATCGTCCTGAAATTTGAGTGTGATGACAAGTTTATCACCTATTCGGAAGAAGAGCGGCAAGTGCTAACGCTGGAATGGCTCCTTAAAGATGTGCAGCCTCATTTGGAAGCCTTAGATCCCCATTTACGCCATAGTTTCGGTGTGGACTTTGCGCGCAGCGGAGACTTAAGCGTGTTTGCGGTGTGCGCATGTCAGCCAAGCACGGCGCGGGAAATTGAACTCACGCTGGAAATTCGCAATTGCCCTTACGACCAACAAAAGCAAATTATGTTGTTTGTGTTACCTAAATTGCCACGTTTTATTGGGTCATCATTCGATGCGACGGGTAACGGAGGATATTTAGCAGAAAGTGCCTTGCTACGATATGGTGCAAGCATGGTGGAAACGGTGCAACTCAATGATAAATGGTATCGAGAATGGATGCCAAAATATAAGGCGTTGTATGAAAGCGAGTTAATTAAGATTCCACGTAATGAAGAGATTATCTTAGACCAAGGGCATATTGTGGTGATAAACGGTGTGCCCAAAATCGACAAAGCAAGAAGCAACGGCAAATCTGGCAAACGCCACGGAGATAGTGCGGTGGCGTATTGTATGGCGGTACGCGCGAGTTTTATGACGGGGGGCGAAATTGAATTTACACCCCTACCGAGCAAGCATCCAGAAGAAGACGATGGCGAATTTGATGATTTTATGACATCCGATTGGGATTTTTAAGGATACACCTATGCAAAGCAAAATTTTAGATATTCACGGCAACCCGTTTGTATTTGACGATGCGTTACAAACGGAAAATGACAGTCGCTTGGCGTGGCTTGCTCGTACCTATAGCGAACACCCGACCAGCGGATTGACACCTGCAAAAGCGGCACGCATTTTACGCGCCGCCGAGGTGGGCGATTTAGTCGCACAGGCGGAACTCGCGGAAGATATGGAAGAAAAAGACGCGCATTTGCAATCAGAACTGGGCAAACGCCGTAGTGCGCTTTTGACGGTAGATTGGAAGATTGTGCCACCGCGCAATGCGACACCGGAAGAACAGCGTGATGCGAATTGGTTGACGGATGTGTTGCTGGATGCCACTTGGTTGGACGATTGTATTTTTGATGCTACCGATGCAATTTTAAAAGGCTATTCTTGCCAAGAAATTCAATGGGAGCCAGAACTGATTGGCGGCTTGAAGTTGATTAAATCTGTGCAATGGCGCGATCCCTCTTGGTTTATGACCCCGACTTTTGAGCGAAATACCCTACGGCTACGCGATAGTTCGGTGGACGGTGTGCCATTGCAACAATTCGGCTGGATTACGCATATTGCGAAAGCCAAGACAGGTTATTTGTCGCGCATCGGCTTAATACGTACATTGATTTGGCCGTTTATTTATAAAAACTATTCGGCACGGGACTTCGCCGAGTTTTTAGAGATTTACGGCTTGCCGATGCGCTTAGGTAAATATCCAGAAGGGGCAACGAAAGCGGAAAAAGATACGTTACTGCGCGCCGTGATGAGCATTGGGCATAATGCTGGCGGGATTATTCCGCGTGGGATGGAAATTGATTTTGAGCGCGCCGCAGAAGGCAATGCGACAGAATTTATGGCAATGATTGAGTGGGCAGAGAAATCCATGAGTAAAGCCATTTTAGGCGGCACGCTCACTAGCCAAGCGGACGGTGCAACCAGCACAAATGCACTGGGCAATGTGCATAATGATGTACGCCTTGAGTTACGCAATAGCGATTTAAAACGCCTTTCTGCGACTTTAACGCGCGATTTAGTCTATCCGCTTTATGTGCTCAATACACATGGATTACGCGATGTTAGACGCATTCCGCGTTTTGAATTTGATGTGTCGGAATCGGAAGATATTAATCAATTTTCTGATGGTATTAATAAGCTAGTCGATATTGGCTTTCGTATCCCGACTCAATGGGCGCACGATAAGTTACAAATTCCGATGGCGGGCGAAAATGAAGCGGTACTGGAACGCAAAACGCAACCAAATTTTACCGCACTTTCGGCACAAAATGAGAAAGGTATGGCCGTGCTGTCGGTGAAACGCGATCATGAAACTCTAGTCGATGAAATGGAACCGACTGCCGAGCAATATGAAGCGATTATGGATCCGTTATTGAAACCTGTGGTAGAAGCCTTACAGCAAGGCGGTTATGAGTTTGCGCAAGAAAAAATAGCAACCCTATATGCGCAATTAGACGATAGTGAATTGGAGTCTATGATGACGAAAGCTATTTTTATTAGTGATTTATTGGGACGTTGCGATGCCAAATAATAGCGATTTGGATATGGGCTATTTGTTGCGCCTTGAGCCGAAAATGGCGGTGGATTATTTAAAATCGAAAGGCTACAAGATTACGTGGAATTGGCAAGAACAGCTCGATGCTGCGCACGCTAAAGCCTTTACGGTGGCAAAAGTGACTAAGCTGGACGTGTTGGAAACCTTACGCCAAGCAACGGAAGACGCCGTGCAAAGCGGTATGTCAGAGCGTGATTTTATTAAACAGCTTGAGCCTAAATTACGCGCGTTAGGTTGGTGGGGTAAGCAGGAAATGACCGACGACCTCGGACGAAAAACCGTGGTGCAATTAGGTAGTCCGCGCCGTTTGCGCACCATTTTACGCACCAATAAAATTACTGCTTACCACGCCGGGCGTTATGCGGAGCAAATTGCCAACAGCGACGAACAACCTTATTGGCAGTATGTGGCGGTGCTAGATAGCCGCACGCGCCCAAGCCATATGGCATTACACGGCAAAGTGTATCGTTTTGATGATCCGATTTGGGATACCCTTTACCCGCCTAATGGCTGGGGCTGTCGCTGTCGTGTACGGGCATTGAGTGATTTTCAACTGAATAATTTAGGGCTTTCGGTGGATGAAAGTGGCGGGCGTTTGCAAGAAGAATGGGCATTAGCCGGCACAGATCCTCTAAGCGGTGAAGAAACGCATAGCAAAATTACGGTATTTAAAACCAATCAAGGCACGATTAAAACGGAGCCAGGTTGGAATTATAACGTCGGGCAAGCAGCATTAGGCACTGATCGCGCGGTGATTCGTAAATTATTGCAAGTGCAAAATCGTGAATTGCGCCAACAGACTATTCAGGCGATTAATAACAGTGAAGCACGACATAAGGCGTTTGCTGATTGGGTGAAAGCCAATTTGGGCAAACGTGGAGCAAGTGTACGGTATATTTCGGCGGGGTTTGTTTCGACGGAGATTGCGGAAAGTGTCTCTGAGCTATCTGGCAGAGTAAAAATGTCGGAACGTGTACTTGTTATGACGGAAAAGCGATTAGAACATTCCAGTTCGAATAAGCATAATCAAACCGGTGTTGGACTTACTGTTGAAGAATATGCCTCAATCTCTCGTATTATTGCTAATCCAAGTCTTGTTGTATGGGATACTGAGCGTGGACATAACAATTTAATCTATTTCAACAAAGAAAAAACTATCAAGGTGGTTGTGGATTCGCCAAGTAAAGACAAGTTAAAGCCTGTAGAGAAAGTGGATTCAGTTATTAATGCTTATCGAGTTGATTATGCTGATGTATTGGCAAAAATTCGTTCTGGCGTGTACAAAATTGTGAAAGGTGAAGAGTAACGAGCTTGGCGAGTATCGAAGTCGCACAGGGCATTTATTGCTAAACGCTGTCCTACCAATTAGACAACAAGCTCGTTTCTTTTCCTGCAAAATACGCCTAAAACATGCAAAAGTCAAATTTTAAACAGGGAGTTTTGTTTATCTATCATTTCAATTTCCTTTTATTACGGGCAACATCACCCAAGGTTATTATATGCATTTAGACTTTAAATTTGATACCACGGCCATTCAATCCCAATTCCGTAAGTTGCAGGAAGTGGGTAAATCTGACGGTTTAACACGTAAAATTGCTAATGTGTTGTGGCATGAAAGCGAAATGGCTTTTGATGAAGAACGCACGCCAGAAGGCGAGAAATGGGCAGCATTGCACCCTAAAACCAAGCAATCGAGAGAAAATCGCGGCTATGATGGCAAAATCTTACAGGTACGCGGGGATTTGGTGGCGAGTTTAAATTTAGACTATGGTGATGATTTCGCAATGATTGGCGCAGCAGAGCCTTATGGTCAGTACCATCAAAGCGGCACAAAATCTATGCATGCACGACCTTTCTTAGGATTGGGTCAGAGCGGTCAAAAAGAAATTCGACAAATTATTTCTAACCGCTTTAAAGAAGTCCTTTCGGATGAATAATAAAAACCGCCCTAAAACCGCCATAGACGCATTTAAAAATTTTATGGTAAAGTTTATCGGGTTAAAAAATTTAAACGCCCTTAAACGTATTTAAACGCCTCTTAAACGATTTTATAAAATCCTTTCTTGTCTAGGTGTATTTCTTTTTCAGAAATACGCCTTTTTTATTCCTGATCTTCCACAAACTCACCCAAACCTCTTTGCACGTCATCATAGCACTATGAACGCAAAGATGACCCCATTGGCGGTTTTGACCGCCCAACTTACCGCTACCCCCGACGGCTGGCAGCAACTGTTACCTAAAGGCGAGTTTCGCTCACGGGATGGTTCGCCTACCGATGTGGCGCATTGGTTTTTAGATGAAGCCATTGCGAGCCGCTTAATTGGCTTGGTGCGCAATTTAAAACAAGACGTGCTCGTGGATTATGAACACGAATCTTGGTTTAAGGCGAAACAGGGCAAGGAAGCGGGTGCTGTGTTGGCGGCTGGTTGGTTTAATGCAGATGAAATGCGTTGGTTTGATGATGAACAACGTCAGGGCTTATTTATTAAGCCGCGTTGGACACCGAAAGCCTACGAACACATTAAAAATGGCGAGTTTGCGTTTTTAAGTGCGGTGTTTCCTTACGATGAGCAAGGCATACCGCTGGAAATCCGAATGGCAGCGCTGACTAATGATCCTGGTGTGACTGGTATGCAGCGGTTGGCGGTGCTTTCGGCAGCCTTACCCAAACAGGAGAACAGTCGAATGGATCTGTTGAAACAGTTGTTGGCGACACTCGGTATTGAGATTGCCGAAGGCGCGGAGCCGACAGAAGAACAAGCTAAGCAAGCCAAAGATGCGCTAGACGCACTGATTAATGGCAAAAAAGAGGCGGAAGAACAAGTGGCGACCTTGAGCGCGAAAGCCACTCAAGTAGATTTAAGCCAATATGTACCGAAAGCGACCTATGACGCAATGGCAAGCCAAGTCGCGGTGCTGTCGGCACAAAGCGAAGAAACCCAAATTGAAAAAGTGGTGACGCAAGCGCGCAATGACGGTCGTGCGATGAAGGCGGAAGAAGATTACTTGAAAGCCTTCGGCAAACAACAAGGTGTTGCGGCGTTGTCGGCAATGTTAGATAGCCGTCCGAAAATTGCGGCGTTAAGTGCACAGCAAACCACACAGGTTGCCGCGACAAAAGCAGAAAAAGGCACAGCAGTATTAAGTGCAGCGGAAAAAGAAGCGGCTAAATTACTCGGCATGAGTGAAGCTGATTACGCAAAACAACTGGAGACTGAATAATGGCGAATGTAACCCCTGATATTGTCAAAGCCCTGTTTGTCGGCTTTGGTGCAAACTTTAAAGAAGGCTTGGCACGTGCTCCGAGTCAATACAGCAAAATTGCGACGGTAGTGAAATCGCAAACCGCGGCAAATACCTATGCGTGGCTCGGTCAAATGCCAGGTTTGAAAGAATGGGTAGGTGAACGTGCGATTACCGCGATTCAAAGCCACGGTTATTCGATTACCAACAAAAAATGGGCTAACGCGGTGGAAATTGCACGTACCGATATCGAAGATGACAACGTTGGCGTGTATAGCCCACTCATTGAAGAATTGGGGCGTGCTGCAGGTGAATTACCAGACACTTTAGTGTTTGGTGCGTTAAAAGACGGCTTTACCACTGAATGTTACGACAAGCAGTATTTCTTTGACACCGATCATCCGGTGGGCGCAAATGTGGACGGCACCAGCCCGAAATCGGTAAGTAACATCACCGATGATAGCACTGGTGTAACCGCAGACAATGCTTGGTATCTCTTAGACTGTTCGCGCGCCTTAAAGCCGATTATTTACCAAGAACGTAAAACCCCAACGCCAGCGCAAATTACCGATCCGAATGATGAAAAAGTCTTTATGAAAGACGTGTTCACCTATGGTGTAGATGCGCGTTCTAACGTGGGGTATGGTTTCTGGCAAATGGCGCATGCAGTGAAAGGCAAACTCACGGCAGAGAACCTTTGGAAAGCCATTGAAGCGATGCGTGCAGTACAAGGGGACGGTGGCCGCCGTTTAGGCATTAAACCAACCCACATCATTGTGCCGCCATCGTTGGAAAAAGAAGCAACCAAGTTATTAGAACGTGAGTTCCGTGTCGAAGACGGTGCGGCCGTGGATAACGAATTGAAAGGTCGCTTGGAATTGGTGGTCGCCGATTATCTGTAGGTAAATGCGGGAAAAGTGCGGTGATTTTTAACCGCACTTTAAATGCTCTTTAAACATGATTTAAAGCAGGGAAACAATGCAATGGAAAAACTTTATCAAGGCGGTGGTGTACTGGTACAAAACCGCATTAAAGACGGCTATCGCCGAGCTGGGCTTAGTTTGCACAAAGGTGACAATGTTTTTGAAAACCTTAGTGCGACACAAATTGCGGCCCTTAAAGGCGATGCGCGTTTGGTGGTTAAAGAAATTACCGCAACAGGCGGTGAAAAATCTGGCGAAGGGTTATCGGAAGGTGATGCGGATCGTGACGAAGAAAAATCAGTTCGTGAAGATCCATTACCAACCGATTTAAACACCTTAACCGTTGAACAGCTTAAAAATGCATTGCGCGAACGTGGCAAAACCTTTGATGGTAATGCGAAGAAAGCAGATTTAATCGCATTATTGAGTGAGGCTGAATAATGTCTTACGCCAATGTTACCGACTTAAAAAAACGTTATGGCGAAGAAGAACTGTTGGATTTGGCGCGCTTGTCAGATGGTACGTTGGACGAGGCAAAAGTTGATGAAGCCTTAGAGGATGCAGTGCAAACTATTGATAGCTACTTAGCTGGACGTTATACCCTGCCACTTAATAACATTCCTGCGGTGTTAGTGCGTCATTGTTGTTATTTGGCACGTTATTTTTTAGAGAAAAATCGCCCAACTGATCAAGCACGACAAGATTATGAGGACAGTATCCGATTTTTGGAAAAAGTCGCCAGCGGCACAATTACTCTTGGCTTGTCGGATAGCGGAGAAACCGTAGAAAGCGACAATACTGTGGTGATGGAATCAGGCGGTAGCGTATGGGGGCGTGAACGTGCAAAAGGGTTTATTTGATGAGTAGCATTATTGCAGCCACCTCTAATGCGCTGATTGCGCAAATTAAGCGGCTATGTGGTAACCATTTAAAGGAAGTAGAAGAACATCCTGGTCAATGGGACGACAGCAGTGTTCGCCGTTTGGTGCGTAATCCGCCCGCCGTGTATGTGGCGTGGTTGGGACAAATACCGAATGAACGCCGAAATTGCGTAACAGCGCGTTGGGGCGTGTTTGTGGTTGCCAAGGTGCTTAACGGACAACGGCGCGATGCAGTGGGCATTTATCAAATTGTGGAACGCTTAAACGCAGGACTGGATGGCGCACATATTGCCCCTAGCGGTATGTTTGAACTACAAAGCGTACAGAATTTGTGGAGCGATACCCAAAGTGGCATGGGCGTGGCTGTATATGGGATGTACTTCAACGCTGTACAACCCTTGCCTTGTGACACTGATGAAAGCAGTTTGGACGACTTCATTGTATATCACCACCAATTTAATCAATCACGAGATGAAAACGTCCTTGATGACAAAACTCAACTTACCGTAATTTTACCTAAACAGGGAGATCCTAATGAAAATTAAACCAAAAGCAGGCTTAATTATTCGCGACCCAGAAAGTTTTGAACAACTTTCTGAAGAAGGGGAAGAAAAACCAGAAACAGCATACTGGCTTAACCATTTAAAAGCTGGTGATGTGGAGCTTGTCAATGACAACGCGGCAAGCAAGGCGAAAACAACCAAAGAGGACGCATAATGGCGATTTCATTTAATGGCATTCCTAACGCAATTCGAGTGCCTTTAGCTTACATTGAATTTGACAATAGCCGTGCCGTTTCTGGTACGCCAGCAATGTTGCACAAAGTTTTAATGCTCGGTCAAAAATTGGCGACAGGTTCGGCGATTGCTGGCAAAGCAGTACGCGTACAAAATGAAGCTCAAGCAAAGGCTTTGTTTGGTCGTGGATCTCAACTTGCCAATATGGTGCGCGTGTTTAAAAAGCACAATAGCACGTTAGATTTATGGGTGTTGCCACTGGAAGAAAAATCTAATGGGGCAAAAGCCATTGGCAAAGTGCAAGTGGTGGGAACTGCAAGCGGTACGGGGGTGTTAAACGTAATGATTGCTGGTCGTCGTTATCAACAAGCGGTAGCGATAGGCGATACGGCAGCAACGTTAGCCGCTAAATTGCAAAAACTGATTGCGGCGGATGGTGATACTGTGGTGGAAAGTGCGGTGGAAAATGGCGTGATTTCTTTAACTGCTCGCTTTAAAGGCGAATGCGGCAATGAGATTGATATTCGAGCCAACTACTACAGCGGTGAAAGTTACCCTGACGGCATTGCACTTAACATCACGCCGATGAGCGGTGGATCGGTAAACCCAAGTATGACGGATGCGATTACTGGCTTTGGCGCGGAATGGTGGAATTATGTAGTGAATCCGTTTACTGACACCGAAAGTCTCAACGCGCTACGCACGGAACTCGTGAACCGTTGGGGACCGATGCAACAAATTGACGGATTGTGCTTTATGGCAAAAGGTGGCTCGCACGCAACCGCAACAACCTTTGCAGAACAACGCAACGATTATTTATTTACGCTGATGGCAACTAATAAATCTCCAGAGCCTGCTTACGAATGGGCAGCAGCTTATTGTGCAGTGGCAGCGGGTTCGCTTGCGATTGACCCAGCTCGTCCTGTGCAAACGCTGGTCATGGATATGCTGCCGCCTGCCATGTCAGACCGTTGGGATTTACCGGCACGCAATACCTTGCTTTATAGCGGCGTGAGTACTTATACCGTGAATGCCAACAGCCAGCCACAGTTGGAGACGGCGATCACAATGTATCGTAAAAATAGCTTTGGCGATATGGACGAAAGTTATCTTTACATTGAAACCATTGCCACTTTAAGTTATTTGCGTTACGCCATTCGCACACGTATTACGCAGAAATATCCACGCCATAAACTGGCGGATGACGGCATTCGTGTTGCACCAGGGCAAGCGATTGTGACGCCAAAAGTGATCCGCGCCGAGTTGCTCGCCTTGTTTACCGAGTTGGAGTACAAAGGCTTGGTGGAAAACTTTGACAACTTTAGCAAAACCTTGCTGGTTGAACGTGATGCCGATAATAAATGCCGTTTAAACGTGCTTTCAGGCGAAGATTTAGTGAATCAGTTCCGTGTGTATGCGCACGCGATTCAATATCGTTTATAGGGGAAATGAACAATGGGGAAACAATACCAAGGGCGCGCCTTTATTCGCATTGACGGTGCAGAATATCCAACTGGCGATGACGCCACTTTAGACATCGGCGGTTATACGCGTGAAACAGTGAAAGGCTCACGCGTGTATGGCTATCAAGAAACTGCCACGGAAGCGACGGTGGAATGTAAAATTTTTAACTGTGCAGATATTGATATTTTTAAACTCAAAAATATGACCGACGGCACGGTGGAATTTGAAACGGACGTGGGGCAAACCTATTTACTTGCTGGCGCGTGGACGGTGGACGCGGTAACCCTTTCTGCGAAAGGAGAAATTACTTTAAAAGTGGCTGCGGTAGATTGTAAACCAGCGTAAGGAGTAAATAATGGAATTTCGTTTAAAAGATGGCTTAATGTTTGGTGATGAACCGCAGCTTGATGTGGAAACTCGTGAGCTGACTACTCAAGATTTAATTGAGGCGGAATGTGCGGCAGAACGTTTGTTGATGGATGCACAAGGTCAGCCGGTTCTGGTTGTTAGCCAAGTGTTATTTAACTATGAGCTGATTCGTCGCCAAATTAAACGCATTGGCAAAATTAGCGGTCCGATTTCCTTAAAGCAGCTTGGTTCGCTTTCCACGGCGGATATGGAAGTCATTAATGCGATGCTTTCCGCCCAAGAAATTGCAAAAGCGACCGCGCAAGGACTCGACCAACGGGGGCGCTTGGAAGCAACAGACGCGTAATTTTGAGAAAGCCTGTCTGTTGCTGGCTAAACATTATCAATGCACCCCTTTGTGGGTGCTTTCTCAACCCATTCTTTCCTTGCCGCGTTTAATTAGTTACATCAACACATCCACTTAGAGGACATTATGGCAAGCTCTGGCAATTCCACTTCTTTTTATATCAATCTCGCTGGCAATATTAGCCAACAGGCCGCACGTTTTGGGCGAGATGTCTCGCAATTTGCCACCCAATCTGGCACAAAACTGACCGCACTTTCCAATCGAATTAAAGCGACAAATGCGCATTTTAAAACCTTGGGGGCAGGCATTGGTGCAGTGTCGAATAAAATCAACGGCATGGGCAATATGACCATCCCGATTTTAGGAGTGGGGGCAGCCGCTGGTGCGGCGACGGTGGGGAAATCAATGTTGCGCACCGCGGCAGATTTTGAAATGGCAGGCATTCGGATGAAACAAACCTTTGGCGACCAAGGGGACGCAGCTAATAAATGGTTGCAAAAATTCGCCACTGATACGCCGATGGCCTTTGCTGATACGCAACAAGCGATGATGCGTCTGAAAACGGCTGGCATTGATCCTATGAATGGCTCGTTGCAAGCCCTTGTGGACTATAACGCTAAAGTAGGCGGCGATGCGGAAAACTTAAACGGTTATATTTCAGCCATTAGTAAGGGCTTTATTAAAGGCAAGCTCTCAATGGAAGAAATCAACCCATTACTGGAACGTAATGTCAAAGTATTTGATTTATTAGCCCAAGAAACAGGGGGCAAATACACCGCCGACCAAATGCAAAAGATGCTACAAGAAGGCAAGTTAGGACGTAAAGCCATTGCTGCGCTTTTACGCGCCATGGGGCGTGATGCCAAGGGTGCGGCAAAAGAACAGATGAAAACCTGGGACGGCTTAGTCTCTAACCTTGAAGATACTTGGACGTCAATGCAAGCGCGCTTTATGGAACACGGTGCCTTCGATACGCTGAAAAAGGAAATGGGCAGTTTTGTTGATTGGCTCAATGAAAAAATTGACGACGGTACGTTAGACGAATTTGCCAAAACCGTCAGTGATGTGTTGGTGAAAGCCTTGCAGGAGCTGAAATCCGCTGCCACGGAAATTAAACCCATCTTAGAAAATATTGGCTCGGTGATGAGTTGGATTGCCGAAAAGGCAGGTGGTTACGGCAATATTGCGAAATTTGCCGCCGCGCTTTATGGCGCAAACAAGCTGGCACGTATTAGCCTTTCCGCCGGGCAAAGTGTGTATGGCTTTGGTAAAGGTGTCGCTGGTGTTAGCAAAGCTACATGGGGGATTGGCAAGGCATTATTTGGACGCGGTAAAAAAGGTAGCTTACCGAATCCAGCGGACAGTGTTGCCAGCGCGATTGGGCAAACGGCGGGTGTGCAATCGGTATATGTGGTGAATATGCCGACTGATTTCGGCGGTGTGGGTGGTGATTTCAGCGGTAAACGCAAGCGCGGCAAAAAAGTGCGGTCGAAATCCAATGGGAAATATCGACCAAATGATCTAAACCATAAACCAGCAAAAGCAGTCAAGCCAACGGGTGCACCTAAAGCATCACCGACTGTCGCAACAAGCGGTGGAGCGAATGTGGCAAATGGTGTGAAACAAGCCACCCAAAGCCTGAAAACCACTGCCACTAATGTGAGCAAAAGCACGGCGAATTTGGCGAAATCCGCCACGTCTGCGGTGAGTAAAACTGTGTCGAAAGCGGTGCCGCTATTGAATACTGGCTTGGCGATGGCACAAGGTGCAGCGGTATTATTGGATGAAGATTCCACCGCCCGTGAGAAAAGCGAGTCTATCGGTTCGATTGCAGGTTCGACTGCTGGGGCAATTATCGGTCAAGCCTTAATTCCGATTCCCGTTGTGGGAGCAGCGATTGGCGGCTTTTTAGGCGAATATGTGGGGAGCTGGCTGGGCGATAAAGTCGGTGAGCAATTCGAAGAAAAGCCTAAAACTGCAGAAGCCCCCGCACAGCAAATTTCTGCTGCGGTGGCTAATGTGGGGCAATCAGTGGGCAATTTTGTGGGGAGTGAAATCGGCGAAAAATTGGCAGGCATCAATCCTATTGATACAAAATTAAATGGGCAAATTGAAGTGAACGTAAAACCGACAGAGGGGCTGATTGCGTCCGTCTCGCAAGCCAATATTAAAACCAATCAATCACAAGATAAATTAGGTTTGAAAGTCTCAATGGGCTATAGCGGACAAGCCTTATATGGAGGTGCATAACAATGAGCAAAATGCGACAAAAAAGCGGTAAGGGATCTTTTCGTGGCGTGCCGTTTTTAATTGAAGACGAACAAGGGATGGACGGTGGTCGCCGTTTGGTGCGTTATGAATACCCATTGCGTGATGACGGGATGACGGAAGATTTAGGCCTACGCCTACGCAATTACCACATCAGTTGCTTAGTGATTGGTGATGACCATGTAAAACAGGCGGAAAAGCTGATTGAAGCCTTAGAAAAACCAGGTACAGGTACACTGAAACATCCGTATTTCGGCACTAAGGAAGTACGTGTAGATGATTATAAGGCGGTGTATTCCACTGGACATTTACGCGTCACGCGTTTTGATATTAGCTTTATACCTGCTATCAATGAAATTGCGCCGCTAGCCAAGAAAGATTCCTTGTTTGGTGTATTAAATCAATATGCGGATGCACTGAATGCACTGGCTGATGAGTTTGCGGAGATGATTGAAGGTGTGTTGGATTTTATTGATGAACTCACTGCGCCAATTTTTAATTTAGTGGATTCCTTTATTGGCCTAATTGAAACCGTATTTGACGGGATTGGTGCGGTGTTAGCTGTGGGAAGCGAATTTAAAAACCGCGTAATGGGCTTTAAAAATCGCTTGAGTACACTGATTCGCACGCCGCAATTATTCGCGAAAGAACTACAGTCCTTGGTGCAATTTGGGGGGCAAGGTGTAGCAATAAGCGCATCTGGTCGTGTTGTGAATCGCTATTACGGTGGATTACAGGTAGCAACGGCAATACCTGCCGAACATTCACTAAAAAATGCGGTGGATACTCAACGTGTTTTTGTGCAAATGTCCGCGCTCAGTGACGCGATGAATCAAGCCAAAACAAAACTGCAACAACGTCAGCTTGAAATACCCAAATCCGCATTAGAGAACTTACGTGACGGAAAAACGAATCAACAATCTATTCACAAGACCTTATCGCGCAATGTGATGGCGCAATATGGTATGACAAATATACTGAACGCACTGCAAGCCAAAGCGCAGTTTGTATTCTTGCGTTTAATGCAAACCACGCTTGTGGTGGAATATGGCAAAGCTATTGCGCAAGCCATCACGATACGTACAAAGGGCGAACCATCAACGATTGAAAGCCGTGCCGATGTGCAGCGTTATTTGCGTGATATTGATGAGCAACTTGAACGGGCGATTTTTGATTGTGCCGATCACGAGCAATGGCAAAGCTATGAAGCGTTAGAGCAATTTCGCTTGGCATTGTTGTTGGATTTACGCGCGCGTGGTGAGTTGTTGGCAGAAAGTAAAATGGTGGATTTAACCGATACACAACCCGCCTTGGTGGTAACCTTTAATGAAACAGGCAAAGCTAAAGGTTGGGAACGCGTAGTGCGACGCAATCAGATTCGCCACCCGTTGTTTTGTTTAGGCGGTTCGCAAGTGGAGGTGTTGGCATGAGTGAGGTTATCGAACAACCTGAGATTAAGCTTTACTTAAATGGGTTGATTTTTACTGGTTGGAAATCGCTTTCCATTACCCGTTCATTGGAAGCGATGAGCGGACGATTTGAACTAGGAATTGCAGTGCGTGCGGAAGATGACGTTTCTGTGTTGAAAGTCGGTGCTGCATTGATGTTAGAGATAAACGGCGAGAGGGCGATTACTGGCTACTTAGATGAACTCAATCAAAGTATCAGTGGTGAGGACAAATCAGTGCGTATTAGCGGACGAGATAAAACCGCCGATTTGGTGGATTGTTCGGTGATTCACAATAGCTACCACTTTAAAAATCAAAATCTGCAAGAAATTGCCCGCACTTTATGCGTGCCGTTTGGCATTGATGTGGTGTGGGCGGTACAAAGCCAAGATGCAGCGGAAAAAATCCCAGTGTGGCAAGTTGAACCTGGCGAAACGGTGTTTGATACGCTAACCAAAGCCGCGCGGCATAAGGGGGTGTTAGTGACATCTGACGTGAATGGCAATTTAGTGTTTACTGAACCTAGCACAGAGCCAGTGGGCGAATTGATTTTAGGGCAAAATCTTTTAGAGTTGGAATTGACGGACAGTTGGGCAAATCGTTTTAGTCAGTATCGGGTGATTGGCGACGCCGAGCAAGGTGGCGAAAAAGGCAGTGGAAAGAAAAACGGTAAAGATAATGTGAAAGAATTTGACGGTTTTAAAGAGGATAAACAATGAGTGCCAGCGGTTTAAAAGTAGAAGTAATAGATCCCGATATTACGCGCTATCGTCCGATGGTGATTATCGCTGACGATAATATGACAGGGACGAGCGGTTATCAACGGGCAATGTGGGAGCTTAAACGTAACAAGGCAGAAGCGCAAAAATCTACAGCGACCGTGCAAGGCTGGCAGAAACCTGATGGTTCATTATGGTTACCCAATAAAATTGTGTGGCTTACTGCACCCGAGTTGGGATTTGAACGACAGGCTCGTTTGATAGTGGAAGTCGTTTTTACTCTTGATGAGAATGGTACACGTAGTCAGCTTACCTTAATGCACCGAGATGCCTTTGATGAGCCTGAGGAGTCTTTGGATAAGGTACAAAAAGGTAAAAAGTCAAAAAAATCAAAGAAAGATAATGTGGCGGAATTTAGCGATTTTAAGGAATAATTTATGGATGGTTTAAATAAGGTTTTAGCTCCACTTAAACGCGGTTTAAAGTCGCTGATTTCGCGTGCGGTGGTGTCCATTGTAACGGATTCCTTCAGCCGACAAAATCTTCAAGTGCGACTGCAAGCCGATGAAGTAGTAGATGATGTGGAGCGTTTTCAAAATTATGGGCATTCTTCCGTGCCAATGGGCGGCGAAGCTATTGTGCTTTCCGTCGGTGGCAAGCGTTCACATTTGGTGGCGATTGTTGTCGAAGATAAAGGCGTACGCCCGACTGCTTTAAAACCTGGTGATTCGGTACTTTACCATGCCGAAGGGCATCAGCTATTATTAACCCAAAATGGCGAAGCCATTCTGACCTGTAAAAAATTTACGGTGAACGCGGATGAGATTAACTTTGACGCTCCACAAACGCAATTTGCTGGCGATGTGACTATTATTGGAACATCAACAGCAAAAGATCACCTTTCAAATGGTAAGAGTGGCGCGAACCACGACCACGAAAAAGGGGTGGGTAAACCGGTGTAAAAGCGATGTCAGATTTAAGTATTATGTGGAAAGACGGCGAAGGTGATGTTGTTTCGCTTGATTCTGCATTATTGACGGATGACAGCTTAACCAATGCCATTGTGATTAGCTTATTCACCGATGCGCGCGTAGATAATCAACGCGGCTGGTGGGGCAATGACTTTAATCAGAATGAAGAAAGACAAGTGGAAATGGGATCTCACCTATGGACACTTGCCCGCTCTAAACAACTTGCCGATGTGCTTGATGATGCGCAAGCCTATGCCGAACAAGCCTTACAGTGGCTTATTGATGATGGTCACGCCCTTGCCATTGACGTGATAGCGACCAATCTTGAACAGTTCGTGCTGTTGTTAAGCGTTGTTGTGACGTTGCCTAATGGGCAAACCGAGCAACGCACGTTTTCAGCAGTATGGAGCCTGTAATGCCTTATCAATCCCCAACGCTTTCTCAACTTGTCAATCAGGGCGAACAGCAATTTCTAAGCCGTTTTCCAAATGTTAAACGACATTCAGTCGTGTCGGTATTAAATCGCATTAATGCGGCGTTAAGTGCCAGTGAGCATCAACATCTTGACTGGTTAGCCCGTCAAATTATCCCTACTACAGCAGACGAAGATTATTTATTGGAATATTGCGCTTATAAAGGCATTTATCGAAAGTCAGCCAATGCGGCACAAGGTGTGATTCGAATTGAAGTCGTAAGTGCGACAGAAATTGCCGAAGGCACGTTGTGGCGTGATGGCCGTTCCGATTTAACCTTTGCTGCTATGCAGACTACACAAGTACAAGCAGGCTTTGCCGAAATTTCCGTGCAATGCACAGTAAACGGCAGCCAAGGTAATCTCAATGCGCAAACTCAACTTGCCTTGACTAATGCTATTTTAGGGGTAAAGCCTAATGCGACTGTACTGAAAATGAGCGGTGGTACAGAAATGGAATCTCTTTCAGCTTTATTAAGCCGTTTAATTCAACGTGTACAACATCCGCCCGCAGGTGGTGCACCACATGATTATGTTCGTTGGGCATTGGAAGTGAATGGGGTTACGCGTGCTTGGTGTTTTCCGCGTTATTACGGTGGCGGCACGACTGGCTTGGCGATTGTGTTAGACAATCAGACAGATATTTTACCTACCACTCAGGATTGCGAGCGAGTGAAAACCTATATCAGTGGACACAAGAACACAGTGACAGGACTTTGGGAAGGAATGCCAGCAGGTAATGAGTTATTTGTATTTGCCCCTAAAGTGAAACGATTAGATTTAACCATTCGTCTTGTGCCTGCAACGGAATCGCTAAAAAGTGCGGTCAAATCGACATTAGTTTCTTTGTTTCAAACCTTGGCACCAGGTGGGCTTTTATATCTTTCCCATTTACGAGCAACCGTTTCTAATGTGATTGGCGAAACAGATAACAGCATTCTTTCGTTGCAATCGGATATTCAACTGGAACGTGATCAAATTTTAGTGTTGGGGAATATTACATGGCAAACCTAACACAAGTGGATTATTTAGACGCCGCATTAAAGTTATTGCCAGTGGGCTTGGCGTGGAATCGTAGCCCTGATAGCAATATAGGGAAAATTTTATCCATTCGTGCCGAACAATTAGTACAAGTCAATGAAACCGCCCATCAGCTCGTGAAAGAGCGGTTGTTCAGCAACGCATTTATTTTACTGGATGATTGGGAAGCCTTTTATGGGCTGCCGGAATGTACGGAAATCAATACCATTGAAGCACGCCGTGCGGCATTAATTGCTAAAGATAACGAAGTGGGTTCGTTCAATAAGTTTTATTTGGAAGAATTGGCAGCGCGCAATGGTTATCAAATTCGTGTGATTGAGCATTATCCGCATCATTGTGTGCGTGATTGTATGCAGCCATTACACCCACAAGAAAACGCTTGGAAAGTGTTTGTGTATACCACTAGTCGCCATGTACACAATATGACTTGCTTGGAATCGGTGACAAATGAATTGGTGATGATAGAGCGATCGAAAATCGAATGTTTTTTACAGCGACTGTGCTATGCCAATTTGGAATTAGTCTTTATTTATGAGGAACGATAATCATGTATGCATTAGATAATAGCTCCGGTGTGAGCGTGATGCCACCGGTGAAAAATCAACAGTTTCAGCCAAATACACCGCGTTGGTTTACCGAAGGTGGAAATGGCGTTGCACCGAGCTATCCAGGAGCGGACTGGTTCAATATTGTGCAGGCAGAGTTATTAGGTGTTTTAACCGAAGCGAGTGTAACGCCCAATAAAGGGCAGCTGAATCAGTTAGCCACAGCAATTAAGCAAATTATTTCAGCGAATACTGGCGAATTAACAGCATTACGGGATTTATTCATCGGCGTGCCTATTCCTTATCCGCTCTCTACCGTCCCAACAGGTTGCTTAGCCATGAATGGACAGCGGTTTGATACTCGTCGTTATCCAAAATTGGCACAGAAATATCCGTCAGGACAATTGCCTGATTTCCGTGGGGAGTTTATCCGTGGTTGGGATAATGGGCGTGGTGTGGATACTGGGCGGGCGTTATTATCAGCTCAACTTGGTTCTCCAATTGTCCAAGAATCTAATTCAGTCAATAACGTTATCTCTATGTCAGGGAATAACCTTAAGCAAATTGGATTTGATGAATCAAAATTGGGCGAAACACCTAATATAACCGTAAAAATGACTACGGCAGAACCTGCAAATAGAGCTAACAATTGGCGCGCGGCACCAGGTACTTATTCAAATCTTGGAGTAGATATTCAATATATAGGAAGAACTCGCCCTCGCAATATTGCCTTTCATTACATCTGCCTTGCCGCTTAGGAGAACACAATGACAGTTATTTTTAACACAGACGGCTTTGCCGAAACAAGCGGTGAAATTACCGTTTACTGCACAGACAACAACGGCATTTACAGCCATAGCACCACTGAATTTGTGAGCGAAGGTGGCAGCCTTGCAAGCGGCAGCTATTTAGACGCACCACCGCAAGCCAAACAAGGCTTTGTGATTGTTCGACAAGATAACCGCTGGGGTTATGTTGCCGACCATCGTGGCACCTATTACGACACCGAAACAGGTGATCAGGTAGAACGCACAGAGCTAGGCGACTTACCGCAAAACTTAACTGAAATCAAACCGCTTGATATGCCTTGTAAATGGAATGGTTCAGCATGGGTGAAAGATGAAGCCAAGCAAGCCGAACTCAATGCCCACACCTTGCAGCAGCTCACCGAAAGCATTGATAACAAAGCGACCACGATTTATAGCACGTGGACACGCTTCGAATCAGAATATAAGGCCCGTCAAGCGGCGGCAGAAACCTTCAAAGCAGCAAATTATCAAGGTGAGCCTAGCATTTATATCACCAGCTTTGCCGTGCCAGCTGGTGTGGACAACAAAACTGCCACCGAGATTATTTTGCAACAGGCGGCAGGGTTACAAAAACTGCAAGACCACTTGTCGGTATTACGTATGCGTAAATATGAGTTAAAACACCCCGATTTAACCACCGTCCAAATGCAGGCAATCCACGACGATATTATCAAGCAAATGGACGATTTAATGGAGGCATACCAAAATGGCTAACTTGTATTTAGCTCTCTACAAACACAAACGCAGCTGGCGAAAAGAACCCATTAAAGCCTTGGCTGATGCCGCCACACGATTTTTCACGAAAGGTGTTTATTCACACTGCGAAATTGCTGTACAACGCATTGAATTTACCAATGGGCATCATTACGAACATCAAACCGTGTTCGATTGCTACTCCTCGTCAGTACAAGATGGCGGGGTGCGTTGTAAAGAGATTGATGTGTCCAATAACACCAAATGGGATTTAATCCCCCTCAACGATGTCACCGAGGAGCAAATTAAAGCGTATTTTGACCGCACTTCGGGCTGTAAATATGACTGGTGGGGCGCTGTCGGGATTGTTCTTGGGATTAAACAAAAACGCTCAAAATATTTTTGTAGCGAATGGTGCTTTAATGCAATTTGTGGCGGGGAAAACGGCTGGCGGTTTAGTCCGAATCAACTTGCCGTAATGTTCAATAAAAGAAGAATTTAAAGGAGAGTTTACCCTGCACAAAGTTTAATTCAGTAAAGAAAAGACGGCGATAACAACGGCACTTGGAATGCATGTTGTTACCAGCTACGCAGAGCGTGCCTGCATATAGCCATACGCCGCCTACCTTGCGCAAGGCGGGCGGATTGTAACAAATCTTTTGATTAGGAGAAATATATGCAGTCAATTAAAGCAATCCGTTGCACATTTTGTAACAAATTATTGGCGAAAGTGGGGATGGTTGGTTATTTAGAAATCAAATGCCCTCGTTGCAAAACCGTTAATACTACACGTTAATTTGATTTGAGTGTCAGAATGCCTTGAGCATCGGAACGCCATAGAATAGAAAGGAAAAACTATGGCAAATCAAAACACCTTTAAACAAGCCCCGTTGCCGTTTATCGGACAAAAACGAATGTTTCTTAAACATTTTGAAACAGTTTTAAATGAGAATATTAAAGGTGATGGTGAAGGCTGGACGATTATTGATACATTCGGCGGTTCGGGCTTACTCAGCCACACCGCTAAACGATTAAAACCAAAAGCCCATGTAATCTACAATGATTTTGATGGCTATGCGGAAAGGTTAGTGCATATTGATGACACCAATACCTTACGTGCACAAATCTTTGCAAAAATTGGTAACACTACGCCAAAAAATAAGCGTTTACCAAAGTCGTTAAAGGCAGAAATCATCCAAATCATTGATGAATTTCAAGGTTATAAAGACTTAAATTGTTTGGCGAGTTGGTTGCTGTTCAGCGGTCAGCAAGTCGGCTCATTGGAAGAACTCTACCGAAAAGATTTCTGGCATTGTGTGCGGTTAAGCGATTACCCAAGTGCAGAGGGGTATTTGGATGGCGTAGAGATTGTGAAAGAATCATTCCACACGCTTTTGCCTAAGTTTAGCAATGATCCGAAAGCGTTGTTTGTATTAGATCCGCCTTACCTTTGCACCAAGCAGGAAAGCTACAAACAAGCCACCTATTTTGATTTGATTGATTTCTTGCGACTGGTCAATATTACGCGACCACCGTATGTGTTCTTTAGCTCGACGAAGTCGGAGTTTATTCGCTTTGTGAATTATATGCTGGAAGATAAGGTGGATAATTGGCAGGCGTTTGAAAACGCCAAACGGATTACAGTCAATGCCAAACTGAACTACCAAGTGGCGTATGAAGACAATTTAGTCTATAAATTCTAGCAGTAACAAAGGCTTCAAGTAATCACGAAGCCTTTTGTTTTAGTCTTCTAATTCGGAAAGCAAACAATAAAAAGGTGGGGCGAAAGGGGCGAGCGTGGACGTAAATCTCACCACGCAATCTTTGCGTCCGTCTTCCACAAAACGCACATCTAAAAATGCCGTGTTATAGACAAAAGTTTGCCCGTATTTGTTAGGCAGTGAATATTGCGAACCGTCTACAATAAAACCGTCGTGTTCTTTTACGGCAACAAGAGCTAATTCCATCATTATTTCTTGCTTGGTTCTCATTTTAAAATTTGTCATTTTGTGGGTTTCCTGTGTTTGTTTAACTTGACCATAGGATTGCTCTCTTAGGTTTACATAGCAAGTCATCATTACGGAAAAATGACTGGCTGTGGTCAAATTAGGCTGGGGATGGATGGAGGGCTAAATAGGTGCAGATATGTAACTCTGTTTCATTAAATGAAAAAAGCAAGAAGAGGAATTTATCTTGCTTTTTTAGGGACAGTTATGTTGTGCGGGTTTATCTAAAGTGTAAAATTTAAACGCCCTTTAATGATGATTTAAAGGGCGTTTTTATTTCTCAAATTTAGCGATTTTTAACCGCTTAAAATGGGAAACAGCCAAGATTTCAGATTTCTCACTTTTAACGGTTATATTTCTCAAAATTCGCGGGCGGCAACA
>NZ_AP046583.1:0-481806 GCF_059704375.1 Haemophilus sp. THUN1690 | reverse complement strand
GAGATCTAGTGTGATGACAGTGCCTTGTCCTTTCGCCGTCATGCCGGCTAGGCGTAAATATTGCGTTAAAGCGCGTAAGCCACCCGCCTTGCCGCCGATGTCATAAAGGACGGTCATTAAATCTTTGTCGGCAATATCCAAGCCCCATGCTTGTGCAATCGCTTTAATGTCGCCTTTTGTACTGGCTTTTAAGCCACAGTTGTTACCAATGCGTGACCATAAACGGGCATACTCATGCGCCTGGTTTACGCCGCCTTGGATGCGGGTGTACACTTTATCGTTACCAATGAGCGCAAAGCCCACTTCTGCTTCTTCTTGAATAATGCGGATTTCTTCGAGTGCGTCATAAGGCAGGTGGTCGCTTTCGTCGATAATCACTAAGCCTTGTGTGCCTTTGAGCTTTTTAGTAATTAGGCGTGATAAGCGGTCTTTACGGCGTGGCGCATCGTTGATGCCTAGCTCAAGAGCCAGCTCATACAAAATACTGCTTAATGTGGCGCGCGCTGGGCTTGCGGTTATCATCCACACGTTTTGGTTCACTTTTTTGTATTCTTGGCATGCTTTGGTTTTGCCCACACCGCTTGCGCCGTAAACAGTCACCATGGTTGGTAAAATTTTGGCCATATCTAAGGCTGAAAAAACTTTCTTGGCGGTCGGAATCTCAATAAAGTGCGGTGCTTCCACAAACACTTTTTCTTTCTTCTCACGCGTGGCAAGCCAGTTGTTTAATGCGTATTCAACTTTTTCTACATTGCCAGCATAAGTGCCTTTTAAATACGCACTTAATGCCCCAGGATTCACGCCTGATTGTGCGGCAATCTCGCGCTGGGTGTAGGTTTGGTTGTCTAAGAGTTGTTTGATTTGGTTAATTAAAGTCATGTTTAACGCTCCTTAAATACGGCTTAAAGCCCCTTTTCCTTTTTCAACATTGCCAGCCCTTTTTGCCAGCCTTGTTCAAAATCGTTGGTATCTTCATCGTCATCTAATACCGCTTCGTGTTTGCGCACTGCGTTACCTTCTTGTCGGAATAGCTCGATGATTTTCGGTTCTAGCGGTACTTCTTCCTCGAATTGAGGCTGATAACGCGCTGCTTCTTGTGCATTCATCGTGAGTGTGGCTTTCGCTACCGCTTTCACCGCTTTCACCATTTGTTTGCGTGCTTTATCGTGTTCGCGGCCTTTCGCTTTATCACCAAATGCCACCGCATCTGTACATTTCGCTTCGGCTAAGAACACGCCATCCAAACCATAAACCCACACTTTGTTGTGCAAGTCTTGCGGGTCGAATTTCACCACCACCTTGCGGTGTGCGGTGGCAATCAGCTCGCTCGCTAAATAGCGGTTTTTGCGATTATTGACCTTGCCGCCTGCTTCTAACTCAAATGTGCCATCTTTTCTCAATGTAACGGCTTCGCTCATCAACATTAAAAACCGCATTTGTTCTGCACTTGCCTTGCGAATTTGCGCCTTGGCATAATCGCGCTCAAATACTTGGCTGAAACTGTAAATGCCTTGGCAAATTTCGGTTTGTCTGCCTTCGCGTTCATTGAAAGTGCGGATGCCATCTTCTATGGCTAAAATAAATGTGCCGTAATCCACGCCATCTTTCCCGCCGTTGTAGTTATCGGGCTTGTTATAAACGTTCTCGCCTGCGTAAAAACCTGCAAGACTTGGGTGTTTATCGACCAATTCGCCTAAACCACCGTGTGAAAACGCACGTTCGATTGGTTTCGCTTGCCCGTGACCTTTGCCAAATTGCACCGATGTCCACAACAATTCGATGCCAAGCATCGGAATAATCCCAGTCACATCATCTTCTTTCACTTTGAAGCGGTAGCGGTTTTTAACGCCCCCAGTCATCCATTTATTTGCCGCCGCGCGGGTGTTATCAATGGTGCATTTTTTCGGGATGCCGTATTTCCAAATCAAATCCATCAAACTTAGGCGGATGGTGTCGCTGTTTTCGCTCAAATCCACACGGTAAGCCAAGATTTTACGAGTGCGAATGTCTTGCCAAATCCAGGTTTTAGGGCGGACAATCTCACCGTTATGCCAACGCACGAACACGTTGTGTTGGTAGCCGTCGCCGTTGATCCATTCAAGGGCTTCAATTTCCGCCACGGTGCGGCGCATGGATGGGTAATACTGCATCACAGCATGATCACCTTCGCGTAATTGCACTTGTACCAATTTCGGTACTTCACGCTCAATTTTGCGTTTTATGCTACTTGCCGATGGGATGTTCCAGCCGTTTTCCCTCGCAGCGCGTTTTAAACGTTCGTAGCAACTACCAAATTGCGGTTGTTCGTTACGGAAATAATCTGCTTTAAAGGCTTCCCAGGCTTCTTCCGTAAATGCCGCTTCCTTACCAGATTTCTTGTTATTGTGTTTAGCAATCAATAACGGTAACCAATCTGGTCGTTCAAACGACCGCACTTGGTAATACCAACGTTTGAGCGATCCTTTCGCAATGTCGCATTCTTCCGCGACAGCATCCAAAGCAGTCATCAATTCCAAGCCGTTTCTCACTAAATCGTCTAATTTATGTAGTGGCACGAGTTTCGCTTTGGCGTGTTCCTTTTGTTTATCAGTCGCCTTTTCATAAGGTTTCCAAATCACTTCGGGCAAATAGTTGAGTTCTTTTCTCGCGCGGGGTGTTTCTGAAACGTTGTCGATTTCCACCGCACTTTGTTTTAATAAAAGCTCTGCTTGGGTTGCTTGTGGGAGAGAGGAGAAGGCGTATTCGTAACCGACACCGCGAATGCCTTGAACCTGTCTTTTTTCCCAGTTTCCTGCTCTTGCTTTCTTGTTTACCCCTTGTGGGGAACTAGGCATAGTTTCTAAAACTGCGAGCTGTTGAGCTGAAATCCACATTTCCATATATCCTCCTACTCGTAACGAGCGGGCCATATTTCCTCAGGTTTCATACCGATAAAATCTGCAATAATTCGTTCACCTTTTGGATATTTGCGATCAAGCGCATTGCCTAAAGTTCTAGGGTGTAAGCCAGCTTCAATGGATAGTTGAGACAAGGTTTTCCCTTTCTCTTGTATCATTGCGATGATGTATGCGCGGTGCATATTTTTTTTACTCTTTTTCATAATGTGCTATCCTTACTCTTTAGATTAAATCTTAGGTGTTACTCTTTAGAAACTATGGAAACTATACATCTAAGTTTTCAGAAACTCAAGCGGTTTCTGGAAAATAATTGATATTTTTTAGAGTCGCTTTTAAAGTGCTTTAATAATCAATGGGTTATACTTTAGAAACTAGGCAGAAACTAAAGTTTCTGAAAGGTAGATTTATGAGAAACTCCAAAGAGTGGTTTTCAGCAAATGAACTAAAAGACTTGGAAGGACTACCAAATTCGCCTCAGGGAATAAACAAGAGGGCTAGAACACAAAACTGGATAAAAAGAGAAAAGGACGGCGTACAAGGTGGCGCGGTTGAATATCACTATTCATCGTTACCCAAGGAAGTTCAAAAATCACTAGGTTTTATACCTTCCGTTGCTTCATCAATTGGAGCCGCAGTAGGGGCTAAGTTTGCGGGAGTGCCAGGTACTGTTATTGGTGGGATAATTGGTAGCATTACTGGTAGTGGCTCTAGCAATGAAACTAAGGTAGATATATCTAATGAAAACGTGATCATGATTGATAGCTATTCTTCTATCAACGTTTCAGCAGGCTTCGGCAGCTTTAATGAGGGCGTAACCAAGCCAGACGAGCAAACGCCTTATTCTGCGGCATTACTGCGAAAACTGGGCGTAAATCCGAAATACGCGGCCGTGTTTTGGGCAGACGGCATTTCAATGCGCCCAACCATTGATGACGGCGATCAGATGTTGGTGGATTTAAAAAGAAAGGAAATCAAAGGCGATAAAATCTATTTAGTGCAAAACGGTTCAAGCGTGTGGGTGAAACGCGTAAAAATTCGCTGGGACGGAGTGGAGCTGATTTCAGACAATAGAGAAGAATATCCCCCAATCATACTTTCAAAGGATGAAGCCGAAAATCTTCAAGTTATAGGACAACTCGTCCACCTCGGCAAAAATATGATTTAAACACCATTTAAACCCGCTTTAACGTTTCCCAAATTTAGCGGTTAAAGCGGTAAGTTTTGGAAATTTTTTCCCATTTCATTATTTCTTTTTTTCTTCTAATAAAAAAGGGGCTGGCACACCGCCAAGCCCCGTTTTATCTATATCCATCCCACTTATTCCCGAAAATTTCCGCCCAATCCCTATTTGTTTCTTTGTTTCTCATTTTAAGTGGTTGGTTACAGCCGTAAAACCCTTTAGCGCGCTGAAAGATTCTTTCCGTTTAGGCTATTCGAAAAAATCGCTGATTCGCGACATTATTTCAGGGTTAACCGTTGGTGTGATTGCAATTCCGCTTTCCATGGCTTTGGCTATTGCGAGTGGTGTGCCACCACAACATGGTCTTTACACGGCAATTATTGCGGGTATCGTTATTGCGCTGACAGGTGGTTCTCGCTTTAATATATCTGGGCCTACAGCAGCTTTTGTTGTGATTCTGTACCCTGTTACTCAACAATTTGGGCTAAGTGGTCTTTTGATGGCAACGTTGCTTTCTGGGCTCATTTTGGTTTTGATGGCGTTATTTCGTCTAGGACGTTTAATTGAATATATTCCCTTGCCTGTGACCCTAGGCTTTACTTGCGGGATTGGCATTACTATTGGTACTTTGCAGATTAAGGATTTTTTGGGGCTTTCCATAGAAAAAATGCCGGCGCATTATCTTGAAAAAATCCAAACAATTTTTACCGCACTTCCTACTATAAATTGGGCGAATGCAGCAGTTGGTGTGGTAACACTATTAGTCCTGACTCAATGGCATAAATTGCGTTTGGCAGTGCCAGGGCATCTACCTGCCGTGATTATTGGTACAATTTTAGCTCTAGCATTACAGCATTTTGATTTTGAGGTGGCGACGATTGGATCTGCATTCCAATATACTTTGCCTGATGGTTCCATTGGTCATGGGATTCCTAATGTATTGCCAGATTTTTCTCTGCCGTGGAATATTCCTGATGCGCAAGGTCAATTAATTCATTGGGATTTTAATAGCTTACAAGCTTTGTTACCTGCTGCTTTTTCAATGGCAGTATTGGGCGCAATTGAATCACTTCTTTGCGCAGTGATTTTAGATAATATGACAGATACTAAACATCACTCTAATAACGAGTTATTAGCACAAGGCTTGGGGAATATCATTTCTCCGTTTTTTGGAGGAATCACGGCAACAGCTGCGATTGCTCGTTCTGCGGCTAATGTGAAATCAGGGGCGGTATCGCCAATATCAAGTGTTGTGCACGCAATACTTGTTTTATTCGCTTTACTTTTGTTTTCGCAAGCCCTTTCTTATTTGCCTTTGTCATCGATGGCTGCTTTGTTGTTAGTGGTGGCGTGGAATATGGCAAGTGTGCACGATATTATTCATCTTGCTCGCCGTTCAGGCAAAAATGAAATGGCAGTGTTGCTGACTTGTCTTATTTTGACCGTATTGTTTGATATGGTGATTGCGATTAGTGTTGGGGTGTTGCTTGCAAGTCTCTTGTTTATTCGAACCATTGCTGAGATGACAAAAGCCATTGAACACAATGCGCCTGAAGATTTAGATGATGTGTTGGTTTACCGAATTAGTGGTCCACTTTTCTTTGCTGCTGCGGATAAATTATTTGCGGATTTGCATGATAGAACGGTTCATACCGATCATGAAATCCGACATATTGTGCTGCAATGTGATGCAGTGACAGTGCTTGATGCTGGTGGAATACATGCGCTTACTCGATTTGTTCAACACATGTTGCCCCATCAACAACTTTACTTGTGTAATATGCAATTCCAGCCGTTGAGAATGTTAGTTAAATCTAATTCTTCGCCAGATATTCAAAAAATTAATTTTGCGGCAGATTTAAACGAAACTTTCCATAAAATTCGTGACTTTGAAAAAACTACCCAATAATGAAAACTAAAGCGTGCTAGAATAGTGCGCTTTTTTATTACATCGTTCTAAACCATATCAAGGAATAATTATGCGTCCAAATAATCGAGAAAATAATCAACCCCGCCAAATTAAAATTACCCGTAATTACACTAAGCACGCTGAAGGTTCTGTGCTTGTTGAATTTGGTGATACCAAAGTGCTTTGTACTGCAACAGTGGAAGATGCTGTACCACGTTTCTTAAAAGGACAAGGGCAAGGCTGGGTCACGGCTGAATATGGAATGTTGCCACGCTCAACACATAGTCGTATGCAACGTGAGGCGGCTAAAGGTAAACAAGGCGGACGCACAATGGAAATTCAACGCTTAATTGCCCGCTCTTTGCGCGCGATGGTGGATCTTAAAGCACTTGGTGAACGTGCGATTACTTTAGATTGCGATGTTATTCAAGCGGATGGCGGCACACGTACTGCATCCATTACTGGTGCTGCTGTCGCATTATGTGATGCGATCAATGGTTTAATTGAGAATGGCACGTTAAAAAATAACCCAATTAAAGGTTTGGTTTCGGCAATTTCTGTAGGAATTGTTGATGGACAAGCCGTTTGTGATTTGGAATATGTGGAAGATTCTGCAGCGGAAACCGATATGAATGTTGTGATGATGGAAGATGGTCGAATGATTGAGGTGCAAGGCACCGCAGAAGGCGAGCCATTTAGCCATGAAGAATTATTAACATTATTAGATTTAGCGAAGCAAGGTTGTAATCAAATTTTTGTCGCTCAACGCGAAGCGCTAGGCTTATAAACACAGTTTATAGGGATTAAAAAAATGGAACAATATAAACGTGATTTTATCGAATTTGCTTTAAGCCGAAATGTATTGAAATTCGGAGAGTTTACTTTGAAATCGGGGCGTAAAAGTCCGTATTTCTTCAATGCAGGTTTGTTCAATACGGGGGCAGATTTAGCGCGTTTAGGCGAGTTCTATGCTGCAGCAATTCAGGCAAGTGCGGTAGATTTTGATGTAGTTTTTGGCCCCGCTTACAAAGGTATTCCAATTGGCACTTCAGTTTCGGTGGCGTTATTTAATCGTTATGGTATTGATAAACCCGTGTGTTTTAATCGCAAAGAAGTGAAAGATCACGGAGAGGGCGGCAATTTAATTGGTAGCCCATTGCAAGGAAAAATTTTGCTTGTGGATGACGTGATTACGGCTGGCACTGCGATCCGTGAATCTATGGAATTAATCAGTGCAAATAAGGCAGAGCTTGCGGCGGTATTAATCGCCTTAAACCGTAAAGAACGAGGAAAAGGCAAGCTTTCTGCAATTCAAGAAGTAGAACGTGATTATCAATGCCAAGTGCTATCAATCATTGATTTAGATGACTTGATGCAATTTATTGAACAAGATCCTCGATACAGTAGCCATTTGCCAGAAATGCGTGCTTATCGTGCCGAATTTGGCGTATAAAACTTGAGAAATAAATTTTTGTCATCATTATAAATAACATTATAAAAATAACCGCACTTTGACTTAACAGGGGAAAGAATGGGATTTATTGGAAAAATTATAGGCGTATTTTTAGGTTGGAAAGTTGGTGGATTTTTTGGTGCGATTGCTGGGCTCATTTTAGGTTCTATTGCAGATAAAAAATTGTATGAGCTTGGCTCGGTAAGTTCTAGTTTCTTTAAAAAGAAAACGACGCGTCAAGACTTGTTTATGCAAACTACCTTTGCGGTGCTAGGACATTTAAGCAAATCGAAAGGGCGTGTAACAGAAGAAGATATTCAATTAGCTAACCAATTAATGATTCAGCTTAAACTGGATGATGCGGGGCGTAAATTAGCTCAAGATGCGTTTCGTCGAGGTAAAGAATCTGATTTCCCGATTCGCCAAGTTATCCGTGAATTTCGCATTGGTTGTGGGCAACGTGCTGATTTATTGCGAATGTTCTTACAAGTGCAAGTTCAAGCGGCTTTTGCCGATTCAGAACTTCACGAAAATGAGAAAGAAGTGCTTTATGTAATTGCTGAAGAACTTGGTCTTTCTCGTATGCAATTTGAACAAATGATTGCGATGGAAATGGCTGCTAGAGCTTTTACTCAAGGTGGTTTTTATCAGCAATATCAACAAGGTGCCTATCAAGGTGGCTACCAATATCAGCAACAAAATAGTGGTGGTTACCAACATGCTTCAGGCCCAACTTTAAATGATGCCTATAAAGTATTGGGTGTGACTGAGTCCGACGAGCAAAACACGGTTAAGCGAGCTTATCGTCGTTTAATGAATGAACACCATCCAGATAAACTCGTGGCGAAAGGTTTACCGCCAGAAATGATGGAAATGGCAAAAGAAAAAACTCAACAGATTCAAGCCGCTTACGATTTAATTTGTAAAGCAAAAGGCTGGAAATAGTGCGTGTTATTCTTGCGCCTATGCAAGGGGTTCTAGATCCCTTTGTACGCCAACTTCTCACCGAAGTGAATGACTACGATTTATGTATAACAGAATTTGTTCGCGTAGTTGATCAACTTCTCCCTGAAAAAGTATTTTATCGTTTATGCCCTGAATTAAAAAATCAGGGCTTTACTTCTTCTGGCACGCCTGTGCGAGTACAGTTGCTTGGGCAGCATCCAGAATGCCTTGCTGAAAATGCGATTCGTGCGATCGAGCTTGGCTCTCATGGTGTTGATTTAAATTGTGGTTGCCCTTCTAAAACAGTGAATGGCAGCAATGGTGGTGCGGCATTATTGAAACAGCCTGAATTGATTTATCGTGCCACTCAAGCCTTACGCAGAGCTGTGCCAAGTGAATTCCCCGTTAGTGTAAAAGTGCGGTTAGGCTGGGATGATATTTCTCAAGCTTTTGAAATCGCTGATGCGGTAGAGCAGGGTGGTGCAACCGAAATTACAGTTCATGGACGCACAAAATCTGATGGTTATCGCGCTGATCGAATTAATTGGAAAAAAATTGGCGAAGTACGAGAGCGTTTATCCATTCCTGTTATTGCTAACGGAGAAATTTGGCATTGGCAAGATGGGCAAGATTGCTTATCTCAAACAGGTTGTCAGGATTTAATGGTGGGACGAGGTGCGTTGAATATTCCGAATTTAAGCCATGTTTTGAAATCAAATGCAGAAAAAATGCCTTGGTGTGAGATTCAAAAAATCTTGCAAAAATATGCTAATGTCGAAAATGAATATGACAGCGGTTTTTATCATGTGGCACGAATTAAACAGTGGTTACGTTATTTGAATAAGGAATATGATGAAGCGAACCAAGTGTTTGATAAGATTAAGACTTGCCAAACTGCTGAAGATTTGAAATTACGTTTAAATGATAAATAAAAAACCTGCTAATCAGCAGGTTTTCTTTTTCTAAATTATTTAAAAACTCACCGCACTTTTTAATTTTTTCAGTGCATTGGTTTCTAATTGACGGATACGTTCCGCAGAGACATTATACTTTGCAGCTAAGTCGTGTAATGTGGCTTTGTTATCATCTAACCAACGAGCTTTGATAATATCCTGACTACGCGCATCTAGACTTTGTAGCGCTGCACCTAATTGCTCGGTTGCTTGGCTTTCAAAGTTTTCATTTTCCAGCTCTGCTGCGAAATTAGAACTTTTATCTTCCAAATAAAGGGCTGGAGAATAGGTCTCTGTTTCTGCATCATCAGTGGGTAAATCAAAACCTACATCCGCACCGCTCATACGCGATTCCATTTCGATAACATCTTCTTTGGAAACACCCAATTCATTTGCCACGATATCAACTTCATTTTCATTGAACCAGCCTAAACGTTGTTTAGTTTTGCGTAGGTTGAAAAATAATTTACGTTGAGCTTTCGTAGTTGCGACTTTTACGATACGCCAGTTACGAAGAACATATTCGTGGATTTCCGCTTTAATCCAATGCACAGCGAATGACACCAAACGTACACCAACTTCAGGGTTAAAACGTTTAACGGCTTTCATTAAGCCGATATTGCCTTCTTGGATTAAATCAGCTTGAGGCAAACCATAGCCAGAATAGCCACGTGCAACATGGATCACGAAACGAAGATGCGACAAAATGAGTTTTTTCGCTGCATCTAAATCCTCGTGATAATACAAACGTTCTGCCAATTCCTTTTCTTCCTCTGCGGTCAGCATCGGATATTCATTTGCCGCACGAATATAACCTTCGATACTGCCTTGAGGAACTAACATCATTTGTGTTTCTTTATCCATCGTTTCCCTTCTTTATTTTGGCTTTTGCCAATCAGTGAGCCTAGTTATAGCACAATAAGCTATCTTATTGAACCAATTTGTTAATAAGACAGGTTTTATCAATCAAAAGTTCAATTATTCTAAATAATTCTGATTAATTAGCAAAGTGGAATCAGGGTTAAATTAAGATTTTCATCAATCACCTTAAATAGTAAATCAATGTTCGGATGCTTGCCTGGATTCACTTTTGCATCTTCGACGTGTTCTGCAAACCATTCAACACCTTGTTGTGCGGAAGTGCGGTTTAATTTCCCGTTAAATTTTTCAGCCAACGCATTATAAAGGCGAAGCGAACCTAATTTACCTGGTATGGCTGGAATGTTGTGGATAATCGTTTCACCATCCATCACATTTAAACCGGTTAAATGATCGATTGTGGGTAAGGTTTCTAAAATTTCTTTAAAGCTCATGGTTTATTTCCTTAATCTATATAAATTATGCGATAGTTTGCTCGCTATTTACTTCGCCAGTTGCACCAATAAAGCGGACTTCAGGTTGTAAATATACACCAAATTTTTCTGCAACAGTTTGGCGAACGTGATGGGCGAGTTTGACCACGTCTTGTCCTGTTGCCCCGCTTTTGTTAATTAATACTAATGCTTGTTTTTCATGAACGGCTGCACCGCCAATTTGAAAACCTTTAAGATTGCATTGATCAATCAGCCAGCCCGCCGCTAATTTCACTGAGCCATCTGCCTGTGGAAAGTGCGGTAGATTTTCGTGATGTTTTTTGATTTCCTCAAAATGTTCCGAACTGACAACCGGGTTTTTAAAGAAACTGCCCGCATTACCAAATTCATTTGGATTAGGTAATTTACTTTGACGGATATGACAGACTTCATCAAAAATTTGTTTAGCGGTGACAGTTTTGGGATCGAACTCTACAAGTGAGCCATATTTTAGAATAGGCTGCCAATTTTTTGTGAGCTTTAATCCAACCGCCGTAATCACATAACCTTGTTGATAACGATGTTTGAAAATACTTTCACGATAACCAAATTCACATTGTTCTGTGTCGAGTCGGAAGGTTTCATTTGTGTTTAAATTAATCACATCTACATAATTGCACACATCTTTAAATTCAACGCCATAAGCACCGATATTTTGAATTGGTGCAGAGCCTGCACAGCCAGGAATCAGAGCCAGATTTTCTAATCCATAAATACCATTGTTAATAGACCATTCCACCAATTCATGCCAATTTTCACCGCCATTTACATGCAGGTAGTTAAAATCAGAATCCTGTTGATGAGTAATACCCATTAAACGATTTAAAATCACCACACCATTAAAATCATCCAGAAATAGCATATTACTGCCTTGACCTAGAAAAAGTGCGGGTAAATTTTCCGCTTTTGAATGAGTCCATGCTTGTTGTAGTTGTTCAATGCTATGTGCTTCGATAATTTCACGAGCATTAGCGTGAATATGGAAAGTGTGAAAAGGTTGTAAATTTTGCATTTAAAATACCATTGTCGGGGGCATAAAAAATTTATCTTTTATACCAGCTGCTATGAATAATTATATCCACCGTAATCAACATAACGCGTGCGGAAGCGTGATTTTCACCTGTGTACCGCCTTGTTCGCGACGGATGATGTTAAATTCTGCGTTAAGTTGGCGACTACGTTCAGTCATAATATTTAACCCATAATGACCTTCAGGCTCTTCAAGGTCTTGAATACCGATACCATTATCTTCAACTAAAATTTCGTATTCGCCTTCGGCATTAATTTTGGCGCTAATTTCAATTGCTGTGCCTTGAGAATGTTTGATCGCATTGGTGGTGGCTTCGCGTACAATTTGTAGCACATGAACCAGTTGTTGTGGATTCAAACTTTGTGATGGCAATTGGCAATTAACGTTCATTTGCATCGTTGTTTGTGAACGCAATGAGTCAATCACTTGTTCTAGCGCAAGCTGTAAATTAGCTTCTTGTATGGTTAAACGGAAAGTGGCTAAAAGCTCGCGTAATTGTGCATATCCACTCGAAAGAGCCTGTTCAAAATCACGAATAATGACCAAACTTTGTTCTTTGGATGAATCGCCTTCTTTCTTCAAGTTATGTTTAAGTAATGTAAGTTGAATCTGTAAAAACGATAGCACTTGAGCCAATGAGTCATGCAATTCTCGCGCGATAATTGACCGCTCTTCCATCAATAATAGCTGTTCTTGTTGGCGTAAACTTTTTTGGAAATAAAGGGCTCTCCCAAGCATTTGAGCAAGGTTTTGCATCATTCTCGGATCGGGACAAGGCAATCCTGCTTGCCAAGAGAGTGCACCGAATTCTTCGTTATCGACAGAAAGTGTCTCAGTTTGCAACGAGCAGTCTAAATCTTGAGTACCAAAAGCAATATCCCAATGCTCTGCACCCATAACTTCAACTTTGATATATTTCAAATTTTCGCTGACCAGAATGTGATCGAGCACTTGGCTTAATACTTTATCGTTGATCGTGTTGGCATTAAGAATTTGAGAACTTTGATAAAGTGTCGTCAACGAGCGGTTAGTTTGGCGTAACTTTTGTGTTTTTTCGTTTACCGTTTCTTCCAAACGTGAATAAAGCTGCCCAAGCTCCGTGGACATTTGTGTGAAGATACGCGCCAATGTACCGAGTTCATTTTGTTTCGTTGTATCTAGCGGAATGTGATTGAATTGACGCATTTGCACTTGCATACTGGCTTTCGTCATTAAGTGCAGTGGTTTTACGACTTCCCGCTGTGTGTACCAAATCACATAAGACACCATGAGTAAAATTAACCACATCGCGAAAAAAAGTACCGATACGCCCAAAATCCATTTTTGTTCACTGAAACGTTGTAGCTCAAACACAAAATAATCAACATCAGCCACATAGTCAGTGAGCTGATTACTATAGTTTTTTACATCGTGTTGGCGCGCATATTTTTCCATGTTCGTCCAACGTTGCAAAATGTTTTGATAGGAATGTTTTAATACATTCGGTGTGAAAAATTGATTTTGAACTTCCAATAAAGCAGATGAATGAAGGCTTATATGATAACGACGTAAGTTCGTTTCCACGCTTTCTGGTTGTTCTTGCATTTCATAGAGCAGGCGATAACTTTGCATCCGCAAAGAACCTGAAATATTAATGGCTTCTGCATCATATTTATTACTGCTCATAATTGCCAAACTTAGCGAGCTAATCACGCCAGCAACAATGAGAATGATGAATAAATATTTAGCAATACGAGTGGAAACTGAACGTTTAGTATGCACAGGAAACTCCAGTGGAAATTTAGAAAAGTGCGGTGAATTTTTTATTTCTTTTTTAATTTAGCCCAAACTTTATCTTCTTGACCGCGCCATAAACGTTGAACGTTATCGTGATGACGATAAATTAATAGGCAACATACCAGTGCAACGGGAAAAGTAAATTCAGGTTTAAACCACCACACATAAAAAGGCACAAGTAAAGCAGAAATAACCGCACTTAATGAAGAATAACCGCTGATAAGAAAAACGAAGCCCCAAGTGCCTAATGTAGAACCAGCTACAGCCCAAGAAATTGGTGCGATTGCACCGAAAGCGGTTGCGACGCCTTTACCGCCTTTGAAGTGGAAGAAAATGGGGAAAATGTGCCCTAAGCAAGCACCTAGTGCGACCATGCCTAATTCAAATTGTGTGAGTCCTAAATAGTAACCAACCCATACTGGCGTCATGCCTTTTAAAATATCAATAATTAGTACAGCGAGAGCAGACCAACGGCCACCGATACGAAGCACATTTGTCGTCCCAGGATTGTTTGATCCATTTTGACGAGGATCCGGTAAGCCAGCAATGCGACAAATTAGAATAGCACTGGAAATAGAGCCTAAAAGATAGGCACAAAGCATATAAAAAAGGGCAAAAAGGCTCATTTTGTACTCCAGCAAGAAAAAATATTCGTTATTCTACCCAAAGTTGATAGCATACGCCTACAATAATTTTAGAGGAAATCTTATGGATCGTGTTTTTATTGAAGAATTGACTGTTTTTGCTCAAATTGGCGTATATGATTGGGAACAGCAAATTAAGCAAAAGCTTGTGTTTGATTTGGAAATGGCGTGGGATTGTAAACAAGCTGCGGAAACGGATGATGTTGCATATTGTTTGAATTATGCTGAAGTGAGTCAAGTGATAATTGATTATGTGGAAAGTAAACCTTTCTTGTTGATTGAGCGAGTAGCTTATGAAGTGGCGGATTTGCTTGAGTCACGTTATCAACTTCAAGGATTAAAAATGAAACTGAGTAAACCGAAAGCTGTCGCGCAAGCTCGAAATGTTGGCGTATTAATTGTACGTGGATGTGTAAAATAATGTGAAATTTTCGTAAAAACTTGTCGGCTTTTTAAACGAAATTGACTAAAATAGTCATGAATTTTTACTGCAATAAAGGAGATTGCAATGAATATGAAAACCTTATTAGCACTAGCGGTTAGTGCGGTATGTTCAGTTGGTGTGGCGCAAGCACATGAGCATAATCATGATCACAATATGGCACCAAAAGGTGCTTCTATTGAAGTGAAAGTGCAACAACTTGATCCAGTAAATGGTAACAAAGATGTGGGGACAGTGACTATTACTGAATCTAACTATGGTCTTGTGTTTACTCCTAATTTACAAGGATTAAGCGAAGGATTACATGGTTTCCACATCCATGAAAACCCAAGCTGTGAGCCAAAAGAAAAAGAGGGTAAATTGACAGCTGGTTTAGGCGCTGGTGGTCACTGGGATCCTAAAGGTGCAAAACAACATGGTTACCCATGGCAAGATGATGCACACTTGGGTGATTTACCTGCATTAACTGTATTACATGATGGCACTGCAACTAATCCTGTTTTAGCACCACGTCTTAAACATTTAGATGATGTTCGCGGTCACTCTATTATGATCCATGCTGGTGGTGATAATCACTCCGATCATCCAGCTCCACTTGGCGGTGGCGGCCCACGTATGGCATGTGGCGTGATTAAATAATTCGATTTTTTAAAGATAAAAAAGTGCGGTCAAGTTTGACCGCACTTTGTGTTTAAACTCAATGCAACATCATATTTAGCCATTAGTAGTGGTTTGATGAACATAGCTAAAGTAAGTAATATATATCGATAATAATGAGCCGATATATCGGGAGGAATATTGAAAACTAAGCTATTACTTCAATATCTTATATTTTGGGTAATTATATTTATTATTTGTTTTACATTTTTTACATTAGCATTTAGTTTGTTTGAACTACTTCTAAAACTTGATAGTTATTCTTTTTCTGATTTTAAGAAAATGGCATATTTCTGGCTAAATGGATCTGCTGCAATGGCGACTCTAGTTTTGATAATTGAAGCTAGAAATAAGCGATGGTAATATTGGAGACGTTTTAAAAAAGTAATGTTTAGAAATATTGGATAGGTTGATATTTGAGTAGAATGTAATTTAAAATGTTCAGATATAAAGTGCGGTCAATTTCCAAAGAGTTTTAAAACTTCTCAATATTAACCGCACTTTTTTTGCTAGATATTTAGCATTTAATTCACGACTTCAGCAGTATATTTTAGCTTATGAATCGCATCGAATAATTGCTGGTTTGTGACTTTTGGATCTTCCACAACCGTCACTAAACCATCTTTAATGGATGCTTTTGTTGAAATAACGCCATCAATATTACGCAGTTCTTTATTGACTAAGTAAGCGCAAAGCTGGCAATTCATTTCTTTTACTTTTAGTACAATTTGTTTGGTTTCATTCGCATGAGCGAAAGAAATTGCAAACAACGAAAGCAAAAGTGCGGTACATAATTTCTTCATTTTTATTCCTAATTAGCTAACTCTAAAATCCAAGGCAAAATTGTTGGATAGGTTAAGAAAAAAATCATCACAATAAATACAATCCAATATAAAACGATGAGTTTTTTACGGGAAATATATTTGCTACAAATGATTTTTTTGGAAAACATCAATAGCCAAAATCCATAGGCAAAGGCGCATAATGAAATAATGAGCATGGGAATGCGCAAATAATCATATTCACCCAAACCAATCAACCAAGTGGATGACACACCAAATACTAAATAGATTAATGGCGCAATACAGCACAACGTTGATGCCACCGCGGCACTAAGTGCGGTGGCTATGGCAACCCAAAAGGATTTATTAGAGCTTTTTAGAGACGTAGTCATATTTAAATTCTTTTGGATCAAAGGAATTTAACGGATCGCCCCCCACTTCAGCATATGGATAGCCGAAGTTATTGATTGGAGCTAGTTCTGGTTGTGGATATAAATCGAAATCACGGGCATGATTAAATCCGACCCAGTTGGCTTCCCAGTTACCAAACAAATATTTTGCTACGGCTTGTGTATCTTTATCTTCAACAGATTTTTTCTCTGCTAAACGCATTTTGGCAACGTCTGCGGAATCAACTGGTACCCAACCAAACCCTGCAAGGTAGAATTCAGCGCGGCAGTGCTGACCGCCACTTACGTTTGCGATGCCTTGTTCATTCGCACTACCGAAAGCACCTTTGGAATATTTGCCCATTTTATCTGCTACACCTAAGCGAATACCAAAAATTTCACGGGCTGGGATGCCTGCCGCACGAGCAAGCGCCACAAATACAGAATTAATATCGGTACATTTACCTTTTAATACACCAGTAGTAAGAATTTTTTCTACATCGCCGTCGCCACAACCTAATACAGAATTATCACGTTCCATATTTTTTACGATCCAGTGGTGAATAAGTTCTGCTTTCTTCAATGGATTGGTTTCTTTACCTACGATTTTGTCAGCAAATTCTTTCACTATGCCATCAGTTTTAATATGTGGAGTCGCTTTTAAGTACTCTTGTACATCCACGGAATACTGAATATCTTTTGGCGGAGTATAATTCTCTAAAGCACCTTTCACCATCGGTTCACGGTCTTTTGTTTCAATGACCATCGTGACTTTTAAATCACGCTTTTGTGCATCTTTATTCCAAGTGGCAAATAAGGTTTTCGCTCCGTATTTATTGTTTTCTGTTACATAGGAATTCATGTAATTACCTTCAAAGTGAATCGATTTCACTTGTTGGTATTCTCCATTAAATGGCAATGGAACCCATAAATTGGTTTGTCCTTGCGAGCCTTTTGGCACAACTAAATCGTAGGTTTGCGTGAATTCGTAAAGATGGGCGTCTGTATTGTAGTTTGGAATATTGGTGTTTGCATGAGCTAACGAGCCACATGCAGAAAGCACCGCAACTGCGATAAGTTTCTTCATGAAGAGAACCTCTAGTTAATAATAGTTAAACTTAACATATTAGATAAACTAATACGCCACTATGCTAACGGATTTTTGAGCAATAATTCAACCGTTTTACGTAAACTTTTTATTTTTCCTATATAAAAAATATTTTATTTTCCAACCGCACTTTCCTTCTAACATTTGACACCCCTAGCCCTTACACCTATTATTCCCTAGTTATTTATTAAGATTTACGGAACAAAATAATTATGGTGAACAAAACCGCTCAACTTAAACAAGCTCTAGAAAATCGTATTCTCATTTTAGACGGTGCGATGGGGACGATGATCCAAAAATATAAACTGACAGAAGCTGATTTTAGAGGCGAGAAGTTTAAGGAAAGTGCGGTCGATTTACGCGGTAATAATGATTTACTGACATTGACTCAGCCACTGCTAATTTCCGCTATTCATGAGAAATATTTAGCAGCGGGTGCAGATATTATTGAAACCAATACCTTCAGTTCTACCACCATTGCGCAAGCGGATTATGATTTACAGTCTATTGCCTACGAACTGAATTTTGCAGGCGCAAAGCTAGCGCGTTTAGCCGCGGATAAATACAGCACACCAGAAAAACCTCGCTTTGTCGCGGGCGTATTAGGGCCAACCAACCGCACCGCCTCTATTTCTCCTGATGTAAATGACCCGGGTTTTCGTAATGTGACCTTTATGGAATTAGTGGATGCCTACGCCGAAGCAACCAAAGGGTTAATTGAAGGTGGAGCTGATTTAATCATGATCGAAACCATTTTCGACACGTTAAATGCAAAAGCCGCCATTTTCGCCATTGAAACCGTATTTGAAGAATTAGGTGTGGAATTGCCGATTATGATTTCCGGCACCATTACCGATGCTTCCGGCCGTACCCTTTCTGGGCAAACCACCGAAGCGTTCTACAACTCGCTTCGTCACGCTAAACCACTGACGTTCGGTTTGAACTGTGCGTTAGGTCCGAAAGAACTCCGCCAGTATGTTGAACAACTGTCTAAAATTAGTGAAACCTATGTTTCCGTCCATCCAAATGCAGGCTTACCAAATGCCTTTGGTGGCTACGATTTAGGTGCAGAAGAGATGGCGGCACACCTTAAAGAATGGGCTGAAAGTGGCTTTGTGAACATTGTCGGCGGTTGTTGTGGTACCACGCCAGAGCATATCAAAGCCTTTGCCGATGCAATGCAAGGTATTGCGCCACGTAAATTGCCGGAAATTAAAACCGCCATGCGTTTATCGGGCTTAGAGCCACTCAATATTGATGATGAAAGCCTATTCGTGAACGTGGGTGAACGTAATAACGTGACAGGTTCGGCAAAATTCAAACGCTTAATTAAAGAAGATAAATTTGCCGAAGCCATTGAAATTGCTATCGATCAAGTGGAAAACGGCGCGCAAGTGATCGACGTGAACATGGACGAAGCCTTGCTCGACGGCAAAAAATGCATGACCCGTTTCCTCAACATTATGGCGACGGAACCCGATGCGGCCAAAGTGCCCGTGATGATCGACTCCTCCAAATGGGAAGTGATTGAAGCAGGCTTGCAATCGGTGCAAGGTAAACCAATTGTGAACTCCATCTCGTTAAAAGAAGGCGAAGACATCTTTATCGAACACGCTAAACTGGTGCGTAAATACGGTGCAGCTGTGGTAGTCATGGCGTTTGACGAAGTGGGTCAAGCCGATACTGAGGATCGCAAAGTCGAAATTTGTAGCCGAGCTTATGACATTTTGGTGAATCAAGTCGGCTTCCCACCAGAAGACATTATTTTCGACCCGAATATTTTTGCGATCGGTACGGGGATTGAAGAACACAACAACTACGGTGTGGATTTTATCAACGCCACAGGTCGTATTAAACGTGCGCTACCGCATGCGAAAATCTCGGGCGGGGTATCGAATGTCTCTTTCTCATTCCGTGGTAACAATGTGATGCGTGAAGCGATTCACGCCGTCTTCCTCTACCATGCTATCAAACAAGGCATGGATATGGGGATTGTGAATGCGGGGCAGCTCGCGATTTATGACGATCTCGATCCTGAATTACGTGAAATTGTGGAAGATGCGGTATTAAACCGCAGCCCTGATGCCACCGAAAAACTACTCGATATTGCAGAAAAATATCGCAATCAAGGCAACGATGAAAGTGCGGTCGATTCTGTGGCAGAATGGCGCACTTGGCCAGTGGAAGAACGTTTAAAACACGCCCTTGTGAAAGGGATTACCACTTACATTGTGGAAGATACGGAAGAAGCCCGTCAAACCTTACCAAGTCCATTAGATGTGATTGAAGGCCCGTTAATGGCAGGCATGGACGTGGTCGGCGATTTGTTCGGTGACGGTAAAATGTTCCTCCCACAAGTGGTGAAATCTGCGCGCGTAATGAAACAATCCGTGGCGTATTTAGAGCCGTTTATCAATGCAACCAAACAAAAAGGTTCAAGTAACGGTAAAGTGGTGATTGCGACCGTAAAAGGCGACGTACACGACATCGGTAAAAACATCGTGAGCGTAGTGATGCAATGTAATAACTTTGAAGTGATTGACTTAGGCGTGATGGTGCCAGCGGACAAAATCATTCAAACCGCTATTGATGAAAAAGCGGATATTATTGCATTAAGTGGTTTGATTACCCCTTCTTTAGATGAGATGGAATACTTCTTGGGTGAAATGACCCGTTTAGGCTTAAACCTGCCTGTGATGATCGGCGGTGCAACCACCTCTAAAGAACATACGGCCATTAAACTTTATCCAAAATATAAAGAACACGGCGTATTTTATACCTCAAATGCCTCTCGTGCGGTGACAGTGTGTGCGACATTGATGAATCCTGAAAGCCGTGCGGCATTGTGGGAACAGTTCAAGAAAGATTACGAGAAAATTCAGCAGTCTTTCTCTAACCGTAAACCACTTCGTAAGCAACTAAGCATTGAAGAAGCACGTGCAAACCGCTTTGATGGCTTTAGTGGTGAATGGGCTGATTACGTGCCGCCAAAACCAAATCAAACAGGCATTGTAGAATTTAAAAATGTGCCGATTGCTGAATTACGAAAATTCATCGATTGGTCGCCATTCTTCCGCATTTGGGGCTTGATGGGCGGCTATCCTGATGCCTTTGATTATCCGGAAGGCGGCGAAGAAGCACGTAAAGTATGGAACGATGCACAAGTGGTATTAGATGAGTTAGAACAAAACCATAAACTCAACCCAAGCGGTATTTTAGGTATATTCCCTGCGGAACGTGTGGGCGACGATGTGGTGCTATTTTCTGATGAAGAACACACACAACCCATTGGTACAGCTTACGGCTTACGCCAGCAAACAGAACGTGGCAAAAACAGCAAAAGTCCGTTTAACTTTGCCCTAAGTGACTTTATTGCGGATCGCGAAAGCGGAAAAAAAGACTGGATGGGGATGTTCGCCGTCTGTGCGGGTATTGAAGAAATGGCATTAGTGGAAGGCTATAAAGCAGCGGGCGATGACTATAATGCTATCCTGCTACAAGCCGTGGGCGACCGCTTAGCGGAAGCCATGGCGGAATACTTGCACTTTGAGCTACGCACCCGCATTTGGGGCTACACGCAAGAAGAATTCGACAATCAAGGTTTAATCAATGAAAACTATGTCGGCATCCGCCCTGCACCGGGTTACCCAAGCTGCCCGGAACATACCGAAAAAGCCTTGATTTGGGATTTATTAGAAGTGGAACAACGTATCGGCATGAAACTCACTGAAAGCTACGCTATGTGGCCAGCCGCTTCCGTCTGCGGTTGGTACTTCACCCACCCTGCAAGTGACTATTTCACTTTAGGTCGCATTGATGAAGACCAAGCTCAAGATTATGCCAAACGTAAAGGTTGGGATGAAAGAGAGATGATGAAATGGTTGGGTGTGGCTATGAAATAAGCTTATTACAATTAATTTTAGGTCTTCTACTCTATAACAGGAATCAATAATGAATAAACATATCGAAAACTATTTAGATCTTTATTTAGAAAGAGAAGATGTTGAATACGCAACTCTCTTAACTGGGAAATGGGGCTGTGGTAAAACATTTTTTATAAGAAATTATATAGAAAAAAGATCTAATGATAATAGATATAAGTTTATCTATGTAAGTTTGTTTGGATTAAAAGATATCCCATCTGTAAATGACGCTATTTTTGAAGAATTACATCCAATTTTATCTCATAAAAGCATAAAATTCGCAGGCGGAATATTAAAGTCCGCAATAAATTTCGGGTTTACGTTTGACTTAATTGGAGATGCCAGTCAGGAAACAACTGCAAAAATCGATCTTAGCAAAATTATTAACCCATTAAAAAATGATACTAATAATTATAATAACCTAATTTTTATATTCGATGATCTTGAGAGAACATTAATACCTATTATAGAAATATTAGGATTTATAAATTCAATCTGTGAAAATAAAAATGTGAAAACAATTATCATAGCAAATGAGGATGAAATTAATTATAAGAATAAAAGTAATGATAAAAATGAAACATATAAAAGATTTAAAGAAAAAGTTATAGGTAAATCATTTATTATTCATAATGATAACGAAAGCTATTGGAAGTCATTTGAGGAAAAATATTCCTCAAAGTTAAAAAAATATGAAATAATTATAAACATCATCCAATCGACATTTGAAAGATCTGGAAATAAAAACTATAGAAATCTAATTCAGACAACTGATGATTACATTGATTTTACTAAAAAAATAAAATCTAATTATCTAGATAATGATGAATTTATTGAAAGACTATCAGAGCAATTCTATACACTATCACTAGAATATAAAAAAGAGCATAATATAGATTCCGTCTTAGAGTCATTAAAACAAGATAACTCAGGATTTTATTATAGCCTCATTTTCGATACAGATATTTGGAAGATGATTATTACTAGTTGCTATAATTCTTATGATGAACTAAATGAATTGATATCCTCACTTCCAATATTTAATAGGAAAGAAGATGAATCTTGGCAAAAATTATGGCACTACAGAGAGATGAATAGGGATGAATTTTATACTAACCTTGAGGATGTAAAGAATAAATTTATTTCAATAGAATATCACAATATAGGTATTCTTATGCATGCTGTTAGTATGTTAGTATTTTTCGTTAAGAAAAATTTATGTAGAAATATATCAATTGATGAAATAGAACAAACACTCTCAAAATACCTAGATAAATACAAAGAAACTTCTTCATTTCCAGATCTTAGATTTTTTAGGCTTAATACTACAGGCTTGGGATATATCAATGAAGAAGATGACGATTTCATAAGAATAAGATCAGAATTTTATAAGAAGATAAATGAACAACAATTTATTTTAGAAAATAAAAAGACTATTGATGATTTTTATAAATTATTACCATTTATAAAAATTGCAGACTGGAGTAATACGTATAGTAACTATGAAAAATACGAGTGCAAAGTTTTGCTGACTGAAGAAAATGTTAATCAAGTTATGGAAGTGTTAATTGATGATAGTAATAATTATAATGGGTTGTATAATTTTTGTTATTTTCTTGATGAAAGATATAAAACAAATCGTAGTATTAATGAAATAACATTAGCAGAATATTTGAAAGCTGAAGAAAGTTTTATTGATAAGTTTATAGCTTGTTTAACTAATAGATATAATTCAAAAGATCTTGATCCATTTGATAAATTTAAATTAGATGAAATTTTAAATATGCTAAGGCTAAAAAAAGAAAGATTCAAAGTTCATTAGTCTCCCCCATGATAGCGCAAGCGTCCTCGCTTGTGCCCCCATCTAAAAGTGCGGTCAAAAAATCCAAAGAATTTTGAATATTAATTCTGCCAACGGCTTATGGGTAAAATTCGCAATGTATTATTAAACAGCACCAGCGTGGACGCTGGCGCTATCTTTCCTTATTAGCACAATCTGTTGGTGCACGCTTCCTAGCGTGTGCCTAACTTCAATAAAAAACACTTCAAAAACTCACCGCACATTATTTAATTTCCATGGCACACGTTAAGAAACGCGCACCAGTATAAACGTTAATCACTAAAAGTGCGGTGAAAATTTTCAATGTTTTTAGATTTATTGCAGCAACCAATCCACCACATAAATCACCTCAATCCCATCAATTTCTGTTTGTTCGTAATATTTCCCCGTAATTAAGATCTTCTTATAGTTATCTTTAATATGCAAAAGATTATCTGTTTCGTGGGTATTTTCAGGGATTTCAAAGGCGACTTGCACATACAAAATCTCATCGGCTTTTCGGGCGATAAAATCAATTTCTTTGCTGTCAAGTTTACCGACATCTATGGTATAACCACGTCTGAGTAATTCAATAAAGACGATATTTTCTAGTCGATTGGCATAATTCGCGCCTTTTTTACCGATAGCATGTCGTCTTAAACCGTTATCCACAATAAAATATTTCGCATTGGTTTTTAAATAGCCTTTTCCGCGAATATCGTATTGTTTTGCTTTATAAAAAAGAAACGCATTTTCTAACAAATCAAGATATTTGCTGATGGTAGGGTTTGAGGTGGGAACACGTTCGGACGTGAGCGTGTTGCTAATTTTACTCGGATTCACTAACTGCCCTACATTATCCGCCAAAAAGAGAATCACGCTTTTAAGAATATGGGTATCTTTCACGCCAGCACGATGAGCAATATCATTCAGTACGATGGAATCAAAAATGCCAGATAAAATCGTTTCTTTTAAAGATTCATCAGCAATAGCAACACTGGGGAAACCGCCATATTTTTCGTATTCCGAATAGAGTTTATCCACCAATCTTGATTGACTATCCACATTTTTGGCGTGCAAAAATTCTTTAAAAGAAAGCGGATAAATTTTGATTTCTACATACCGACCGCTTAACAGCGTCGCAAGCTCACCGGAAAGCAAGTTAGCATTTGAGCCCGTAATCACGATGTCGGTGTTAAAACTCACGCGAAGCGCATTGACGATTTTTTGCCAGCCTTCCACGAATTGAATTTCATCAATCAGAAAGTAGGTTTTAGCTGGAGAAGACGGCATTTTTTCTTGAATAAGCTGTTGGAGGTCTTGAGTGTCAATTGGAAGTCAATTTCCATATTTGTTTTTTTTTAGCCTGTATTTGGAATTACATTTCCAGTTTTTATTTCGGTTTTTTTAGTCTCATTCCAATCCCTTGCACAATCCCCAATTTCCGCTATCATACGCGCTTTCTTATTGCTCGGAATTTTGTATTTATGAATAAATTAAAGATGGCATTGTTTGTGGGTGTCCTTGTGAGTTTATTTGCTTGTACCACAACACATCAGCCAAAAAAGACGGTTAAATCTCGATTTTTAAAGAATAATATTAGCCAAGCTGAGTTAAATAATTCGGTTAATTACAAGCCATATCATTATCGTTGTAATAATAAAGATACTGGGGGGATTTCTCATTTGACGACTTATTTCCCGTTGTCGCGTGAAAGCCGTATGAAAGATAACTTCGGTTTTTATTTCCAGCTAGATAATGGCAAGGCGGTGCCTTTTGATCATTCATACACGCTGACACTGAATGCGCGCGGTACAAAATTTGAGGTGGTTTATCGTTCGTATGATCCGATTCAAGGAAGTTATGTGGATTTAATCGCGCGCTCTCAAAGTTCAATTTACTACAAGAATCAACAAGGCAAGCAAGTTCCTTGGTTGATTTGTAAGGGCGGTTGATTTTTATCGAAAATAATTTTTGGGGCTGACGTAGATTAGCAAGAATGCTAGTCTACGTCAGCCCCTAATTTTATGCTGATTTTAGTTGCTCACCGATCTTCTCAAAGAGCTTTTGAATGAGCTCAGCACGATGACCAAGCACTCGTACAATAAGTCCACCTTCATTTAATTGAGAAACGCCAATAAGTATAGATTTTTCACTTTCCTGCTGTTGAAGTGTTTGGACGATTTGTTTAACTTCAGTTGATGTTTTCTGCAAATTGAGATAAACCAACGATCCTTGATGTGAGAACCCTTCCATTTGGCTTAATGCGGTCAATTTCATTTGTGCAGGCTGCCATTGAATACAATCCAAGACGAGCGGTTTAGTTTGCCCGTTATTTTGCAAAAGCTGAACTTTTAAATGAGAAGAAAATTGGCGAAATTCAAAACGTTCATTATTTGCTACGCGGCCAATAGCCACAATATCTCCGTAAATCAGAACGCTATTAGGTTGTATATTGATGAATGTTTTTTGCTTAAATGCAGAATCCTTATGCAATACCAATGGGTGGGGCAAATAAAATAAATAGCTATTCTCTTCAAGCTGAATGAACGTGTTTTGTTCAGCAAAATTGCCTTCATTCATTGCCTTAACACGGGTAAATGCCTGTGTATTTAAAGAAAGTGCGGTCGATTCTGCGAGCGTTATTTGAATATCAATACGATCCCCTGATAAGAGTCCTGGCGAAGAAGACATCTGAATGGCATTAAGTCCATTTGTCCAAGCATCCGCATAAGGAGGTAACGTCATCACTTTGAAAGGGGGAGTGGCAAAATATTCCGCAAGCTGAGTTTTACCGCTTGGAGAAAGTTTAGTTGAGAGTTTGAGCGTACTGTTCATAATCGATTAAATTTGTAAAATCCCCCCTCCTCAAAAGAAGAGGGGAGAGTACTTTATCTCACTAAGGCTTTAGGTTCTTCTATATTTTTTAATAAAGCGTATTTTTCAATCCAACCAATTACACCATCTAAATTTTCTTTCTTCATTAAGTTGGTAAAGATAAACGGTTGACCGTTACGCATACGACGTGCATCTCGTTCCATGACACTTAAGTCAGCACCAACGAATGGCGCTAGGTCAGTTTTGTTAATCACTAATAAATCAGAACGGGTGATGCCAGGACCACCTTTACGCGGGATTTTTTCACCTTGTGCGACGTCAATCACGAAAATAGTCACATCTGCTAAATCAGGGCTAAAGGTGGCAGATAAGTTATCACCACCAGATTCAATAAACACGATTTCTACATCAGGGAAGCGTGCAACCATTTCATCGACAGCTTCTAAGTTCATTGACGCATCTTCACGAATTGCTGTATGTGGGCAACCGCCCGTTTCCACGCCCATAATTCGCTCAGGCGGAAGTAAGCTGTTTTTCGTTAAAAACTCCGCATCTTCTTGGGTATAAATATCGTTAGTGATTACCGCCACGCTATAACGGCTTGCAATTTCACGAGTCAGTTTTTCAATTAACGCGGTTTTGCCTGCACCAACGGGGCCTGCTACGCCAATTTTAATGTAGTTACGCATAATGTTCCTTTTGTTGATTCGTAGAAGCTCATTCTTATAACCTCTGCGATATGTAAAAATTTAATAAAAAATGACCGCTCTTACGACATATAAAGCCGCGTATAAAGCACTTCGTGCTGCATGGAACGGATGTCATTTGCGAGAGTTGCTGCACCTAGCCAATCAAGATTTGGATCAAGGCTTAATTCGACAGCTTGCAAGAGCGCACGACGCAAATCAAACAGAATATCTTGCCCGTCCATTTGGCTGAGCGGAATGAGTTTTACGCCATTGGTAATGGTGCCGACTGCTGCATTGTAGTAAAACGCATACAGGGTATCCGCTTTGCTGAGCCCCATCGCTTGCGCCACCATCGCAAACACAATCGGGAAATAGCCTTGCACGGTTTTATTTTGAATCGCTTGCTGAAATTGGCTCAACATCGGGTGTTGTTCATAGCGGATAAAAATTTTTAATAACCGCACGCCGAGTTTAAAACTGCCTTCTCGACTTTCTCGCGCAATTTTGGTCGCAGATAACGAATGGTCTAATTCGCACAAACGGTCAAAATCATTGATAGCCATGGCTTCAAATGCGAGCGAAAGATAAGCGCCATCGTTATACACCCAGTTTTGCAAAAGCTGAGTTTGCACATATTCTTCTAGGCTTGGTTTCGTCGAAACAACACCTTGTTGAACAAAGGTTTCTAAACCGTTTGAATGGTTAAAGCCCCCGATTGGCAAAGTCGGGTCAACCAAGTGCAACAATGCACCTAAATCTGACAGACTTCGGTTTAATGCTGGTGCCAATTGCCATCTCCGTGATGATGATAACCGTGATGATCGTGTGAATGGCTATGTGAATGCCCGTGCCCTTGTGCAGAGTTCGCTCTCAACGCTTGGCTTAAACGGCGTTCTGCTTTTTGAGGATGAAATCCAGCCGCTTGTAGCCATTCGAACATCGGCTTATCGTAAGGTAATGTCACTTCATCACCATCTAAAAACAGCGGAGAATGTTTGTTGCCGATTTCATAACACGCCCGTGCCATTTCAGGCAAGGTTTTCGGAGACAGCACAATGACTTCACTTGGCAGAATTTCAATCACAATAGCCAGTTCATCGCTGATAAACACCACATCATCGTGTTTCAAGCGTTGCCCCTCTTTGAGTAAGCGAAAGGCAACTTCACGCCCCGTATCAGTGGTTTTACGCAGAATATTGCGTTCACTTTCATACCACTGCAATGCCACGCGTTCAATGGTTTGATGGGTAATTTTGCCTTCAGTCTGGAGGCTAACTAAGTCGCCTAAAATGGTATCCATAATAGGCAGAATGGGAGTGAGGATTTTCATTTTTGTATTACTTATTTTCTTCTCTAATTAAGGCTGCCAAATCTCCCCTCCCCCTCTTTGCTAAAGAGAGAATTTTCCTTATAAATTTGCTGTCATCTGACTCATTTATATTTGCCATATCAAAGTAGAACAATGATATAAAATCTCGCTCGTTCTTTCCCCTCTTTAGCAAAGAGGGGTGGGGGAGATTTGGCAGAAGAAAAAACAGAGAAATTAGGTTATTTAGACCAATTTCGTGACGCCACAAAAATGGTTACAAAGTTGGCTTTGTTTCTCTTAAAACCTCATATTTTTCATTCATCTCGGCTGCCCAAGCGGTTAAATTTGGAAATTCTTTTGCAAGATCTAATCCAATTTTCTCTGCTCTAAATAAGAACCAATCAATGACTGCCACCGCCGTTAACGTACCAATGTTTAATTCCGTACCAAACGGTTTTAAGTCTTGCTCAAGTCTTGCAAAACTTTGACGATTGCGTTCAGTTAGTTATTGATGGCGAGCTGTCCACCATTCACTTTCAGGGCGAAGCATTTTTTCAGCCATCATCGGCACGGTGTTTTCCATAATGCCATCTGCTAAATTATGCAACGCTAACGCTGCCCAACGTGGCTTGCCACTTTCTGGAATGAGTTTAGGCTCTACCTTACCTTTTTGGTCAAGATATTCGCAAATCAGCAAACTACCATAAAGCCAATTACCACAATTACGTTCTAACGCAGGAACACGTCCCAATGGGTTGGCCTGATTATGCGGAGAGCTTGCATCAAATGATGAACCAATTTTAATCAGTTCTGTTTTGTCTAATAGTTGTTGATATTTCAACGTTACTAGCACTTTACGTACATACGGGCTGGTGGTGGAGTACCAAAGTTTCATTGTAAAACCTCCTTAAAATTTGACCGCTCTTTTCTGCTTAGAACATAAAATATCGTTGCCCTAATGGCACCGTATCCACGGGTTCGCAGGTAATTAGCTCACCATCTACACGCACTTCATAGCGTTCTGGATCCACTGTGATTTCAGGTGTTGCATTGTTGTGAACGAGATCTTTTTTACCTACGCTGCGGCAGCCTTTCACGGCAATGGTTTCTTTGTGTAAACCGAACTTCGCACGAATATCGGCTTTTTCAGCGGCTTGTGAAACAAAAAATACCGCTGTTTGTGCTGTGGCTAAGCCTTGTGCACCGTACATTGGACGGTAGAACACTGGTTGTGGTGTTGGAATAGAGGCATTTGGATCGCCCATTTTCGCGTAGCTAATAAAGCCTTTCTTAATCACCACTTCAGGTTTTACGCCAAAGAACATCGGTTTCCACAACACGATATCTGCAATTTTGCCCACTTCCAACGAACCAATATGATCCGCAATACCGTGTGCAATTGCCGGGTTAATAGTGTATTTTGCAATGTAGCGTTTAATGCGGAAGTTATCGTTTCCTTCATTGCCTAACTCACCACGTTGCATTTTCATTTTATCTGCAGTTTGCCATGTACGAATTACTACTTCTCCAATACGTCCCATTGCTTGAGAGTCTGAACTCATAATCGAAAAGACGCCCATATCGTGCAAAATATCTTCTGCAGCAATGGTTTCAGGGCGGATACGGCTATCAGCAAATGCTACGTCTTCTGGTACACGTTTATCTAAGTGATGGCAAACCATCAACATATCTAAATGTTCATCAATGGTGTTTTTCGTAAACGGACGAGTCGGGTTGGTTGAAGCAGGTAATACGTTTGGATACATCGCTGCTTTAATGATGTCAGGTGCATGACCACCACCCGCACCCTCCGTATGGAAAGTATGAATTACTCGTCCATCAATTGCTTTCATGGTATCTTCTAAGAATCCACTTTCATTTAGCGTATCGGTGTGAATGGCCACTTGCACATCCATTTCATCGGCAACGGTTAATGCAGAATCAATCACTGCAGGCGTTGCGCCCCAGTCTTCGTGGATTTTTAAACCTAATGCACCCGCTTCAATTTGTTCGCGTAGCGGATCTAAGGTTGAGCAGTTTCCTTTACCGAAAAATCCTACGTTAACAGGTAAAGCTTCTGCCGCTTGGAACATACGTTCCATATACCATGCGCCCGGGGTACAAGTAGTCGCGTGTGTACCATCAGCAGGGCCTGTTCCGCCACCAATTAACGTCGTAACCCCGCTTTCAATCGCATGTTGTGCTTGTTGAGGGCAAATAAAGTGAATGTGGGTATCAATACCGCCTGCGGTTGCAATTAAATGTGCGCCATTATGTACTTCCGTGCTTGCACCGATAATCATGTTTGGCGTGACGTTATCCATGGTGTCAGGGTTACCCGCTTGTCCGATACCCACAATACGACCATCGCGAATACCAATATCGGCTTTGATAATGCCTAATTTAGCATCAATGATCATCACGTTGGTAATCACAAAATCCAATACATTTGGATTATCGCGAGTTGCGGTGCCGCTTTGCGCCATGCCATCACGCACACTTTTACCGCCACCAAATTTACACTCATCACCTTTGGTCAATAAATCTTGCTCAATAGTTGCCCATAAATTGGTATCGCCTAAACGGACTTTATCGCCAACGGTTGGGCCATAAGTTGCTACATATTGCGCTCTTGAAATTGTTAATGCCATTCTGCCCTACCTTATAATTTGCCATCAATTTGATTATGGAAGCCGTAAATAGTTTGCGAGCCACCAAAAGCCACTAACTCGACTGATTTCACTTCACCTGGCTCAAAACGTACTGCATTGCCAGATGGAACATTTAAGCGCATTCCACGCGCTAAAGTGCGGTCAAATTTAAGGGCATTATTGGTTTCAAAAAAATGGTAATGGGAACCGACTTGAATTGGGCGGTCGCCTGAGTTAGTTACTTCAATTGTGACTGTTTTTCTGCCAACATTGGCAATAATATCGCCTTCAGCTAATTGGTATTCACCTGGAATCATTTTATTTAAATCCTTCTATTTTAAAATTTTTATAGAAAGCCCCCTCTTTGCTAAAGAGGGGGAATGTTCTTTTATCTAATCGGATTGTGGACGGTAACAAGCTTCGTACCATCTGGGAAAGTTGCTTCAATTTGTACTTCGTGTACCATCTCAGCAACGCCTTCCATCACATCTTCAACGGTGAGTAGGGTTGCGCCATATTGCATGACTTCCGCCACACTCATACCATCTCTAGCTGCTTCTTGTAAATGACTCGCGATATAAGCGATAGCCTCAGGATAGTTTAATTTTACGCCACGCGCTTTGCGTTTTGCCGCAAGCTCACCGGTTAAAAAGAGCATCAATTTCTCTTGTTCTCTTGATGTTAAGTGCATATCTTCATTCCTTCATTTATCTATCGCACAAAGAGCGGCGAATTTTACGTAAAAAATCCAAATAGGAAAAACATTTTGTCAGAATTTTTTTATTCATAGCCCTTGAAAGCGAAAAAATCCTCCTTATATAAAAACCGCACTTACAAATTCTCAAGAAGGAAATTAATCATGAATATTCGTCCTTTACACGATCGTGTAATTATTAAACGTGAAGAAGTCGAAACCCGTTCAGCTGGCGGTATCGTATTAACAGGCTCAGCAGCGACTAAATCCACCCGTGCGAAAGTATTGGCAGTGGGTAAGGGTCGTATTTTGGAAAATGGCACCGTTCAACCTTTAGATGTAAAAGTTGGTGATACGGTCATTTTCAATGATGGTTATGGCGTGAAAAGTGAAAAAATCGATGGTGAAGAAGTGTTAATCATTTCTGAAAACGATATTTTGGCGATTGTGGAATAATTTAAATTAAGGAAAAAAGAAAATGGCAGCAAAAGACGTAAAATTTGGTAACGATGCACGCGTAAAAATGCTTAAAGGCGTGAATGTATTAGCAGATGCGGTAAAAGTTACCCTTGGCCCTAAAGGTCGTAATGTAATTTTAGATAAATCATTTGGTGCACCAACCATCACCAAAGATGGTGTGTCTGTCGCACGTGAAATTGAATTAGAAGATAAATTTGAAAATATGGGTGCACAAATGGTGAAAGAGGTTGCCTCTAAAGCCAATGATGCAGCAGGTGACGGTACAACTACCGCGACAGTTCTTGCTCAAGCTATCGTAAATGAAGGCTTAAAAGCAGTAGCTGCAGGCATGAATCCAATGGATTTAAAACGCGGTATCGATAAAGCAGTAAGTGCGGTTGTTTCTGAGCTTAAAAATTTATCTAAACCTTGTGAAACAGCAAAAGAAATTGAACAAGTAGGGACTATTTCTGCAAACTCTGACAGCATTGTGGGTCAATTAATCTCACAAGCGATGGAAAAAGTGGGTAAAGAAGGCGTGATTACCGTAGAAGATGGTACAGGTCTTGACGATGAATTAGCGGTTGTGGAAGGGATGCAATTCGATCGTGGTTATTTATCACCTTATTTCATCAACAAACCAGAAACGGCAACTGTTGAATTAGACAACCCATACATTCTTTTAGTAGATAAAAAAGTATCAAACATTCGCGAATTACTTCCAGTATTAGAAGGTGTTGCAAAAGCGGGTAAACCATTATTAATTATCGCTGAAGATATCGAAGGTGAAGCACTTGCAACTTTAGTGGTGAACACCATGCGTGGTATCGTGAAAGTAGCAGCAGTGAAAGCCCCTGGTTTTGGTGATCGTCGTAAAGCAATGTTACAAGATATTGCGATCTTAACTGCTGGTACCGTGATTTCTGAAGAAATCGGTATGGAACTTGAAAAAGCGACATTAGAAGATTTAGGTCAAGCAAAACGTGTAGTCATCAACAAAGACAATACCACGATCATCGATGGTGTAGGTGATGAAGCTCAAATCAAAGGTCGTGTAGCTCAAATTCGTCAACAAATCGAAGAATCAACGTCTGATTATGACAAAGAAAAACTTCAAGAACGCGTGGCTAAACTTGCTGGTGGTGTAGCTGTAATTAAAGTTGGTGCAGCAACTGAAGTTGAAATGAAAGAGAAAAAAGATCGAGTGGACGATGCATTACACGCAACTCGTGCAGCAGTTGAAGAAGGTATTGTTGCCGGTGGTGGTGTTGCATTAGTTCGTGCAGCAGCGAAAGTTGCAGCAAGCCTAAAAGGTGACAACGAAGAACAAAATGTGGGTATTAAACTTGCATTACGTGCGATGGAAGCGCCTTTACGTCAAATCGTCACTAACGCGGGTGAAGAAGCATCTGTTGTGGCAAGTGCGGTTAAAAATGGCGAAGGAAACTTTGGTTATAACGCAGGTACAGAACAATACGGCGATATGATCGAAATGGGTATCTTAGATCCAACTAAAGTAACTCGTTCTGCGTTGCAATTCGCGGCATCTGTAGCAGGCTTAATGATTACCACTGAATGTATGGTAACCGAGCTTCCAAAAGATGAAAAAGCTGACCTAGGCGCAGGCATGGGCGGTATGGGTGGAATGGGCGGAATGATGTAATTCGCTCATAATCAGGTAAAAAGTGCGGTCGTTTTTCCACAAGGAAAAGCGATCGCTTTTTTATTTACAAAGGTTTACACTAATTTCAAATTTACTCAGGACATCTATTATGCTCATTTCTCATTCTGACCTTAACCAACAACTTAAATCTGCTGGAATCGACTTTAATGCAACAGAACTACACGGTTTTTTAAGCGGTTTACTTTGTGGTGGCTTAAAAGATCAAAGTTGGCTACCGCTCTTATATCAATTCAGCAATGATAATCACGCTTACCCAACAGCATTAGTTCAACCCGTTACAGAACTTTATGAAAAAATTAGTCAAACCTTATCAGATGTTGAAGGATTTACCTTTGAACTTGGTTTAACCGAAGATGAAAATGTCTTTGCACAAGCGGATAGCTTATCCGATTGGGCAAACCAATTCTTACTTGGTCTTGGCTTAGCACAACCTGAATTAACAAAAGAAAAAGGCGAAATTGGCGAAGCCGTAGATGATTTACAAGATATTTGCCAACTTGGTTATGATGAAGACGATAACGAAGAAGAACTTGCGGAAGCGCTAGAAGAAATCATTGAATATGTTCGCACCATTGCAATGTTGTTCTATTCTCATTTCAACGAAGGAGAAATAGAAAACAAACCTGTATTACATTAAGGAGATCTCGGATGGAATTGGCTTATATGGCTGAATTGCCTAAAGAAGAATTTTGGAAACGCCGCACACGAGTATTCGCTCAAATGCAACCTAATTCAGCATTATTGCTTTTTTCTGAAATCGAAAAACGCCGTAATAATGATTGTACCTATCCTTTCCGTCAAGATAGCTATTTTTGGTATGTAACAGGCTTTAATGAGCCGAATGCAGCACTGTTATTACTGAAAACAGAACAAGCAGAAAAAGCCATTATTTTTCTTCGTCCACGCGATCCGTTACTTGAAACGTGGAATGGTCGCCGATTAGGTGTTGAGCGTGCACCACAACAACTTAATGTAAATGAAGCCTATTCTATTGAAGAGTTCTCTACCGTACTGCCAAAAATATTAAAAAAACTAACCGCACTTTACTATGTGCCAGAAATTCATACTTGGGGTGATAAATTAGTGACAGAAAGTGCGGTGAGTTTTAACGAGATTTTAGATTGGCGACCAATGCTCAGCGAAATGCGCCTTATAAAATCGCCTAATGAAATCCGATTAATGCAACAAGCGGGACAAATTACGGCTCTAGGGCATATTAAAGCAATGCAAACAACACGTCCAAATCGATTTGAATATGAAATTGAAAGCGATATTTTGCATGAATTTAATCGCCATTGCGCCAGATTTCCTTCTTACAATTCCATTGTTGCAGGGGGAAATAACGCCTGTATTTTGCACTACACAGAAAATGATCGTCCATTAAATGATGGGGATTTAGTGCTCATTGATGCTGGCTGTGAATTTGCCATGTATGCGGGCGATATTACCCGCACTTTTCCTGTAAATGGAAAATTTAGCCAGCCTCAACGTGAAATTTACGAGTTAGTTTTAAAAGCACAAAAACGTGCGATTGAATTACTTGTACCTGGCAATTCCATTAAGCAAGCCAATGATGAAGTCATTCGTATTAAAACCCAAGGATTAGTGGATTTAGGTATCTTAAAAGGTGATGTCGATACACTCATTCAACAACAAGCTTATCGACAATTTTATATGCACGGATTAGGTCACTGGCTAGGGTTAGATGTGCATGATGTAGGTAGCTATGGCCAAGATAAACAACGGATACTCGAAATCGGCATGGTGATTACCGTTGAGCCGGGTATTTATATTTCAGAAGATGCTGATGTGCCAGAGCAATACAAAGGCATTGGCGTGCGCATTGAGGATAATTTACTCATGACTGAATATGGTAATAAAATCCTAACCGCAGCGGCCCCTAAAGAAATTGCAGACATTGAAAATTTAATGAATTTTTAATAAAAATGTTTAAATTGTGATCTAGTACACAGTTTTTTATTGCTCAAAATGTTAGCATTAGAGCCAGTTAAAAGCCGAACCAATCAGTTAAGGAGTCGATTATGTACAAACACGTTTTAGTGGCAGTAGATCTTTCTGAAGAGAGTCCAGTTTTACTTAAAAAAGCGGTTGGAGTTGCAAAACGCCACGAAGCAAAACTTTCTATCATCCACGTTGATGTGAACTTCTCGGATCTTTACACTGGATTGATTGATGTGAATATGTCTTCGATGCAAGACAGAATTTCCACGGAAACACAAAAAGCCTTATTAGATTTAGCTGAAAGTGCGGATTATCCAATTTCAGAAAAATTGAGTGGCAGTGGTGATTTAGGACAAGTTCTAAGTGATGCCATCGAACAATATGATGTAGATTTATTAGTGACGGGACATCACCAAGACTTTTGGAGTAAGTTAATGTCTTCAACACGTCAAGTGATGAATACGATTAAAATTGATATGTTGGTTGTTCCGCTTAGAGATGAATAATTAACAAGAAATTGTTTTTTGAATAATCTGAAATAACTTAAATTTTAACCGCACTTCTCAAATAACGTCGTGAAGTGCGGTTTTATTTTGGGGTTTTGGCAAAAAGCCTTTTTATAAATTTCAAAAATATGCAAAAATAGAGCGATTTAGTTTTTATTTTTATTATGGGTAACAAGGATTCTTTTTAATGAAAACAACGGCAGAAATAAGACAATCATTCCTTGATTTTTTCCATAGCAAAGGCCACCAAGTAGTTGAGAGTAGCTCACTTGTGCCGGAAAATGATCCGACTTTGCTTTTCACGAATGCTGGGATGAACCAATTTAAGGATGTATTCCTTGGAATGGATAAACGCCCTTATTCTCGAGCGACCACTGCTCAACGTTGCGTGCGTGCAGGTGGTAAACACAACGACTTAGAAAATGTTGGTTATACTGCGCGTCATCATACTTTCTTTGAAATGCTTGGTAACTTCAGTTTTGGTGATTACTTTAAACACGATGCGATTAATTTTGCTTGGGAATATTTAACTTCCCCACAATGGCTTGGTTTACCTAAAGAAAAACTATGGGTAACCGTGTATGAAACCGATGACGAAGCCTACAACATCTGGAATAAAGAAGTCGGTGTTCCTGCTGAACGCATTATTCGCATTGGTGACAATAAAGGCGCACCTTATGCATCAGACAACTTCTGGGCAATGGGCGATACGGGTCCTTGTGGTCCTTGTACTGAAATTTTCTACGATCACGGCGATCATATTTGGGGCGGACCTCCAGGCTCACCAGAAGAAGATGGCGACCGTTATATCGAAATCTGGAACGTTGTGTTCATGCAATTCAACCGTTTAGCCGATGGCACAATGGAAAAATTACCACGTCCATCAGTTGACACAGGTATGGGATTAGAGCGTATTTCTGCTGTATTACAACATGTTAACTCAAACTACGAGATTGATATTTTCAAAACATTAATCGCAAAAACGGCTGAAGTTGTTGGCACAACAGATTTAAGTAATAAATCATTACGTGTTATTGCAGACCATATTCGTTCTTGTGCATATTTAATCGCAGATGGCGTTATTCCATCAAACGAAGGCCGTGGTTATGTCTTACGTCGTATTATTCGCCGCGCAGTTCGTCACGGTCACTTATTAGGTGCCAAAGAAGCCTTTTTCTATAAACTCGTGGCAACTCTAATTGAAGTAATGGCAGAAGCAGGCAAAGACGTAAAAGCAAAACAAGTAAATGTTGAAAAACTATTACGTTTAGAAGAAGAACAATTCGCTCGCACTCTAGAACGTGGCTTAAGCTTATTAGATGAAGCCCTTGCTCAAGTGAAAGATGGCGTTCTTTCAGGTGAAGTTGCATTCAAACTGTATGACACCTATGGTTTCCCATTGGATTTAACGGCTGATGTATGTCGTGAACGCAATATCACTATTGATGAACAAGCGTTTGACCGTGAAATGGAAGCACAACGTACTCGAGCTCAAGCAGCGAGCCAGTTTGGCGTGGACTATAACAGCATTATTCGCGTGGATGGTGAAACCAAGTTTGAAGGCTATACTGAAATCGAATCTCAAGCAAAAATCACCGCACTTTTCCATGATGGTAAATCAGTGGAAAGTATCGAAGCGGGTCAAAGTGCGGTCGTTATTTTAGAAAATACGCCGTTTTATGCAGAATCAGGTGGCCAAATTGGCGATAGCGGATATTTAAGCGCACAAGGCGTGACCTTTAATGTTAAAGATACCCAAAAATATGGGCAAGTATTTGGACATATTGGAGAATTAACGCAAGGATGTTTGAAAGTTGGACAATCAGTGAATGCTATTGTGGATGCGGAACGTCGCCATCACACATCACTCAACCACTCAGCCACACACTTATTACACGCGGCCTTGCGTCAAGTTTTAGGTCAACATGTTGTACAAAAAGGCTCACTTGTTTCAGATAAAGCCTTGCGTTTTGACTTTGCACAACCTGAAGCAATTACAAAAGAGCAATTAACTCAAATTGAAACATTAGTGAACCAAAAAATCCGTGCTAACTTCCCAGTTCAAACGGATATTATGGATATTGATTCAGCAAAAGCTAAAGGGGCAATGGCACTCTTTGGCGAGAAATATGGTGATAAGGTTCGCGTATTAACCATGGGCGATTTCTCAATTGAGCTTTGTGGTGGTATTCACGCAAAACGCACTGGGGATATCGGTCTATTTAAAATTATTACTGAAAGCGCAGTGGCAGCAGGTGTTCGTCGTATTGAAGCAATAACTGGTGAAAATGCGATTGAGTGGTTACATAATCAACAACGTATTCTGACCCAAAGCGCGGACTTATTAAAATCAGACGTAAATACCTTAGCGGAAAAAATCCAGCAACTTCAAGACAAAGCGAAGAAAGTGGAAAAAGAATTGCAAGGTCTAAAAGAAAAAGCCGCAATGCAGGCTGGTTCTGATTTTGTAAAAAGTGCGGTGAAAATCAACGGTGTTTCTGTTATCGCACAACAATTAGACGGCGTAGAAACAAAATCATTACGTGTGATGGTCGATGATTTAAAAAATCAACTCGGCTCAGGCGTAATCGCATTCGCATCGATCTTAGATGAAAAAGTCAACCTTGTCGTTGGTGTAACAAACGATTTAACTACCAAAGTAAAAGCTGGAGAGCTCGTTAATTTAATGGCTCAACAGGTCGGGGGTAAAGGCGGTGGTCGTCCGGATATGGCAATGGCAGGAGGCTCCCAACCAGAAAATGTGGCACAAGCAGTTAAAGTAGCACAGGACTGGTTAAACAAAAATCTGTAGTACAAGCCGGTTGGTGGGATGCCAACCCTTCCTTGATTGATAGGGATATCTAATAAATGCAAACTAAGGAGATAAAAGATGTTAATCTTGACTCGTAAAGTTGGCGAAAGTGTACTTATTGGAAATGATATTTCTATCACGATTTTGAGTGTACGTGGAAACCAAGTTAAACTCGGTGTAGAAGCGCCTAAAGAAGTATCCGTTCACCGAGAAGAAATTTACCAACGAATTAAACAGATGAAAGATGAACAATTAGACAGTTCATCATAATCGTAAATAATGGATTTTATATTATGAAAGCAATTATTCCTGTAGCCGGCCTTGGTACACGTATGTTGCCTGCCACGAAGGCAATTCCGAAGGAAATGCTTACTTTGGTTGATAAACCATTGATTCAATACGTGGTAAATGAATGTGTTGCAGCTGGCATAAAAGAAATTGTGCTTGTCACGCATTCATCAAAAAATGCTATAGAAAACCATTTTGATACCTCTTTTGAACTAGAAACAATGCTAGAAAAACGTGTTAAGCGTCAACTTCTAGAAGAAGTGCGTTCTATCTGTCCAAAAGATGTAACTATCATGCATGTTCGCCAAGGTAATGCAAAAGGACTTGGTCACGCCGTGTTGTGCGGTCGCCCACTTGTAGGCAATGAATCATTTGCTGTTGTATTACCTGACGTATTGTTAGCCGATTTCAGTGCAGACCAGAAAAAAGAAAATCTTTCTGCAATGATTAAACGCTTTAATGAAACTGGTGCAAGCCAAATTATGGTAACGCCTGTTCCACAAGAAAATGTGAGTAGCTATGGTGTTGCAGACTGTGGTGGCATAGTTCTTAATAGTGGTGAAAGTGCAAAAATTAATAGCATTGTTGAAAAACCAGCCGTTGAAGATGCGCCATCAAACCTTGCTGTAGTGGGTCGTTACGTTTTCTCAGCAGCAATTTGGGACTTGTTGGAAAAGACGCCAATCGGTGTTGGTGATGAAATCCAATTAACCGATGCGATTGATATGCTCATTGAAAAAGAAACTGTTGAAGCATTCCATATGACAGGTGAAACATTCGACTGTGGTGATAAAATTGGCTACATGGAAGCTTTCGTAGAATACGGTATTCGTCACGAAAAATTAGGTAAAGAATTCAAAACCTTTATCAAGAATTTAGCAAAAACGCTATAAATACCACTAATACAGATAAAATGGACAAAATGAAAGATTTTGTCCATTTTTGTTTTATTATTAATATAGAATATTGCTTTATGCATAAATATGCACAATAATAGAATAATTAATTAAATAAGAAGGAAAGATTATGGCACTTTGGGGTGGGCGTTTTACGCAGGCAGCGGATAAACGTTTTAAAGATTTTAATGACTCGTTACGTTTTGATTATCGTTTGGCAGAACAGGATATTCAAGGCTCAATTGGTTGGTCCAAAGCCTTAGTGAAAGTAAATATATTAACGATCGAAGAACAGCATCAACTTGAACAAGCACTAAATGAATTACTTATTGAAGTGCGGTCAAATCCGCAAGCAATTTTACAAGATGATGCTGAAGATATTCATAGTTGGGTTGAAAGTAAGCTAATTGATAAAGTAGGCAACCTTGGTAAAAAATTACATACTGGCCGTAGCCGTAACGATCAAGTGGCAGTAGATATAAAACTATGGTGTAAACAACGTGTGGTTGAATTACAAGAATCAGTACGTAATTTGCAACGCCACTTAGTTCAAACCGCAGAAAACACACAACAAGCAGTAATGCCTGGCTATACCCATTTACAACGAGCTCAACCTATCACTTTTGCCCATTGGTGTATGGCATATGTGGAAATGTTTGAGCGCGACTATACACGTTTAACAGATGCGTATAATCGAATGAATACCTGCCCACTTGGTAGTGGTGCGCTGGCTGGTACGGCCTATGCGGTAGATCGTGATTCACTTGCACACTATCTTGGTTTTGCTTTCGCAACTAGAAATAGCTTAGATAGCGTCTCTGATCGCGATCATATCGTGGAGTTACTTTCCATCGCATCCCTCAGTATGGCGCATCTTTCCCGCTTTGCTGAAGATATGATTATCTTTAACAGCGGAGAGGCAAATTTCGTGGAATTATCCGACCGCGTGACTTCTGGCTCATCATTAATGCCACAAAAGAAAAATCCTGATGCATGTGAGTTAATTCGGGGCAAAGCCGGCAGAGTGATTGGCTCATTAACAGGTATGCTAGTCACCTTAAAAGGCTTGCCACTTGCGTATAATAAAGATATGCAAGAAGACAAAGAGGGCATTTTTGATGCATTAGATACTTGGCAAAACTGTGTAGATATGGCAACGTTCGTATTAGATGAATTGAAAGTAAATGTTGAACGTACTCGTGAAGCCGCGTTAAAAGGATATTCAAACGCAACTGAATTAGCTGATTATTTAGTCTCTAAGGGCGTACCTTTCCGAGATTCCCATCATATCGTGGGTGAAACGGTTGTTTATGCAATCGAGAAAGGCAAAGGATTAGAAGATCTTACTATCCCTGAATTCCGCCAATTTAGTGAAGTAGTGGGAGATGATGTTTACGAGATTCTTTCCCTCCAATCTTGCTTAGACAAGCGTTGTGCAAAAGGTGGTGTATCGCCATTGCGTGTTGCCGAAGCTATTGCTGAAGCCAAAACAAGATTTGCTTAATCATATTTTAACACGCATATCACAATTGGATTTCACAAGACTCCCTTGCAATCCACTGAATAGTCCCAATTATGACTAGCGACACTTAAATAAGATGATAAAAACAAAAAGTGCGGGAAAAACTACCGCACTTTTTATTTCAATTAGGAATGATCAATGACCAATCAACAAGACTATACTCAAAACAATGACAAGCTTTACCGTTATCTTTTCCAAAACCGTGCGGTTCGTGGGGAATGGGTTCGCTTAAATAAAACATTCACTGATACATTAAATACCCATCAGTATCCTAAAGCAGTACAAGATTTATTAGGTGAAATGATGGTGGCGACTAATTTGCTCACTGCCACACTAAAATTTGACGGCAATATCACCGTACAAATTCAAGGCGATGGTCCATTACGCTTAGCATTAGTAAATGGCAATGATCAACAACAAATCCGCGCCCTTGCTCGAGTGGATGGGAACATCACTGAAAATATGAGTCTGCATAATATGATTGGTAAAGGCGTATTGGTCATTACTATTGCACCAAAAGAAGGTGAACGCTATCAAGGTGTAATTAGTCTGGATAAACCAACGATCACAGAATGCTTAGAAGATTATTTTGTACGCTCAGAACAGCTTCAAACTCAATTAATTATTCGTACTGGAGAATATGAAGGAAAGCCGGTGGCAGCAGGTATGCTATTACAGATTATGCCTGATGGTTCTGGTACACCAGAAGATTTTGAGCATTTAACTACGCTCGCAGCAACAGTAAAAGATGAAGAATTATTTGGTCTTCCTGCAGAAGAGTTACTCTATCGTTTGTATCATGAAGAGACCGTCAATCTTTATCCAGCACAAGATGTACAATTTTTCTGTGGCTGCTCTGCAGAGCGTTCTGGTTCTGCATTACTGCTCATCTCCGATGAAGAAATTGACGAAATATTAGCCGAGCATAAAGGCAGTATTGATATGCAATGTGAGTGTTGCGGCACACATTATTTCTTTAACAAAGAAGCAATTGAAAAATTAAAATCAACAAAACTTTAAAAACAATCCCGACGCCATGTCGGGATTTTTGATCTACATCATCAATACACCTAAAAATAGGTAATAAAAAGCCATGATTTTTCAAAAATGAGATCTAGTTAACATTTTTTTGCATTGACATTCTTTAGAATAGGCGACAGTTAAATTTTAATCTTAAATATTAGAGGTGACTTATGACAGACTTAAACAAAGTAGTAAAAGAACTTGAAGCTCTAGGCATTTATGACGTAAAAGAAGTTGTCTACAATCCAAGCTACGAGCAATTGTTCGAAGAAGAAACCAATCCAGGTTTAGAAGGCTTTGAAAAAGGTACTTTAACTACGACCGGTGCAGTAGCTGTAGATACTGGTATCTTCACTGGCCGTTCACCAAAAGATAAATATATCGTGTTAGATGAAAAAACCAAAGATACTGTTTGGTGGACATCTGAAGCAGCAAAAAATGACAACAAACCAATGAACCAAGCTACATGGCAAAGCTTAAAAGACTTGGTGACTAACCAACTTTCTCGTAAACGCTTATTTGTGGTTGATGGTTTCTGTGGCGCTAGCGAACACGACCGTATTGCAGTACGTATTGTAACTGAAGTTGCATGGCAAGCACATTTTGTGAAAAACATGTTTATTCGCCCAACTGAAGAACAACTCAAAAATTTTGAACCTGATTTCGTTGTAATGAACGGTTCTAAAGTAACTAATCCAAACTGGAAAGAACAAGGTTTAAATTCAGAAAACTTCGTTGCTTTCAACTTAACTGAGCGCATTCAATTAATCGGTGGTACTTGGTACGGCGGTGAAATGAAAAAAGGTATGTTCTCAATGATGAACTACTTCCTACCACTTAAAGGTGTTGGCGCAATGCACTGCTCAGCTAACGTGGGTAAAGATGGTGATGTAGCAATCTTCTTCGGCTTATCTGGCACAGGTAAAACAACACTTTCAACCGATCCAAAACGTGAATTAATCGGTGATGATGAGCACGGTTGGGATGATGTGGGTATCTTTAACTTTGAAGGTGGTTGCTATGCGAAAACCATTCATCTTTCAGAAGAAAATGAACCGGATATTTACCACGCTATCCGTCGTGATGCATTATTAGAAAATGTGGTTGTTCGTGCAGATGGTTCTGTTGATTTCGATGATGGTTCAAAAACAGAAAATACTCGCGTGTCTTACCCAATTTACCACATCGATAACATTGTAAAACCAGTTTCTCGTGCTGGTCACGCAACGAAAGTGATTTTCTTAACTGCAGATGCATTTGGCGTATTACCACCAGTATCTAAATTGACACCAGAACAAACTAAATACTACTTCTTATCTGGTTTCACTGCAAAATTAGCAGGTACTGAGCGTGGTATTACCGAACCAACTCCAACTTTCTCAGCATGTTTTGGTGCAGCGTTCTTAACCCTTCACCCAACTCAATATGCAGAAGTGTTAGTAAAACGTATGAAAGCAGCAGGTGCTGAAGCTTACTTAGTGAATACTGGTTGGAATGGCACAGGCAAACGTATCTCAATCAAAGATACTCGCGGAATCATTGATGCAATCTTAGATGGCTCAATTGAAAAAGCTGAAATGGGCGAATTACCAATCTTCAACTTAGCAATTCCTAAAGCATTACCAGGTGTAGATTCTGCAATCTTAGATCCTCGTGATACTTACGCAGATAAAGCACAATGGCAATCAAAAGCTGAAGACTTAGCTGGTCGCTTTGTGAAAAACTTTGTTAAATATGCAACTAACGAAGAAGGCAAAGCTTTAATTGCAGCTGGTCCTAAAGCTTAATTAAAAATACTAAAAATATTAACCGCACTTTGGGTAACTGAAGTGCGGTCATTTTTTATCTGTTTTCAAGCTGATAAATGTATTCAAAAATTTACAAAAATCCAGTAAAATCACCGCGTTTTAACTTTCGTCAATTAAAAGGACAATGCAATGCTTAACCAAATTAAAAAAGATGCTCAAGATCGTATGGAAAAAAGCCTTGAAGCATTAAGAGGCCATATTTCGAAAATCCGTACTGGTCGTGCACAACCAAGTTTACTTGATGCAATTCAAGTTGAATATTATGGTGCAGCGACCCCACTTCGCCAATTAGCAAACGTAGTGGCAGAAGATGCGCGTACATTAGCTGTAACTGTTTTTGATCGTTCTTTAATCTCCGCGGTAGAAAAAGCAATTTTAACCTCAGATTTAGGTTTAAACCCATCTTCAGCGGGTACCACAATCCGTGTTCCGCTTCCTCCATTAACAGAAGAACGCCGTCGTGATTTAATCAAAATTGTGAAAGGCGAAGGTGAACAAGGTAAAGTTGCGGTTCGTAATGTGCGTCGTGATGCGAATGATAAAATCAAAGCATTATTAAAAGACAAAGAAATCAGTGAAAACGAACAACATAAAGCAGAAGAAGAAATCCAAAAAATCACAGATATTTACATTAAAAAAGTAGATGAAGTATTAGCGGATAAAGAAAAAGAATTAATGGATTTCTAATCATAAAAAATGCGAAAGGCAGACAGTTTTGTCTGCCTTTATTTTATTAGGTATGCGAATTTAGACGTACCAATAAAAATATAATCAACAAAAGTGCGGTAAAGATTCTATGCAAAAACAAAACATTGTCATTCTTGGTTCAACGGGATCAATCGGTAAGAGTACCCTCTCTGTTATCGAAAATAACCCTCAGAAATATCATGCATTTGCACTCGTCGGCGGAAAAAATGTAGAAGCAATGTTTGAACAATGCATAAAATTCCGACCGCACTTTGCTGCTCTTGATGATGTAAATGCTGCTAAAATTTTACGTGAGAAATTAATTGCGCATCATATTTCAACGGAAGTATTAGCAGGACAACAAGCTATTTGTGAACTTGCAGCACACCCAGATGCCGATCAGATAATGGCATCGATTGTTGGCGCAGCAGGATTATTACCGACTCTTTCAGCGGTTAAAGCGGGTAAACGGGTATTACTGGCAAATAAAGAATCATTGGTAACCTGCGGACAGCTTTTTATTGATGCCGTAAAAAACTATGGTGCAAAACTTTTACCAGTAGATAGTGAACATAATGCTATTTTTCAATCATTACCGCCAGAAGCACAAGAAAAAATCGGTTTTTGCCCACTTTCTGAATTAGGTGTAAGTAAAATTATACTCACCGGTTCTGGCGGGCCATTTCGTTACACACCACTCGAACAGTTTGCTAGTATCACACCAGAACAAGCAGTTGCGCACCCTAATTGGTCTATGGGTAAAAAAATCTCTGTCGATTCAGCTACAATGATGAATAAGGGCTTGGAATACATTGAGGCTCGCTGGCTTTTCAACGCAAGTGCGGAAGAAATGGAAGTCATTATTCATCCACAATCGATTATTCATTCTATGGTACGTTATGTTGATGGCTCAGTCATTGCTCAAATGGGAAATCCAGATATGCGTACACCAATTGCAGAAACTATGGCATATCCTCAGCGCACTTTTGCTGGGGTAGAACCACTCGATTTCTTTAAAGTCAAAGAACTGACGTTTATTGAACCTGATTTTAATCGTTATCCAAATTTAAAACTGGCTATTGATGCCTTTGCTGCGGGTCAGTATGCGACAACAGCAATGAATGCAGCTAATGAAATTGCCGTACAAGCATTTTTAGATCGTCAAATTAGCTTTATGGATATTGCAAAAATTAATGCAAAAACAATTGAGAAAATTTCGCCTTATACCATTCAAAATATTGATGATGTACTCGAAATTGATGCACAAGCAAGAGAGATTGCGAAAACGCTAATTGGGGAATAGACCTAGAATAACTAGGTCTAGTTTATTCGATTTAATGGCATACAAATTCCAAAATGCACATATAGGCTGCAATACAAAATAAAATAATCGCCAATAATTTTCTTGTTAAAGCCGGATTCATTAATCCACGCAATTTCATTGAGAAGAAACTCATTCCAAATGACCCCAGAGTAACGACACCAACCACAAGAAAATTTACATATCCTAATTGACCACTTAGACTGACATCATAAGGAAAGGCTCTTGTGAGATAGCCATATAAATTACCAATCCCACCAATAATCATCATGTAGTTCGTATAAACGGCAATTTGCTGCGTTTTTACCCCTTTTAATTGGCCTACAAGCGGAGCAAGGATAGATCCGCCTCCAATACCTGTAATACCGGCAATTAAGCCTCCTCCGCAGCAACTAATACTACCTTTAGCTCGTTCTATAGGAGACATATTAGACACTTCTATTTGTGTTCTCGATCTGTTTAAAAATGTTTTAATCGCAAGTGCACTCAAACTGACTGTAAAAATTAAACTAATTATCGCTGTAGAAAAATAAAAACTTAATTCAAAACCAATTTGCACGCCAATCACCATAGCAATAGACCATAAAATCATATTGATATAATCAATTTTGATTTTTTGCTTATGGAAAAATAATAAGTTAATCAATGCGGTACACATTACAATGGTGAGTGACGTAGCTGAAATAACTTGAATCGGCAATTCTGGAAATAATGTACGTAAAATTGGCACCATCAAGACCCCACCGCCAATACCCAAAATAGCAGAAACCATATTGGTACAAATACCGCAAATCAGTAAGATAAAAATTGTACTAATTGCCATTGCTACTCCTATCAAGAAAATCAGCTTAATAATATATTCTAATTGTGGCGTAAGGGGATGAGCATATCTTATGATCAGCATCATATACACTTAAAAATATTCTGTTATGATGAAAAAAATAGAAAGGATATGATGTATGAACGCATTTCAATTAATGGCAAAACCTACTGGCTCAATTTGTAATTTAGATTGCCAGTATTGCTTTTACTTGGAAAAACCTCATTTAAATCAACGGGCCATGAGTGATGAGGTATTAGAAACCTATATCAGATCTTACATAGAAACAGCCCCTCAACAACAAGTAACTTTCCTCTGGCAAGGCGGTGAACCAACCATGGCAGGCCTTGATTTCTATAAAAGAGCGGTCGATTTTCAGCATAAATACGCTAATGGGAAACAAATTGAAAATTCGCTACAAACCAATGGTATATTACTTAATGCCGATTGGTGTCGTTTTCTACATGATCATAATTTTCTTGTGGGGCTTTCTATAGATGGTCCAGAACACTTACACGATACCTATCGTTTAACTAAAAATGGCAAAGGCACATTTCAACAAGTAATAGATGCACTAGATTTACTACATAACTATCAAGTGTCTTTTAATACTCTCACTGTAGTGCATAATCTAAATGTTCTACATGGCAAAGAAATCTATCATTTTCTAAAACGAATTGGATCACTATATATGCAATTTATTCCACTAATGGGAGATTATAAGCAACAAGCCTCTGCAAAGGATTATGGCCAGTTTCTAATTAATATTTTTGATGAATGGTACGCCAATGATGTAGGAAAGATTGGGATTCAATTTATTGAACAATGGTTTATGGCTTATCTTGGATTACAACCTGATTTATGTATTTTTCGTGAAACCTGCGGTGATCAATTAGTTATTGAACAAAATGGCGATATTTATAGTTGCGATCATTATGTATACCCTGAATACAAATTGGGAAACCTCATAGAAACACCAGTAGTAACATTAGTTGATAACATAAAACAAAAACATTTTGGTTCAGCGAAATCCTTTCTTTCCGAACGATGCAAAAGCTGTAAATTTCGTTTTGCCTGTCATGGAGGTTGCCCAAAACATCGAACTGTTCAAGGATTTGGAAAACCACATAATCAACTCTGTGAAGCCTATTATGCAGCGCTCTCTCACATGGAACCCTATTTGAAAGAATTTGCAAAATGCTTTGGTAACGCAAAATAACATTATTCATTTAAAATAAAAATTTTGTTACCAAGTTAACACTTTTAAAACTTGCTTATAGCGGATAAAAACAGAAATTTGTATAGTAACCTAAAGTTGTTTATGTATTAAAAGGATATTTATGTCAAGCTCATCACCTTATTTACCTCAAAACTTACACCAATGCATTATTTCTGAAAGTAAAACACTAGGGAAAAACAGCTTAATTTATACTCAAGGTGAAAAACCTAAAGAATTTTATTTTTTAAAACGAGGGCTTGTCGGGCTTTATCATAGCTTAGAAAATGGTAAAGAAACCTTGATTCGACTTTATCATGCTAACGAGTATTTTGGGTTTAGAACAATCTTTAGTGAAACAACTTATCATTGTAGTGCAAAGGTATTACTAGAAGCAGATATTATTCGTATATTTCCTGGAAATCACACTACTTTTATCGCAAATAATCCTGATTTTTCCCGCTATCTTATGAAACAACTTTCGAATGAATTATATGACGCAGAACACCGAGTAAGTAGTACAGCCTATAAACGAAGCTACGAGCGTATAATTGATGCAATTGAAAATCTAACTGAAAGTTATCCCGATTATCCTTGGACCTACCGAGAAGTAGCTGAATTTTGTGGATGCGAAACAGAAACTGCCATTCGTATTAGTCAAGAATTAAAGAAACAAGGAATTCTAGACAAAAATACAAGACATTTACGAATCTGCTCTTAAATTCAATATTATGGTTTTGAACTATCTATCTAAATAATTTTTCAGTAAATAAAGCTCTTTTTACTTACATATAAAATAAAAAAGCTCACTATAAAGTGAGCTTTTCCTTTGAATTGATTTTTATTCCTCAGTAGCTGCTTCAGCAACTTCTGGGCGATCAACTAACTCAATGTATGCCATTGGTGCATTATCGCCTACACGGAAACCACATTTCAAAATGCGAGTGTAACCACCTGCACGTTGAGCAAAACGTGGACCTAATTCATTAAATAATTTTGCAACAGTTTCAACGTTGCGAGTACGAGCGAATGCTAAACGACGGTTTGCAACGCTATCTACTTTTGCTAATGTAATTAACGGTTCAACTACACGGCGTAATTCTTTAGCTTTAGGCAAAGTAGTCTTAATGATTTCATGACTAACTAAAGCACTTGCTAAGTTACGAAACATCGCTTGGCGATGGCTGCTATTACGGTTTAGTTGACGACCACTCTTACGATGGCGCATGATCTTATCCTTCTCAGAAAAATCTTAACCTATGACCAAACTAGTCTTCAGCAATACTTGCTGGTGGCCAATTTTCAAGGCGCATACCAAGTGACAAGCCACGTGAAGCGAGCACATCCTTAATTTCAGTAAGAGATTTCTTACCAAGATTAGGTGTTTTTAATAATTCAACTTCTGTACGTTGTACTAAATCACCGATATAATGAATTGTTTCTGCTTTCAAACAGTTAGCAGAACGAACTGTCAACTCTAAATCATCTACAGGACGTAATAAAATCGGATCAAATTCCGGTTTTTCTTCCTTAATCTCAGGTTGACGAACATCACGCAAATCAACGAATGCATCGAGTTGCTCTGCTAAGATTGTTGCAGCACGACGAATTGCTTCTTCAGGCTCAAGGGTTCCATTAGTTTCTAACTCGATAACAAGTTTATCTAGGTCGGTACGTTGTTCAACACGAGCTGCTTCAACATTATATGCAATGCGATCAACTGGGCTGTAACAAGCATCAACAAGTAAGCGACCAATTGGGCGCTCCTCTGCTTGACTATGAGTGCGAGCTGAAGCTGGAACATATCCTCTACCACGCTGAACTCGAATACGCATACTGATTGATGCATTTTCGTCAGTTAAGTGACAGATTACATGATTCGGATTCACAATTTCAACATCACCATCATGGGTGATATCCGCTGCAACAACAGGGCCAATTCCAGATTTATTTAGTGTCAGAATAACATCATCTTTATTCTGTACTTTAACCGCTAGACCTTTAAGGTTTAAAAGAACTTCAAGAATATCTTCTTGAACACCTTCCTTACTACTATATTCGTGCAATACGCCATCAATTTCCACTTCAGTTACAGCACAACCTGGCATTGAAGACAGAAGGATACGACGTAATGCATTACCTAGAGTATGGCCAAAACCACGCTCTAACGGCTCTAAGATCACTTTAGCATGAGTTGAACTAATTTGTTCAATATCTACTAAACGTGGTTTTAAAAATTCTGTAACAGAACCCTGCATTTTATCCTCTCTTTGCTTTTAAGCTTAACTATTATTTAGAGTAAAGCTCAACGATCAGATGTTCGTTAATATCTGCTGATAAATCAGAACGTTCAGGAACACGTTTGAACACACCTTCCATTTTTGCAGAATCAACTTCTAACCATGTTGGTTTTTCTCTTTGTTCTGCTAATTCTAATGACGCTTTAATACGTGCTTGTTTTTTAGATTTCTCACGAACAGCAACAACATCATTTACAGAAACTTGGAAAGATGGAATGTTAACAACACGACCATTTACAACAATCGCTTTATGGCTCACTAATTGGCGAGCTTCTGCACGAGTTGCAGCAAATCCCATGCGATAAACAACGTTATCCAATCTACCTTCTAATAACACTAATAAATTTTCACCAGTGTTACCTTTTAAACGGTTTGCTTCTTTATAGTAGTTACGGAATTGACGTTCTAAAATACCATAGATACGACGAACTTTTTGTTTTTCACGTAATTGACTACCATAGTCAGACAAACGCGGTTTACGAGCACCATGTTGACCAGGTGCTGTATCAATTTTACATTTTGAATCAATCGCACGCACGCCTGATTTAAGAAATAAATCAGTACCTTCACGACGGCTGAGCTTGAGTTTTGGACCCAAATATCTTGCCATTTTCTTTCTCCAACTATCCTATATACGTCTTAAACGCGACGTTTTTTCGGTGGACGACAACCGTTATGAGGAATCGGAGTCACATCAGTAATATTCGTGATACGGAAACCCGCTGCGTTTAACGCGCGAATTGTAGATTCACGACCTGGACCCGGACCTTTAACCATAACTTCCAAGTTCTTTAAGCCGAATTCTTTAACAATTTCAGCACAACGTTCAGCAGCAACTTGCGCAGCGAACGGGGTAGATTTACGAGAACCACGGAAACCTGAACCACCTGCAGTCGCCCATGCTAGAGCGTTACCTTGACGGTCAGTAATAGTAACGATTGTATTATTGAAAGATGCGTGAATATGTGCTACGCCATCTACGACTTGTTTTTTTACACGTTTACGTGCACGAACTGGTGTTTTAGCCATTCTTTATTTACCCCGACTATTTTTTGATCGGCTTACGTGGACCCTTACGGGTACGCGCATTAGTTTTAGTACGTTGACCACGTACCGGTAAACTACGACGGTGACGTAAACCACGATAACAACCTAAGTCTAAAAGACGTTTGATGTTTAGTGTTACTTCACGACGTAAATCACCTTCAACGGTAAATTTACCAACTTCGTCACGCAGTTTGTCAATCTGCTCTTCAGACAATTCTCTGATCTTAACATCTTCAGCAATACCCGCTGCAGCACAAATAGCTTTTGAACGAGTCTTACCAATACCGTAAATTGCAGTTAAAGCGATTACAGCGTGTTTGTGATCAGGAATGTTAATGCCTGCAATACGGGCCACTATGCACTCCTATTATTTTAACTAATTTGGTATTCTGATCTTGAAAAGCCCGTTTTCAGGATACTCAAACAGAATACCAAGGACATAAATGAGTTGAGCAGTATAACTGCTCAACTGGTTCTTTGCAAGAAAAAATATGAATTAACCTTGACGTTGTTTATGTTTAGGATCGCTGCACAATACGCGTACAACACCTTCACGTTTAACAATTTTACAGTTACGACACATTTTCTTTACGGAAGCACGAACTTTCATTGCTTATCCTTTTCTACTAAATGAACAATTATTGTCCAAAACCTTTAAGGTTTGCTTTTTTCAACGCAGACTCATATTGAGACGACATTAAGTGACTCTGAACCTGCACGATGAAATCCATAATTACAACGACTACAATTAAAAGAGATGTTCCACCGAAGTAAAATTTAACATCCCAAGCCGATGTCATAATATAAGGAACTAAACACACAAACGTTACATAAAGACCGCCAATCAGTGTAAGACGAGTCATAACTTTATCAATATAACGAGATGTTTGTTCCCCTGGTCTAATTCCTGGAATAAATGCACCAGATTTTTTTAGATTATCTGCTGTATCTCGCGGATTATACTGCATTGCAGTGTAAAAGAAGCTAAAGAAAATAATTGCTACAGCATAAACAAGCAAATAAAGAGGTTGACCCGGATTCAACAGCATAGATAAGTTATTTAACCACTCAAACTTATCATTTTGTCCAAACCATTGAGTTAAGGTAGCAGGAAATAAAATAATACTTGAGGCAAAAATTGCCGGCATTACGTTTGCCATATTTACTTTCAATGGTAAATGTGTCGAATGACCACCTAAAATTTGACGACCTTGTTGACGCTTTGCATATTCAACGCGAATTCTACGCTGTCCTCTTTCAACAAAAACAACGAAATAAGTTACTGCAAATACAATAGCTGCGATAAGAAGAAGCACTAATGGATGCATCTGTCCTTGACGAGCCTGCTCAATAGTTTGAAGTATAGCCGATGGTAAACCAGCTACGATACCGCCAAAAACAAGAATTGAAATACCGTTACCAATACCTCTTTCAGTAATTTGTTCACCTAACCACATGAGGAACATAGTTCCAGTTACTAAGCTAACAACTGAAGTGAAGTAAAAACCAAATCCAACATTTGGCACTAAGCCAGGTAACATATTTGGTAAACCTGTTGAAATAGCTACTGCCTGAATGGTTGCAAAAACAACTGTCGCATACCGAGTATACTTAGAAATTTTACGTTGACCAGCAGCACCTTCTTTCTTTAATTCTGCTAAAGCAGGAGAAACCGTTGCAAGCAACTGAATTACAATAGATGCCGAGATATACGGCATAATACCTAATGCTAAGATAGATGCACGGCTTAATGCACCACCAGAGAACATGTTAAACATGTCAATGATGGTGCCTTTTTGTTGTTCAACTAATTGAGCTAGCACAGCCGCATCAATACCAGGAACCGGAATGAAAGAACCAATTCGGTAAACGATAAGCGCACCTAAAACGAAAAGTAATCGGCTTTTTAATTCACCTTTACCGCTATTAGTACTTCTTGCTTGATAACCTGGTTGTTTAGCCATTTGCTAATTATTCCTCAACTGAACCGCCAGCAGCTTCAATTGCTGCTTTTGCACCCTTAGTTACACGCAAACCACGAACTGTTACTGCAGATTTCACTTCACCCGCTAAAACTACTTTAGCGAATTGGATATCTTTAGTTAAGATATTTGCTGCTTTTAATGTTTCTAAGGTTACTACATTACCTTCAACTTTGGTTAATTCATTCAAACGAACTTCTGCAGTTACTGCAGCTTTCATTGAAGTGAAACCAAATTTTGGTAAACGACGGTATAACGGCATTTGACCACCTTCGAAACCGCGACGAACACCGCCACCAGTACGAGATTTTTGACCTTTATGACCACGGCCACCTGTCTTGCCTAAACCTGAACCAATACCACGACCAAGGCGTTTAGCGCTATGCTTTGCACCTTCAGCCGGAGATAGAGTATTTAAACGCATCTCTTACTCCTCCACTTTAACCATGTATGAAACTTGGTTAATCATACCACGTACTGCAGGCGTATCAATTAACTCAACAGTGTGGTGCATATGGCGAAGACCAAGACCACGCAAGGTAGCTTTATGCTTCGGTAAACGAGCAATTGAACTACGAACTTGTGTTACTTTAATAGTTTTAGCCATTATTCATTACCCCAAGATTTCATCAACAGTTTTACCGCGTTTTGCAGCAACCATTTCTGGTGATTTCATGTTTGCTAATGCATCAATAGTTGCACGAACAACGTTAATTGGGTTGGTAGAACCATACGCTTTAGAAAGAACGTTACGTACACCTGCAACTTCTAATACTGCACGCATTGCACCACCAGCGATGATACCTGTACCTTCGCTTGCTGGCTGCATAAATACACGTGAACCAGTATGTACACCTTTAACTGGATGCTGTAATGTACCTTCATTCAAAGCAACGTTAATCATATTACGACGTGCTTTTTCCATTGCTTTTTGGATCGCTGCTGGAACTTCGCGTGCTTTACCATAACCAAAACCTACTCGGCCATTACCATCGCCCACCACAGTTAATGCAGTGAAACTCATAATACGACCACCTTTTACAGTTTTTGATACACGGTTTACTGCGATTAGCTTCTCTTGCAGTTCACCAACTTGTTTTTCGATGTTTGACATCTCAATTTACCTCATTAGAACTGTAGACCAGCTTCACGTGCAGCGTCCGCTAAAGTTTGGACACGACCATGATATTTAAAACCGGAACGATCAAAAGCAACAGCTTGAACGCCTTTTGCTAATGCGCGTTCTGCAACAGCTTTACCTACTGCAGCAGCAGCATCTTTATTACCGGTGTATTTTACTTGCTCACGAATTGCTTTCTCAACAGTTGAAGCAGCGGCAAGCACTTCTGAACCGTTTGGTGCAATAACTTGTGCATAAATATGACGTGGAGTGCGGTGAATAACTAAACGAGTTACACCTTGCTCTCTCATCATATGACGTGCACGAGCTGCACGACGGATACGAGCTGATTTCTTATCCATAGTGTTACCTTAATTATTTCTTCTTAGCCTCTTTGATACGTACCACTTCATCAGCGTAACGTACCCCTTTACCTTTATAAGGCTCAGGACGGCGATAAGCACGAATATCTGCTGCAACTTGACCGATCAACTGTTTGTCTGCACCTTTCAACACGATTTCGGTTTGAGATGGACATTCTGCAGTAATACCTGCCGGTAAAGTATGCTCTACTGGGTGAGAATAGCCTAAACTTAATGCAATTGCATTGCCTTTAAGTTGAGCTCTGTAACCTACACCCACCAATACCAATTTTTTAGTGAAACCTTCAGTAACACCGATAACCATTGCATTAACTAATGCACGTGCAGTACCCGATTGAGCATTTGCTTCAACAAAACCTTCACGTGGAGTGAACGTAAATTGTCCGTTATCTTGTTTTACTTCAACTGATTCATGAATTTTGCGAGATAACTCGCCATTTTTACCTTTTACTGTTAATAGCTGACCGTCGAGTTTAACTTCAACGCCGGCAGGAATATTAACAGGTGCCTTTGCAACACGAGACATTTTCCTACCTCTCTATTAAGCTACATAACAGATGATCTCACCGCCTAAACCTGCTTGACGAGCAGCGCGGTCAGTCATAACACCTTTAGATGTAGAAATAACTGCAACACCTAAACCGCCCATAACTTTTGGTAATTCATCTTTACGTTTGTAAATACGAAGACCAGGACGACTTACACGTTGGATGCTTTCTACAACTGGTTTGCCTTGGAAATATTTTAAAGTAATTTCCAATTCAGGTTTAGCACCTTCTAAAACTTTTACGCTTTCGATATAACCTTCAGCAGCTAATACGTTGGCAATTGCCACTTTTAGCTTGGAAGAAGGCATATTGATTGCAACTTTGTTCGCAGCTTGACCGTTACGAATACGGGTCAGCATATCTGCGATTGGATCTTGCATACTCATTGTACTTTTTCTCCGATTCCAAAATAAAGTGGTATATTACCAGCTCGCTTTTTTAAGGCCTGGGATTTCACCGCGCATTGCAGCTTCACGAACCTTAATTCGGCTTAAACCAAACTTACGTAAAACGCCATGAGGACGTCCAGTTTGGCGGCAACGGTTACGTTGACGAGATGGGCTAGAATCACGTGGTAAAGTTTGTAACTTTAACACTGCATCCCAACGATCTTCATCAGAGGCATTGACATCAGAAATGATTTTCTTTAATTCAACACGTTTTGCGTAGAATTTTTCAGCCAATTTAACGCGTTTTACATCGCGTGCTTTCATTGATTGTTTAGCCATTATAACCTGCCTTATTTACGGAATGGGAAATTAAAGGCAGCAAGTAGTGCTTGACCTTCTTCATCATTCTTAGCAGTAGTTGTGATAGTGATATCTAAACCACGTACACGATCTACTTTATCGTAATCGATTTCAGGGAAGATGATTTGTTCACGCACACCCATGCTATAGTTACCACGACCATCGAATGATTTCGCGCTTAAACCGCGGAAGTCACGAATACGTGGAACAGCAATTGTAATTAAACGTTCAAAGAACTCCCACATACGCTCACCGCGTAGTGTTACTTTACAACCGATTGGATATCCCTGACGGATTTTAAAGCCAGCAACAGATTTACGAGCTTTAGTTACTAAAGGTTTTTGACCGCTGATTGCTGCTAAGTCCGCTACTGCGTTGTCTAGCAATTTTTTGTCGGTCAATGCTTCACCCACACCCATATTCAGGGTAATCTTTTCGATTCGTGGGACTTGCATGACAGATTTGTAGCCGAATTTATTTTTTAATTCGCTTACTACTTGATCTCTGTAGTAATCATGCAGTTTCGCCATCGCATTACTCCAGTTTGTTAGATAATTTCATTGTTAGATTTGAAGAAACGTACTTTTTTGCCGTCTTCGAATCTAAAACCTACACGGTCAGCTTTATTTGTTTTAGGATTGAAAATCGCAACATTTGAAGCGTCAATTGCAGCTTCTTTTTTCACTAAACCACCAACTTTTCCTAATGCAGGAACTGGTTTTTCATGTTTAGTAATAATGTTGATACCTTCAACAAACACTTTACCGTTTGGTAACACTTTAGTTACCTTGCCACGTTTGCCCTTATCTTTACCAGTAAGAACAATTACTTCATCATTTTGACGGATTTTAGCAGCCATTACATTCCCCTTACAGTACTTCTGGAGCTAAAGAAATGATCTTCATGAATTTCTCAGAACGAAGTTCACGAGTCACTGGTCCAAAAATACGAGTACCGATTGGTTGCTCAGTGTTATTATTTAAAATTACACAAGCGTTACCATCGAAACGAATAACTGAGCCATCTGGGCGACGAACACCCTTCTTGGTGCGCACAACAACTGCTTTTAATACATCACCTTTTTTTACTTTACCGCGTGGAATTGCTTCTTTTACAGTAATTTTGATGATGTCACCAATCGCAGCATAACGACGGTGCGATCCACCTAGAACCTTGATACACATTACGCTGCGAGCGCCTGAATTATCAGCAACATCCAGCATAGTCTGTTCTTGGATCATATTAGTGCTCCGTTAAGATTAAAAAAACACCCTTTCGGGACGAACCCATCCGCACTACTGAGACAGAATGGCGGATAGCTGTGGGATTTTATCAAAAGAAAAAGAGAAAGGCAATGATAATTTACCTTTATCCTCTTAGCCCATTTACTAAAAATGCGGTTGAAATTTACAATACTTAAATGTAAAAAAAGCCAATAGATTTACACTATTGGCTTTTATTTTATTACTCTTTGTTATTAATTAAGCAATAACTGCTTTCTCAACAACGCGAACTAAAGTCCAAGATTTGGTTTTTGATAGAGGGCGACATTCGCGAATCTCTACGGTATCACCAACTTTGGCTTCATTATTCTCATCGTGTACGTGTAATTTAGTTGTACGACGGATAAATTTACCATATAAAGGGTGTTTTACCTTACGTTCAATAGCAACAACGAAAGATTTTTCCATTTTGTCGCTAACAACTTTACCTTGTACGCTACGAATTTTATCAGTCATTACTCACCCGCCTTTTCGGTTAATACAGTTTTTACACGTGCAATATCACGACGCACTTGTTTAGCCTGATGGGTTTGTTGAAGCTGACCGGTGGCTGTCTGCATACGCAACTTGAATTGTTCACCTAAAAGGTTTACTAATTCAGCATTCAGCTCTTCAACACTTTTTGTACGTAAATCTTGAGCTTTCATTACATCACCGTCTTAGTTACGAAAGTGGTCTTAACTGGCAATTTAGCAGCTGCTAATGCAAATGCGTTTCTTGCTACTTCTTCAGACACACCATCCATTTCATAAAGCACTTTACCCGGTTGGATTAAGGCTACCCAGTACTCAACGTTACCTTTACCTTTACCCATACGGACTTCTAATGGTTTTTCAGTAATTGGTTTATCTGGGAATACACGAATCCAGATTTTACCTTGACGTTTTACTGCACGTGACATTGCACGACGTGCCGCTTCGATTTGACGAGCGGTTAAACGACAACGACCAACTGCTTTTAAACCGTAAGTACCGAAACTAACTTCAGTACCGCCCGCGATACCACGGTTGCGGCCTTTGTGAACTTTACGGAATTTTGTACGTTTTGGTTGCAACATTTAGCGTTTCTCCTTACTTACGACCTTTACCGCGAGGAGCCTTTTTAGGCTTGTCGGCAGGTTGTTGTTCTGATTGCGCAACGGCAGCCATTCCACCAAGAATTTCACCTTTGAAGATCCACACTTTAACGCCGATTACGCCGTAAGTTGTGTGAGCTTCTGCAGTGTTATAATCGATGTCCGCACGAAGAGTATGTAGAGGTACGCGACCTTCACGATACCATTCTGAACGTGCGATTTCTGCACCACCTAAACGACCGCTAACCTCAACTTTGATACCTTTAGCACCTAAACGCATTGCGCTTTGTACCGCACGTTTCATTGCACGACGGAACATTACACGACGTTCTAATTGAGAAGCGATGCTATCTGCAACTAATTTCGCATCTAATTCAGGTTTTTTCACTTCAGCAATGTTGATTTGAGCAGGAACGCCAGCGATTTTAGACACTGCGTTACGTAATTTTTCAACATCTTCGCCTTTTTTACCGATTACGATACCAGGACGAGCTGTGTGAATAGTTACACGAATACTTTTAGCTGGACGCTCAATAGTAATACGTGAAACTGAAGCATTTGCTAATTCTTTATTTAAGAATTTGCGTACTTTGAAATCGCCTTCAAGATTGTCAGCGAAGTCTTGTGTATTCGCGAACCAAGTAGAGCTCCAAGGTTTAACAATACCTAGGCGAATACCATGTGGATGTACTTTTTGACCCATTGCTATTCCTCTACTTATTAACGATCTGACACAACCACAGTAATGTGGCTAGTACGTTTTAAAATACGATCTGCACGACCTTTAGCACGTGGCATAACACGTTTCATGCTAGGACCTTCATCAACGAAGATTTTAGCAACTTTAAGATCATCGATATCTGCACCGTCATTGTGCTCTGCGTTTGCAATAGCTGATTCTAAAACTTTCTTCACTAAAGCTGCTGCTTTTTTGTTAGTGAAAGTTAAGATTTCTAATGCTTGCGCAACTTTTTTACCACGAATTAAATCGGCAACTAAGCGAGCTTTTTGGGCAGAAGTGCGAGCGTAACGATGTTTTGCGATAGTTTCCATCTCTTTACCTCTTATTTCTTAGCTTTCTTATCTGCCGCGTGACCGCGGTATGTACGAGTCGGTGCAAATTCACCAAGCTTATGACCGATCATTTCATCAGATACATAAACAGGAACGTGCTGACGACCATTATGGACTGCGATGGTCAATCCGATCATTGATGGAATGATCATTGAACGACGGGACCAAGTTTTGATTGGTTTTTTATCCCCGCTTTCCACCGCCTTCTCTACCTTCTTCAACAAGTGTAGGTCAAGGAAAGGACCCTTCTTGAGAGAACGTGGCATGGCTAATCCTCTTTAATTTAATCTATTATTTGCCACGACGACGTACGATATATTTATCAGTACGTTTGTTGTGACGAGTTTTCTTACCTTTGGTTTGAACGCCCCAAGGAGTTACTGGGTGTTTACCAAAGTTACGACCTTCACCACCACCGTGTGGGTGATCTACTGGGTTCATTGCAGTACCACGAACTGTAGGGCGAATACCTCTCCAGCGGTTAGCACCAGCTTTACCCAATACGCGAAGCATATGTTCTGAGTTACCAACTTCACCGATTGTAGCAACACATTCAGCTAATACTTTACGCATTTCGCCTGAACGCAAACGTAAAGTTACATAGTTGCCTTCACGTGCGATGATTTGTACATAAGCACCAGCAGAACGAGCGATTTGACCGCCTTTACCTGGTTTTAATTCAACGTTATGTACTGTTGAACCAACTGGGATATTACGCATTGGTAATGAGTTACCCACTTTAATTGGTGAGTTTACGCCAGCTTGGATTTGATCGCCTACTGACAGACCTTTAGGTGCTAAAATATAACGGCGTTCACCATCTTTATAAAGCACTAAAGCAATGTTAGCAGAACGGTTTGGATCATATTCTAAACGCTCAACAACCGCTGGGATGTCTAACTTGTTACGTTTGAAATCGATTAAACGGTAGTGTTGTTTGTGACCGCCACCAATGTGACGAGTAGTAATACGACCATAGTTGTTACGACCACCAGTTTTAGATTTAGTATCTAGAAGAGGTGCGTAAGGTTTACCCTTGTGTAATTCAGGGTTCACGATTTTAACAACGTGACGACGACCAGCGGAGGTCGGCTTACATTTAACGATAGCCATTCTCTAATTTCCTCCGATTACTCTGCACTGTCCACGAAGTCCAAGTTTTGGCCTTCGGCTAAAGTTACATAAGCTTTTTTCCAGTCGCTGCGACGACCCATTTTACTACCACGGCGTTTAGTTTTACCTTTAACAACCACGGTACGAACAGAGTCAACTTTTACTTCAAATAATTGAGCAACAGCAGCAGCAATTTCAGCTTTGTTCGCATCTAAAGCAACTTTAAGTACAACAGTGTTAGATTTTTCAGCATTGTTAGTTGCTTTTTCAGAGATGTGCGGTGCACGTAGCACGCTTAGCAAACGTTCTTGACTCATGCTAGGATCTCCTCAATTTGTTTCACAGCGTCAACAGTAACAATCACTTTATCGAAAGCGATTAAGCTAACTGGATCGATACCTTGAACATCACGTACATCAACTTTGTATAAGTTACGCGCTGCTAAGAATAGATTTTCATCTAAACTTGCTGTGATAATTAACGCATCTTCAACTGCTAAATCTTTTAATTTTTGTACTAAAACTTTAGTTTTTGGTGCATCTAATTCGAATTTTTCAACAACAACCAAACGGTCTTGACGAACTAATTCAGAAAGAATGCTTTTGATAGCACCACGGTACATTTTCTTGTTCACTTTTTGACTGTGATCTTGTGGTTTAGCCGCGAAGGTTATACCACCAGAACGCCAGATTGGTGATTTGATATCACCAGCACGAGCACGACCTGTACCTTTTTGACGCCAAGGTTTTTTACCTGAACCAGACACTTCAGCACGAGTTTTTTGCGCACGAGTACCTTGACGCGCACCTGCTGCATAAGCAACAACAACTTGGTGGATCAACGCTTCGTTAAACTCACGTCCGAAGGTAGTTTCAGAAACAGTTAGTGCGTTTGCACCTACAACTTGTAATTCCATCTCTATCTCCTAGACTTATGCTTTAACTGCTGGCTTAACGATAACATCGCCATTGATAGCACCAGGTACAGAACCTTTTACTAATAGCAATTTACGCTCAGCATCTACACGAACAACTTCAAGTGATTGAACGGTTACACGCTCAGCACCTAAATGTCCTGCCATTTTTTTACCTTTAAACACACGACCTGGAGTTTGGTTTTGACCAATAGAACCAAGTACACGATGTGATAAAGAGTTACCGTGTGTAGCATCTTGAGTACGGAAGTTCCAACGTTTAACACCACCTTGGAAACCTTTACCTTTAGAAGTACCAGTAACATCTACTTTTTTAACATCTGCAAAGATGTCAACATTGATTTCTTGACCTAAAGTGAATTCTTCACCTTCAGTACGAAATTCCCATAAACCGCGACCAGCTTCAACACCTGCTTTCACGAAATGGCCTGCTTCAGGTTTAGTTACACGATTCGCTTTTTTAGAACCAGTTGTAACTTGAACTGCAGTATAGCCATCGTTTTCAAGAGTTTTAACTTGAGTTACGCGGTTGGCTTCGATTTCGATAACGGTAACTGGTACTGAAACACCGTCTTCATTGAAGATACGGGTCATACCAACTTTACGACCGACTAAACCAATCATTGTAATAACCTCTTAATTAACCTAGGCTGATCTGCACGTCCACGCCGGCAGCCAAATCTAAACGCATTAATGCATCAACAGTTTTTTCTGTTGGCTCTACGATATCTACTAAACGTTTGTGTGTACGAATTTCGTATTGATCACGCGCATCTTTGTTCACGTGTGGAGAAATCAACACGGTGAAACGCTCTTTACGAGTTGGTAAAGGGATTGGACCACGAACTTGTGCACCAGTACGTTTAGCTGTTTCTACGATCTCCGCAGTAGATTGATCGATCAAACGGTGATCGAAAGCTTTTAAGCGGATACGGATTCTTTGGTTCTGCATTAGACCAGAGCTCCAATAAAATTTAGCTAATAAAAAACTAACACCAATCACAATTCTAACTTCAAAATAGAAAAGGAGGTGCAAGTTACCTGTTATATAGTCTCCAAATCGGAAACATTGTTTAGCGTGACATATCGTCATGCTCGTTTAATAAATGATTACATTAAACGGCTTTCATATTGAAAGCCTGCAAATACTACACAAAAGTTAAACAAATTGCAAGGGATTTATTCAAAGCAAATAAAAAGTGCAGTCATTTATCGCCGTATTTTCTCATCGAAAAATACCTAGAAAAATCACCGCACTTAGCATATTAAAATTATTGATGGTTATCTAATAGCGTAATATGTCGTTTTGCTACAATCCACGCACCAACATATCCCATAATTAAACAGCACACTAATAAGAATACAAATTCCCCAACGCCTAATCCATTCAAACTGAATTGAACGGCAAAAATATCCGTTACGTATTTCACTGCAGAAGTAAAATAGCTGATAATAAAGCTACTAAAAATCGCAGCAACTAACCCACCTAACACGGCATAAATCATCCCTGTATAAAGATAAGGACGAAGAATAAATTGATCTGTTGCACCAAGCAATTTCATCACATCAATACTTGATCGGCTACTATACACATCAGAGCGAATACTGTTACCAATAACTAAAAATACCGCTATCGTCATTAATACAGTGCAGAAAATTGCCACATGGGCGATTAACCAAGAAAGTGCGGTTAATTTTTCCATCCAATCGTTATCCAAGCGAACTTCTTGCACGCCTTTAATTTTATTTAAATTGGTACGTAACTCATCACGTTTTTCTGAAACATTAAATTCGCTTGTAGGTTTTACCATGACGACCGCAGGTAATGGATTATCATCTAGAATTTCTAATTCTTCACCAAAGCCAGACCAACTTTTGAATTCTTTTAAACTTTCTTGACGAGAGACATAATTCAGTGATTCCACCCCTTCTTGTTGACGGATTTTCTCTACCACTAAATTCGCGTCTTCTTCACTTAAATTTTTGTGAAGATAAATCGTCAATTCACTTTCAGGATAAAATTGAGTGGTCGCTAAATGTAAATTTTTCCACATTAAATAGCTCACGGTTGGGATCGTCAGAGATACAGCAATCACCAAAATCGTGAGCAGCGTGCCAAATTTACGTTGCCATAAATCCGCCCATACTGCACGCAAAGTATAGGCTGTTTGAACAAAAAAGGATGCATCCGTTGGTCGGCTCATGATTATTCCTTAATAACGTAAATAACCTTGTTCAAGTACAAGACAAGGTTTTGGTTTTTGTTGAATTAAATTAATGTCGTGAGTAGCAATTAACACAGTCATTCCGAGACGATTAAATTCTTCAAACAAATTAAAAATGCCTAAAGAAAGTTCATCATCTAGGTTACCCGTTGGCTCATCTGCTAGTAAGAGCTGAGGTTTATGCACAATAGCACGCGCAATATCAACACGTTGCTGCTCCCCTCCAGAAATTTGTGGTGGCAAATAGTGAGCTTTATTACGCAATCCTACACGATCTAAAGATGCCATCGCACGTGTATGCGCATCTTTTGGATGCATACCTGCAATAATCAATGGCAATGCCACATTTTCCACCACAGTACGATCTGTTAGTAAACGATAATCTTGGTGAACCATACCAATTTGGCGACGCAGAAATGGAATTTCATATTTCGACAAGCGAGTAATATCGTGCCCGTTAAACCAAATTTGACCCGCATTGGCTTTTTCCATTCCCATAATAAGCTTGAGTAATGTACTTTTCCCTGCGCCTGAATGCCCAACTAAGTAAGTCATACTTCCCACAGGAAGATGAAAATTCAAGCCTTGTAACGCAGGCTGTGTTGCGCCATGATAGGCTTTAGAAACATTTGAGAACTTAATCACAATTTTTCCTTATTCTTTTTATTCTTCTTCATGAACGAATAATGCCTCAATAAATTCTTTGGCATTAAACTCACGTAAATCTTCAATTTTCTCGCCTACACCGATATAGCGAATAGGCAACTTAAACTGATCGGCTATGGCAAAAATCACGCCACCTTTTGCCGTGCCATCTAATTTAGTTAGAGAGATCCCTGTTAAACCTACAGCTTCATTAAATAACTTCGCTTGGCTAATGGCATTTTGTCCCGTTCCAGCATCCAGCATAAGCATAATTTCATGTGGTGCAGTTTCATCATATTTTTTCATAACACGAACAATTTTTTTCAGTTCGTCCATTAAGTTATTTTTATTTTGCAGACGACCCGCCGTATCCGCAATAAGAATATCAATATTGCGTGCAGCCGCTGATTGCATCGCATCAAAAATCACCGATGCAGAATCAGAGCCGGTGCTTTGGGCAACAACTGGAATGTGATTGCGTTCTCCCCAAACTTGAAGCTGCTCAACGGCCGCTGCACGGAAAGTATCACCTGCTGCGAGCATCACTGATTTTCCTTCAGCCTGAAATTTACGTGCAAGCTTACCAATTGTCGTCGTTTTCCCCACGCCATTTACGCCCACCATTAAAATCACATAAGGTTTCTTCGTGCTATCAATCTTTAATGGCTGTGCTACTGGCTCAAGAATATCCGCCATTTCTACTTTTAATTGTTGATATAAAAGCTCGGCATCTTGTAATTCTTTGCGACTTGCATGCTCAGTCAAATTTTTGATGATTTTACTTGTTGTCGGCACGCCAATATCCGCAATCAACAGTTGTTCTTCTAATTCTTCAAACAACTCATCATCAATTTTTTTTCCTAAGAAAAAACTACGAAAACCTGCGCCAATATTTTGTTTAGTTTTCAGTAATCCCTTCACTAAACGACTAAAAAAGCCCCCTTCACTTGGCTTTTCGCGAGTTTCAATTTCAACAACAGGCTGAAGCTCATCTTTAATATCTTCAACAATTTCAGATTCAACCACGGTTTCTGTAATAGGAAGGTCATCTTCTAAATTTTTCGCTTCGATGATTTCTTCGACTGGCTCAAGTGCGGTTGAAATTTCCTGTATTTTTTCGTCTTCAACTATTTCATTCGTTTCAATGCTTTCTACTAAAAACGGCTCAGATTCCACCGCACTTTCTACTGCCTCTAATTCAGACGGTTCTTCAACTAAATCATGAGTTTCAAGTTTTTCAATAGATGGCTCGACATCTTTAATCTTTTCTTCTATTATCGGCTCAATTTTAGGTTCATCTTGCTTTTTATTACGCCCAAATAACGATGCCCAAAATCCGCCTTTTTTATTTTCTTCAGCCATAAAATGCTCTCTTAACTGTAATCCGATAAAAATGTCGTTTATTCTAGCAAAAAATCGTCTAAACTAAGCACAATTTTCAATAAAAATCGAATCTTTATGAAAAAAATACAAACGCCAAATGCAAAGGGCGAGGTTCGCATTATTGCAGGTCTATGGCGAGGTCGAAAACTTCCAGTATTAAATTCAGAAGGCTTACGCCCAACTGGCGATAGAGTGAAAGAAACGCTTTTTAATTGGTTAATGCCTTATATCCATCAGTCTGAATGTTTAGATGGCTTTGCGGGGAGTGGTTCATTAGGTTTTGAAGCACTTTCTCGCCAAGCGAAAAAAGTGACTTTTTTAGAATTAGATAAAACCGTCGCCAATCAATTAAAAAAGAATTTACAAACACTCAAATGCTCATCAGAACAGGCTGAAGTGGTTAATCAAAGTAGTTTGGATTTTCTAAAACAGCCACAAAATCAACCGCACTTTGATGTCGTGTTTTTAGATCCACCCTTTCATTTTAATTTGGCAGAACAAGCAATTAACTTGCTTTGTGAAAATAATTGGCTAAAACCCAATGCGTTAATTTACGTAGAAACAGAGAAAGATAAACCGCTCATCACTCCTGAAAACTGGACGTTATTGAAAGAAAAAACAACGGGAATGGTGAGTTATCGTTTATATCAGAATTAGAGAAAAAATTATGTTAGATATCGTTTTATATGAACCAGAGATCCCACAAAATACCGGTAACATTATTCGCCTTTGTGCCAATACAGGATTTCGCTTGCACTTAATTGAGCCGCTAGGTTTCACCTGGGATGATAAACGCTTACGCCGCTCAGGTTTGGATTATCACGAATTTGCAGAAATCAAACGTCACAAGACTTTTGAAGCCTTTTTAGAAAGCGAAAAACCTAAACGTCTCTTTGCACTCACAACAAAAGGCAGTCCAGCACATAGTCAGGTAAAGTTTGAACTTGGTGATTATTTAATGTTTGGCCCCGAAACTCGCGGCATTCCGATGTCAATTTTAAATGAAATGCCGATGGAACAAAAAATCCGCATTCCAATGACAGCCAATAGTCGCAGTATGAACTTGTCTAATTCTGTCGCAGTAACGGTTTATGAAGCATGGCGACAATTAGGCTATGAAGGTGCAGTAAATTTACCAGAAATAAAATAAACAAAAAGAGCAGTTAAAATTCAATGGGATTTTTAACTGCTCTTTTGTTATTTAAATGGAACTTGTTTTCCGAACATTTTTATTTTTACTCGTCCAAATTCATTTTTTATTTTTTCTAAAACAGAAGACTTATGTTGACTTCCATGCACTCTATCTCGCCCCTCTTTTAAGCTACTTTCAAAAGGATTGCTTGGATTCAAAACAAAATCTTGAACACAAATACCGGGTGAAAGTTGTACTATTTTATAATTTTTGAAATGTAAAAAATCCTCAAAAACAAGAGAATCAACAGCTACATCAAGCGGTTTATTTTTTACTAATTCAAGTAAATATTTAGCCCCTTTCGCTGTAACAGTATATCCAGCAGTTCCAGATTGCTTTACCGTAATAGGATAAATATTTCTATCACATTTTACAGTTTGTGGTTTTTTAAAGAACATTTTGCCATTTGCTTCTAATTTTAAAACATGAATATCATCAGAAATATAATCAATTTCTAATAATTCTTTGGCATTTTCCCCTAGATGAATGTCATCTTCAAAAATATTGATATAGTTTAAATTGTTCTCTAAGGTTAAATTCCACAAGACAATATGACTTAATGCACAACCAATTTCCCCATCCGACAACTTGGCTTTAGGAGAGCGATCTAATGTAATATTAAATTTTTTAGCGGTTTCTTCAATAAGGTCAGGCGTGATAGCATCAAAAAATTCAAAAGGAATATTCTGCTTACAGAATTCTTCTGTAATATGTTTTCGGCGTTTTTGTTCAGTAGTTAAACTAATGACATAATTGTGTTGTTCTGTGCTCTGCATAAAAGTTACCAAAATAAATAAAAAGATGAAGCTGTATAATATAAACAGTGCGGTGAAAAATCATAGAAATTTTCACCGCACTTCTTCATGCTAAATATTATGAGTTAAACGATATTCAACCAAATCTTCAATGGTTAGCACAGAATAACCAAATTTTTTCGCAAATTCTACAATCTCAGGGGCGCGAGCCATTGTGCCGTCGTCATTCGTGATTTCACAAATAACGCCTGCTTCTTTAAATCCTGCCAGACGTGCTAAATCAACGGAAGCTTCAGTATGTCCGCGACGGGTAAGGACACCGCCATTTGCTGCACGAAGTGGAAATACATGGCCCGGACGATGTAAATCTGTCGGAACAGCATTATCCGCAATCGCCGTTTGAATAGTGGTTACTCGGTCTGCGGCAGATACGCCTGTAGAAACACCTTTTGCAGCCTCAATCGTAACCGTAAAAGCCGTTTTGTTTACGCTATTATTGTGTTCTACCATTGGTGGCAAATCGAGTTGTTGGCAACGTCCATCGGTAATGCATAAACAAACTATACCACTTCCATAACGAATTAATTTTGCCATTTGTTCTGGTGTGATTGTTTCTGCCGGGAAAATTAAATCACCTTCATTTTCACGATCTTCATCATCTAAAACTAATACACCATTTCCATCTTTGAAAGCATTAATTGCGTTAAGTACGCGTTCTTCAGCGGTATTGCCGAATGGGGATAAAATTGACTGATTCATAGTAATTTCCTAATTTGAGATTTCAATTAAATACCAGAATCAGGGCTGAGAAATGCAAATAAAATGAACGATTTGGGAAGCCAACTCCTTTTATTCTCTTTCATCCAGACTTTACTGTCGGCTTTGGAATTTCACCAAATCTGCTGACTTTAAAAGTGAAGAACAGGACAATTTAGCAGGGAAAATTTGCCAAAAATTGACCGCACTTTTAAACGCTCGTGGGCTTTACCACCGGTAGGGAATTTCACCCTGCCCTGAGAATGCGCACTAAGTATAGCGCAAAATACCTAGGCACTAAATCAGAACGTGAAAAATATTTTCATTTAGCCTACAATAAACGCACTCAATTCTTACGCTATCAAGAACGGATTATGTCAAAAGCAAAAGAGAAAAAAGTCGGTGTCATTTTCGGGAAATTTTATCCCGTACACACAGGTCATATAAATATGATTTATGAAGCGTTCAGTAAAGTAGATGAACTGCACGTTATCGTGTGTAGTGATACGGAGCGCGATTTGAAATTATTTTACGATAGTAAAATGAAACGTATGCCAACCGTGCAGGATCGTTTGCGTTGGATGCAGCAAATTTTCAAATATCAAAAAAATCAGATTTTTATTCATCATTTGGTTGAAGACGGTATTCCAAGTTATCCAAATGGCTGGCAATCTTGGAGTGAAGCAGTTAAAACGTTATTTAATGAAAAGCATTTTGAACCTTCAATCGTATTTAGTAGCGAACCTCAAGATAAAGCGCCTTACGAGAAATACTTAGGTTTAGAAGTTTCGTTAGTCGATCCTGACCGCACTTTCTTTAATGTGTCCGCAACTAAAATTCGTACGACACCATTCCAATATTGGAAATTTATTCCGAAAGAAGTTCGTCCTTTCTTTGCCAAAACGGTGGCAATTTTAGGTGGAGAAAGTAGCGGTAAAAGCGTGCTCGTTAATAAGTTAGCCGCCGTATTTAATACCACCTCTGCATGGGAATACGGACGTGAATTTGTATTTGAAAAACTCGGTGGTAATGAGCAAGCTATGCAATATTCTGATTATCCGCAAATGGCTCTTGGTCATCAACGATATATTGATTATGCCGTGCGCCATGCACATAAAATTGCATTTATTGATACGGATTTCATCACCACGCAAGCTTTCTGCATTCAATATGAAGGAAAAGCTCACCCATTTTTAGACTCAATGATTAAAGAATATCCCTTCGATGTCACTATTTTGCTGAAAAATAATACTGAATGGGTGGATGATGGCTTACGCAGCTTAGGCTCACAAAAACAACGCCAACAATTTCAACAACTACTCAAAAAACTGTTAGATAAATATAAAGTTCCTTATATAGAGATTGAATCGCCAAGTTATCTTGACCGTTATAACCAAGTTAAAGCAGTCATTGAGAAAGTGTTAAATGAAGAAGAAATCAGTGAATTGCAAAATAGTCCATTTGTTATAAAAGGAAAACATCAATGATCTTATTTGCCGGTGATCCACACGGAAGCTACGATCATATTTACCCTTTTGTGAGAGAACAGGAAAATGTCGCACTCATAATTTTAGGCGATTTACAGCTCATCACAACAGATGAGTTGGATAAACTCGCACAACATTGTGATATTTGGTTTATTCATGGAAATCATGATAGCAAAACAATTAGTGCTTTTGATGCGATTTGGGGCTCTGAATGGCAATCACGAAATTTACACAATCGCGTAGTTGATATTCAAGGTACTCGCATTGCTGGGTTAGGCGGTGTGTTCCGCGGGCAAATTTGGATGCCGCCCAATCGCCCCATGTTTTTTGATCCTATTCATTATTGTCAATATAGCCCACAGGAGAAAATCTGGCGAGGCGGTGTGCCTTTGCGTCATCGCACGTCAATTTTTCCATCCGATATTGAAATCTTAGAAAATCAACAAGCGGATGTATTGATTTGTCATGAAGCACCTAAACCACATCCGATGGGTTTCCAAGTAATCAATGATTTGGCAATGAAGATGGGGGTTAAGCAAGTATTCCACGGACATCATCACGAAAACTTTACTTATCGAACAAAGTATCCCTACAAAATCACGAATGTAGGTTTCCGCAGTCTTGCTGATGCAGAGGGAAATTATTTGCTACAAACGATCGACGATCGTGAAAAATAAATCTATTCCAAAATAAAAGCCGATTCAAATGAATCGGCTTTTTTACATTCAAAGTGCGGTATTATTCCGCATTGTTTTTCGATTTAATGACGGCGTAAACTACGCCTGTTGATAAAGCACCAATCGCAATTGCACCAAGATATTTCAATGGCTCAGATACAAATGGAATTACAAATAATCCGCCGTGTGGAGCTTGTAATGTAATATTTAATCCCATTGAAATCGCACCAGCCACCGCACCACCAATCACAGAGCTAATAATGACACGAATTGGATCTGCTGCCACAAATGGTAATGCACCTTCAGAAATAAAGCATAAACCAAGGACAAATGACGCTTTTCCCGCATCGCGTTGGCTAACTGTGAATTTATTGCGAGCAATCCAAGTCGCAACTGTCATACCAATTGGAGGAACCATACCCGCGGCCATTGCCGCAGCCATTGGCGTATAAACTTGGGATGCAATCAATCCAACCGAAAAAGTGTACGCTGCTTTATTTACCGGTCCGCCCATATCAATACACATCATTGCGCCGATAATTGCGCCCAACACAATCGCATTCACTTCGCCCATTGAAGTAAGCCAATTACTTAGCTCTTTCATAATTTCAGCCACGGGTGGATTGATGAGATAAATCATCGTCAAGCCAACAATCATCGAACCCAAGAGCGGTAAAATTAAAATCGGTTTTAATGAAGTCAGGCTTGCTGGCAATCGAATAATCACATTCAGCCCTTTCACCACATAGCCTGCTAAGAAACCTGCAATAATACCGCCAAGAATCCCTGCGCCCGCTTCACTTGCCAGCATCCCTGCAATCAAACCAACAGCAAGCCCTGGACGATCAGCGATAGAAAATGCAACGTAACCAGCAAACACGGCAATCATTAACTTGAACGCCACACCACTACCGATATTCATCAACATATTTGGAAGATCTTGCAAAATCCCAGTATTTTCAATTACATTAAAACTGAACATAAAGGAAATCGCGATCAACAATCCCCCCGCAACCACTAACGGTAACATATGAGAAACGCCAGTCATTAAGTGTTTGTACACACCTTTTTTCTCACGGCTTTCTTCTTTCGCTCCCGCATTATTTCCACCATCAAAAATTTTGGCTTCTTTAAATGCTTTATCAAATTCTTGCTCGGTTTTCTTCAAGGCTAAGCCTGTTGAAGTGCGATATATTGGCTTACCTTTAAATTTATCTAAAGGCACATCAATATCTGCTGCAACAAATACCAAATCAGCCGCCGAGACTTCTTCTGCAGTAATTTCATTGCCAGCCCCAACTTGACCACGGGTTTCAACTTTGACATTCCAACCTTGCTTTTTCGCATAGGCTTCAATCGCTTCGGCTGACATAAACGTATGCGCAACGCCAGTTGGACAAGCTGTTACCGCAACAATATTTTTTACACCAGAAACATCTGTAAAACTCACCGCACTTTTCGGTGCAACATAATCTGCTCCATTGGCTAAGGCATTTGCCAGCGTGACTTCAGGTGAAATCATAGCGATAGCTTCGCCGATAATAAAGACTTTTTTACCAACTAAAGCGGGGTTATTTGGTAAGACAGAACCAAATACGAGAACAAGCTCTGCTTCAGCTGGTGTTTCTACAATAGAGACATTCGCTTTTTGTGCAGCTGCTCGAAAAACTTCATGTAATAAATAGGCTTTCGCATCGCCTACATTAGCTGATTGGGTTAAAAATAACTTCATACTATCCTTCAATCATCGTTATTTGTACTTTTTCTAAAATGGAGTCAAGTAAACTCAAATCATTCACACCAACATTACTTTGCGACACAGCAAAAGCGGACACAGCCGTAGCAAAAGCTAAGGTTTCAGCTTTCGATAAACCTTTTTCAAAACCATAAATTAAGCCTGCTACCATGGAATCCCCTGCTCCAACAGTACTCACTACATTTTCACATTTTGGTGGTTCGGCTTTGAGCACGCCTTCATTATTAATCCATAAAGAACCTTTTTCGCCCATTGAAATAATCACGTTTTCAATGCCTTCCGCTTTGAGTTTCCATGCTGCCGCAATAATTTCTTCAAGACTATTTAATGAATGACCAACCCAAGCCTCAAGTTCTCGATGATTGGGTTTTACTAGCCAAGGTTTCGCTTTTAATCCAGCGGTGAGCGCAGCATTGCTACTATCAAGCACAACTTTTACGCCAGCTTGATGAAGCTGATTCAACCAATCAGCAAACAATTCAGGAGATACACCTCGAGGTAAACTGCCACACACTGCGACAATGTCATAATTTAAACAATAAGCCAAAGAATCCATCACAAATTGTTGCCAAACTTGTAGGCTTATTTGATATCCCAAGAAATTTAAATCTGTAGCATCCGCTTCAGTCTCGGTAATTTTTACATTGATACGCGTTTTGCCATCAACACGGTGGAATTTATCTTCCAAACCGTGCTTATTAAACATTTGCTCGAAATCAGCTGAATTATCCTTGCCCAAGAAACCACCTACTGCAACATCAACGCCTAAATCTTTTAGTACTTTTGCGACATTAATGCCTTTCCCAGCAGGAAATAAACCAAGGGTTTCTACGGTATTTACTTCACCAAGTTGGAGACGATTTAAACGCCCGACTAAATCATAGGCCGCATTTAAGGTAATTGTTACGACGCTTGCCATACTATTCCCCTAAACCTGATTCGATCACCGCACTGATTCCGTCAATAGCCTGTTGCGCTTCATCGCCCGTCGCAACAAAACGTAAACGAGTCCCTTTCACTACACCTAATGCCACAATTTTCATCAAGCTTTTCGCGCTCACTAATTGAGAATTACGATCAAGATTCTGAACCGCCACAGAGGCATTATATTTTTTCACTTCGTTTACCAACACTGCACTTGGGCGAGCGTGCAAACCGTGTTCGTTCTTAACCACAAACACTGCCTCAATAGCATTTGCTGGCAAGTTATGATCTTCGCTTACCGCTGGTGCGTGAATTTGTTTCCCCATAATCTCAATGGTATCTGGTTCGGATGGTGGCACCGCAGAAACATTCTCGCCCAAACCATCAGCAATCGCTTTGCCCAATGCTTCAATAGCTTGTTTTGCATCTTCCCCTTCTGCCACAAAACGTAAACGATGCCCTTGTGTTACACCAAGCGCAACTATCTTCATCAAGCTTTTTGCGCTGACAACTTCACTTTCACGAGTAAGATTTTGCACGGTAATTTTCGAAGTGAATTTTTTCACTTCATTAACCAAATTTGCACTTGGACGCGCATGTAAATCGTGTTCATTACGAATCGTAAAGGTTCCTACAACGGCCCCCTCTACAGATTGAGTTTCAACATCACTCGATGAACCCAAAAGTGCGGTCAAAATTTCTGTTGAATTACCATTGAGCAAGGTTGTTTGAACATCGTCATCTAATAAACGCGCCAAAGTTGGATTAATTTGATCACTGATAGCTGAAACGGTTATCACGCCTTTTACAGCTTTTCCATTGTGACTAAAAATCGTTTTGGCACGACTAAATGCCAAGGCATTTTTCACATTACCTAGAACAGAATCCGTTACCCATAACCCTTTGCCAAGCGGTAATGCCGCATTGTTAATCACTTCAGAAATAAAACGATTTTCCACCGCACTTTGCACCTGCAATTGCCCTGCATTAATCGCGACTAAAGTTAATAAACTTTGTGTATCTACATCTAAACTGATATTAGCAGCAGGAATTTCAAACGGTTCGATAGTTTCACCCATTAAAATCGCACGAAATTCAGCAACATCGGTTATTTTTGCTAACTTCGCTGCGGTATCTTCATCACTCAAAACGTGAGTAAGTTGACGTAATAAGGACAAATGCTCATCAGATCGCGCCGCAATACCAATCACGACATAAGCAATATTTCCTTCGCCCCATTCTATGCCTTGAGGAAATTGAAACACTTGTACACCCGTTTTCTTTACCATCGAACGAGTATCCAAGGTGCCATGAGGAATAGCGATGCCATTGCCTAAAAAGGTTGAGGTTTGCAACTCGCGGGCTAGCATTCCTTGTAAGTAACCATTTTCAACATTGTCTGCTTGAACTAATGCGGACGCTGCCATTTCAATCGCTTGTTGTTTATCAGCTGCGTTAGCATTTAAATGAATGTTGCTTTCCGAAAGTTCTAACATTCTTGCTCCTTAATAATTTAAAAATAAAGCTGCTGGTGAAATAAATCGACCAGCAGCTTGTTGAAAAACAATTATTTAGATGTGCAGGCTTTCAGCAGTGCTTCACTACCTTGCGCAATATATTCATCATTTTCACCGCGCTCTTTGCCTTTTTGCAAATCACGCATCGCATCATAAATACCTTGAGTCATGCTTTGCGAATCCACTTTTTCCCAACAATTTGCGTTCAAACGTTTAATATTAGCTTGCAATGCTTCCGCATGTAACACTCCGCTATAATAAGCATATACATCAGAATCATGGCCGCCAGTATAAAGTTTATCCTGAATTTGTTTCACAGGAACTAAAATACGGCCTAAATACCAATCATTGGCACCACTTGCAAAATTATCTACAAAGAAATTTTCATTCACGCGACCTTTATATGTCGCCACAGTCGCTTCATAAGCAGCCGCATAAGATTTTTGATCGATTTTATCTTTATCTAAATCAATCACTTTTTTATCGTTCCCCATAAATGGAATATAGTTGGTAACCGATGACCAAGAAGAACAACCTGCCAACATTAACGTAAAAAATAAAACAGAGATTTTTTTAAACATAGTCATACCTGATTAAAGTTAATAAAACGCCGCCATTATACTGGCTGAAGGGGATTAAAGAAAGGGCGGTAATTATTCCGCCTCTTTTACTAAAGACACCAAAATCTGATCGATTTTAAAATTTTCTGTATCAATCACTTCAAACTTGTATTTTCCGTAAACCACAGAATCGGTTTTTTTCGGGATTTTACGTAACATATACATCATAAAGCCACTGATGGTTTCGTAATTTTCTTCATCTGGGAAAGATTCAATATCTAACACTCGTGTCACATCTTCTAATGGCGTTGCGCCATCAATAAGCCACGAATTTTCATCACGACTCACAATATATTCTTCTTCGTTAGAAACCAATTCCCCCATAACAATACTCATCACATCATTTAGCGTAACAATACCAACGACAAGGGCGTATTCATTTACAATAATCGCAAAATCTTCGCCAGTAGATTTAAACAATTCCAATACTTCGTAAAGAGAAAGCGTATCAGGCACAAATAATGCTTTACGGAGTAGTTTAGGATCTGTGAGCACCACATTTTCATTCTGCAAATACATGGTGAGCAACGTATGGGATTCTACATAACCTAAGATTTTGTCTAGGCTATTGTCACAAATCACGATTTTAGAATGAGAATCACGAGAAAGCGTATCCATGACTTCTTGGCGAGAAAAAGTGCGGTCTAAATACACGATATTTTCACGCGTTGTCATAGTGGAGGTCACTGTACGCGATTGCATATCGAAAATATTTTCGATGAGATAATGCTCTTGAGTTTTTAATACTCCAGCCTCTGCACCCGCTTCTACTACGGCGAAAATATCTTCAGATGTCATGCCATCTTCACGCACAGTGGAAATACGAAATAAGCGGAAAAATACATTAGCTATCGTATCAAAAAACCATACAAGCGGCTTAAAGACAAACATACTGAAATTCATAATTCCGACAACGCGCAATGCCACCATTTCAGGATAAGTAATGGCAATACGTTTTGGAATAAGATCAGCAAATAAGATAAAGAAACAAGTAACCAATACAAACGCGATTGTAGAAGAGGTTGGCTCAATCCAATCGCCCACAAAAGAACGGCTTAAAATTTCCGCGATATAAGGGCTTAGTGCACTTTCACCAATTCCCCCGCCAAGAATAGCCACCATATTCAAACCGATTTGAACCACGGTAATAAAACGACCTGGGTGCTCTTGTAATTTAAGCACTTGAAGCGCGCGTACATCCCCTTCATTCGCAAGGGTTTGTAGTTTCAATTTACGCGAACCCGCCAGTGAAATTTCTGCAGAAGAAACAACCGCACTAATTAGAATTAAGGCAATAATCGCCAAAATAGTATGAAATAATTCCATAATCATTACTCAAAAATATGAAAGAAAACGACCGCACTTTGCGGCCGTTCAGGATATTACTCTTCGCTGTCAAACCAGCCGCGAACAAATTGAATAGACAAGAATAAAGTAGCTAACAGGAATGCATAAAAAATCCAAGAAACGATTGGATGACTTGGCGTGTCATCAGCCGTAATTTCTTTAATTGAGGTTGCATTACGATATTCATCCATCATCGTAATACGCCAACCATAGTATTTAATTTGCACAAGTTTGTTGTCATTACCCAAAGCCTGCGCTTCAGCCTGTAAATTGGCTGATCCAAATTTGAAGTAGAACGGGAAACCCCAACGTGTATCTTCATTGCGATACACCATAATTTTGCCATCATCATTTTGCGTATTGATGTAATACACATCACGTGTTGGGCCATCAGCTGGATTCGATTTTGTGATTGGGCCATCTTTATCAACACGTTTAACTTCTACGCCAGTAACACGCGTCACATCGTAATGAGGAAATACATAATTGACCACAGAAAACATAAAACCGTGGAATAAAAAAACAACAATAAATAAGAAATATTTAAAAAACTTTCGCATACTTTTCCCTTGTCAGAACTGTGCATTTATTCTACACGAATTTTAAATAAACGCTCGAAATTTTGCGTGGTGATTCTAGCAAACGCCTCAGCCGAAACACCCTTTAAGGTTGCTACATATTCACATACTTCTCTCGTATAAGCCGGTTGGTTTTCTTTTCCTCGATAAGGCACTGGCGCAAGATAAGGCGAATCTGTTTCCACCAATAAGCGATCCGTTGGCACATAACGAATAACCTCACGAATCGCTTCGGCATTTTTAAAGGTTACAATGCCAGAACAAGAAATGTAAAAACCTAAATCCAACGCTTTTTTCGCAAATTCCATGGTTTCCGTAAAACAATGAATAACGCCACCGCATTTTTCAGCATGGTGTTGGCGTAACATTGCAATGGTGTCATCGCCCGCAGAACGTGTATGAATGATTACAGGCTTATCTAACTGATTTGCAATATCGATTTGGCTACCAAACACCGCTTGTTGTTCCGCTTTATTGTCCGCGCTGTAATAATAATCTAAGCCAATTTCGCCAATCGCAATCACTTTTGGATCTTGCGCTAAACGTAATAAGCGTTCTGCGTCATAAGGTTCCTCTTCAAAATCAAGGGGATGAACACCACAAGCAAGTGAGACATTATTAAATTCACGTAAAGAGTCATAAGCCTGCTCAAAACGGCTTAAGGTTACACCAATCGCGAGCAAATGTTTCACATCACGCGCTCGCGCTTTTTCCACCACATCCGCGATATTTTTATGTAAATTTTCATAATCCAAAGCATCTAAATGGCAGTGGGAGTCAACAATGAACATAATTATTTTTCCTTATGCCTAAGGCTTGAACGCCATAGACGATATATCTTTAATTTATTGCGTTTCAAATACTTCTGTAACTAATCGCGTCAAGCCATCTAATAGCATTAATTCAACATTCACACCATTAATTGTAAGTAAATCTGACCGCACTTTTTGCATAATTTTAATGGCTTGTAATAAACCAAGAGCGGTTTGCTCATCGCTGAATTGTTCGATACCACGCCCAAGATCAGCCACTTGTCGATGACTATCAATTTCAAGTTTATGTTTTAAACAATCGGAAAGAAAAGCCAAAATCCAATCAACTTGCTGAACATAACGTTCTTTATCAAACAACGGAAGCAATTCCAATGGCGAACGTCGGCGATAGAACACCCAAAATTGACGTAAGAAGTTTTTGCGCTGTTCAATCAGCCCTTGTTGTAAAGTTTCTAAGGCAAAAAGCGGACGCCCAAGATTCATCGCAAGTGCGGTCAAAATTTCCTGATTTTCAGCCGCACTTTCTGATTTCAACCAATCAAGAGCCATTTGTTCATTAGGCACAGACAGATTCCACACTTGACATCGACTGTAAATGGTTGCCAACAAACTTGACGAACTATCTGTTTGAAGTAAAAAATAAGTATTTGGACGAGGCTCTTCCAATGTTTTCAATAACGCATTGGCAGCTGCTTCCGTTAAACATTCCGCTCCTTGCACATACACCACTTTATTGCCGTTTTGTTGTGCGTGCTGCGCAACAATTTCATTAATGTCGCGTACTTGATCGACGCCAATATCCTTGCCGTCAATAGGGCTTAATTCATGATAATCTGGATGACTATGGACTTGCATTAAATGACAAGAATGGCATTGGCCACAAGGTTTATCGCCTTGAGCCACACACATTATTTTCTGTGCAAGTGCATTAAATAAACTTTCTACACCTAAACCAGAATCAGCTTTAATCAGCACAGCATGATGCCCCAAACCTTCGTCAAAGGTTTGAGCAATTTGATGATAAATTGGCATTAGCCAAGGGTAAAGAGCGGTCATTTTTCGTTTGATTTCCACCAATTTTTTACCGCGCTTTCGATATCAGCTTGAACAAGTTCAATACTCTGCTCTGCATTAATTACGACTGCTTTTGGATTATCTTTTACTAACGCTAAATAGCGTGCTCGAGTACGGTGAAAAAAATCTAAATCCATTTGCTCAATACGGTCTAACTCGCCACGTCCACGAGCTCGCGCTAAACCAACGCACGGATCTATATCCAAATAAATCGTGAGATCTGGCTCAAAATTGCCTAATATGGTTTCTTTCAAGGTGAGCATAAAATGCGGATCTAATTGACGTCCACCCCCTTGATATGCCTGAGATGACATATCGTGACGATCGCCCACCACCCATTTCCCTTGCATTAAGGCAGGTTTAATCACATTTTCCACCAACTGAATACGAGCCGCATAAAGCATTAATAACTCTGCTTTATCTGTCACGGGTTCTTCGGTTTCATGTTTGATGAGATCGCGTAATTTCTCAGCCAGTGGCGTTCCACCAGGTTCGCGTGTAAACACGGCATCTTGAATACCAAGTTCATACAAGACTTGTACAACAGACTGATGAGCGGAACTTTTCCCCGCGCCTTCCAAGCCTTCAATGACAATAAATTTTCCTTTCATATTTTCTTCCGCACTTTTATTTGGCATTTTTCTGGCTGCGATACCAACGTAAATATTCTTGTACCGCTTTATTATGTTCATTCAAATTTCGGGTAAATTTATGCCCACCAGAACCATCTGCTACAAAATAATAAAAATCTGTTTTTTCTGGATGCGCAACAGCCTGTAACGAACTTTCGCTTGGCATAGCAATTGGCGTTGGTGGCAATCCATCAATCACATAAGTATTATAAGGCGTTGGGGTTTCTAAATCTTTTTTACGAATATTACCGCTGTAATTCTCACCCATACCATAAATTACCGTTGGATCCGTTTGTAATTTCATTTTTGCTTTTAAGCGGTTGAGAAATACAGATGCCACTTTTGCTCGCTCCGTAGCCACGCCCGTTTCTTTTTCTACGATAGAAGCAAGAATCAACATTTCATAAGGATTCGCTAAAGGTAAATCCTCGTCACGCTCGTTCCAAGCCTTATTTAACGCCTTTTTCATTCGCTCAGCCGCTCGCTTCAGTAGCTCCAAGTCTGTCGATTTAGGCGTATAATTATAAGTATCAGGATAAAGCCAACCTTCCACATTTTTTAGTTCAAGATTTATACCAACATCTGGCAAATCAAGTAATGTGAAAATTTCCTCGTTACTCTTATCTTTCAAGGTTTGCACCAAGTGCGGTGCATTTTCGAGATCTTTTCGCCAATCCTTGAAGGTTTTTCCTTCAATCCATTTTACATTAAACTGCACTTCCTTACCTGAATTAAGCAAATCCAGTAAATCTTTCACAGTTTTAACATTCTCAAGAGAATAAGTCCCTGCTTTTATTTTATTTAGCTCTGGTTTCAACTTCAGCAAATAAGGTAATAATTTCCCATCATCAATTAACTTTTCTTGCTCAAAAAGTGCGGCTAATTTTGAACCTGTTGTGCCACGTTCAATCATTAAAAGTTGATCTGCCTGCACATTTACCGGAGTTTTTACAAATTCAGTAATTTTGTAATAACCAAAACTGGACGCGCCCGCTAAAATCAAAATTAAAAGTAAAATCGCAATTAAAAATTTCTTCATAAGAAATAAGAAAGAGAAAATAAAAAACAACAAAAGGGGCAATTAAGCCCCTTTCTTTTAAACATTAAATCATTTATTAAAATATTGAATATCCGCAGTTTTACGTAATGCTTTTACCCAATCTTTATTTGCGTCTTGTAACTGACTGTTCACCAAATGTTCATAGGCTTTTTGCGTATAAGCATCCGCCGTACGGTCACCATCGCGAGTGCCTGTTACTTCCAAAATATGCCAACCGAACTCGGTTTTAAATGGCACAGAAATTACACCTTGTTTACTTTGTGCAATGGTCTGTGCAAATTGCGGTGCGTAACTTTCTGGGAACGCATAACCTAAACTACCGCCATTTGCCCCAGATAAATAGTCTTTAGAATATTTTAAAGCCGCCTCTGCAAAAGTCATTTTACCCGCAATAATATCAGAGCGAATTCTTGTTAACTCTGCTTTGGCTTGTGCATCATTTAACATCGGGTTAAGTTTTAACAAAATATGGCGTACTTCGTATTCTTTACCCGTTACTTTTTGCGCTGTACCTTGTGATTTTGCCTCATCCAACATTTTTTGGCCTAGCGCAACCACTTCTTCACGTGTCACTGCAACACTTTCATTGATCGCCTTATTACGCACCGCACCCATCATCATTTGATTGGCAATTTGTTGACGAAATGTATTTAATGAAATGCCTTGATAATCTAACGCATCCAAAAATTGACCATAAGTTAAACCATTTCTTGCCGCAGTATCTTCCACAACACGATCGATTTCGCGCGGATCAATTTTCACACCAGATTCTTGAATCGCTTTTTGTACTAAAAGATCATCAATAATTTTATCAAGTGCACTTTGGCGATCGCCTTTTTTACCCATATTTGCACGAACTTGGCTTTCTAAAATAGGAATACCATCTACTGTTGCGACAACGCGTTCACCTGCTTGAGCCATAGAAGTAAAAGCAACACAACCTAAAGTAGCCCATAAAAAAGATTTTAGAATAAATTTTTTCATTTTCATCTCATCAAAAAAGAGTCTATAACGTTCGTTAGAGTAACAATTCTATTGAAGGTTCACAATAGATAAGATTTATTTCCCTAAGATAGCAACTTCGTAACAGCCATCTTGTTTTTCAGTGCGAACTTGTACAAGTTCATCACGGCTTGTTGGCACATTTTTACCTACGTAATCAGCGCGAATTGGTAATTCACGATGGCCACGATCAACAAAAATAACTAATTCAATTTTTGCCGCTCGTCCAAAATCGGTGAGTGCATCCATTGCCGCTCGAATGGTTCGACCAGTAAACAACACATCATCAACCAAAATGACGGTTTTATCTTGAATATTCAAATATTGTGATGAACCACTATAAACTGGCATTTTATCTTCCTGATCAACCAAGGTTAAATCATCGCGATAAAAGGTGATATCCAGTTCCATTGAAGGTAAATTTATACCACTTAACTCTTCAACTCGACGTTGTAATAATTCGGCAATTTCCGCGCCACGACGTTTAATCCCAACAATCACGAGATCATCTAACGTTTGATGTTTTTCAATAATTTCGTGAGAAATACGCGAAATCGTGCGAAGAAAACGATCGTGGTCGATAATAATTTTTTCCATTTTTCACAGCTTTATCAATAGTATTTCAATGCGCAAAGTATAAAGAAAATGCGCCTAAAAAGCGACGGTATTTGCACCATTTTTCTTGTTCGTTATACTATCCAAAACATTCCATCAAAGGAAATAAAATTATGCGCTACTCCATTCAAGATTTTATCCAACTCATTGCCCAACTTCGTAATCCAAATGGCGGATGCCCTTGGGATTTAAAACAAAATTATGAATCTATGATTCCTTGCTTAACGGAAGAAACTTACGAAGTAATTGAAGCGATTGAGAAAAAAGACATACCAAATTTACGCGAAGAATTAGGGGATTTATTGTTACAAGTCGTTTTCTTCAGCCAGCTTGCTACAGAAGATAAATACTTTACTTTTGACGATGTATTGCAAGATGTCGCTGAAAAAATTGTGCGCCGTCATCCTCACGTGTTTGGCGATGCAAAAGCGGGGGACGAAACAGAAGCCCTTTCCCGTTGGAACGAAATGAAAGCCAAAGAAAAACAAGGTAAAAGTGCAGAAACCTCTATTTTAGATAATGTACCTCGTGCCTTGCCTTCTCTTATGCGAGCAGCAAAATTACAAAAACGTTGTTCAAAAGTAGGGTTTGATTGGGAAGAAATTTCACCCGTATTTGACAAAGTGCGGGAAGAATTAGAAGAAGTTCAAGCTGAAATTAACCGCACTTCGATTGAACAAAATAAAGTGGAGGAGGAAATCGGCGATTTATTGTTCGCAACCGTCAATCTTGCTCGCCACTTAAAATGTGATCCTGAAGATGCATTACGGAAAGCGAATTTAAAATTTGAACGTCGTTTTCGAGCAGTAGAACAAGCGGTTCAACAACAAGGTAAGCAAGTTAATGATATGCCACTGATTGAATTAGATTTGTTGTGGGATGAAGTGAAAAAACAAGAAAACTAATTGAGAAGTGTGGTAAAAATTTCTATCAGTTTTGATCTAACTTTTTGGGGTCAGATCGACTTCACCACACTTTTTGTTTATAAGATTGATTTTATTTCAGCAAACTCTTTCTTTACTTAAGAGAAAAAATATTAATAAGCCGTTTCTATCGGCAAACCAGCTTTTACCCAAGCATCAAATCTGCCAATGACGCTAAACACATATTCATAGCCTTGCTCAATGAGGAAAGCCGCCAGTTGGATGGATAAGTGACTTCGCCGCCCTCTGGCGTTAATTCTTTTTTTAATAGGGCAAAAAGAGACGACTTACCGCAACCATTCTTCCCCACCAAGCCGACTTTTGGTTTCGGATTGATGGTTGCCGTGGCATTTTCGAGCAATGCGGTTTGCCCGCGCTTTAGGGAAATATTATTAAATACAATCATTTTTTCGAATACATCTGAATTTGTGCCTATTTTGCAATATTTTTCCTTTTCTCGGAACAGTCTATTCCAATTTTATCGATATTTCTGCCTGAAAAAACACGTATAATGACGCTCAACAAATCAATCATGAGGAAATAAAATGAAGCTCTCTATTCTTAATCTCGCCCCTGTTCGAGAAGGACAAACTTATTTGCAAGCGGTTGAGTCTATGGTAAGTCTTGCAAAACACGCTGAGAACATTGGCATTGAACGCTATTGGATTGCTGAGCATCATAATATGAAAAATTTGGTGAGTTCAGCGACCGCACTTTTAATTCAGCATACGTTAGCCAATACGAAAACTTTGCGCGTGGGGTCTGGTGGCGTAATGTTACCGAATCATTCGCCGTATGTAGTAGCTGAGCAATATGGCACACTGGAGACGCTTTATCCAAACCGAGTTGAACTCGGCTTAGGGCGTGCGCCAGGAACTGATATGCAAACGGCTGCAGCACTTCGTCGTGGACGAAACAGTCTGGATTTCCCTGCGGAAATTGCGGAACTTCGTGGTTACTTTAAAGATTGCAACCCTGTTTCCGCTTATCCTTCCGCAGGCTTGAATATACCGTTTTATATTTTAGGATCCAGCACCGAAAGTGCCTATCTTGCAGCAGAGCTTGGCTTGCCTTATGCCTTTGCTTCACACTTTGCGCCACGCATGATGGAAATGGCAGTGGAGATTTACCGCAAAAACTTCAAACCTTCTACCTATCTTGCTGAACCTTATGTCATCTTAGGTGTGAACGCGATTGTTGCTGAAACCGATAAAGAAGCAAAACAACTGGTGACAACACAAACACTATTTTTCTTAAATGTGGTCACTAACGCACAACAAAATTTACAACCGCCTTTGGCATCAGAGGAAGATGTTTGGAAAGCCCAAATGCATGCCCAAAAGAAACCGCACTTTGGTCCAGTCGATTTCGAGGAGATCCCGATTTACAACCAAGAGCGTGCTGTAGTGGAACAAATGACCGCTTGTTCGCTTATTGGTAGTCCTGAAAGTGTGCAATTTCAACTCAAGCAACTGCGTGAACGGGTACATTTTGATGAAATTATGGCGGTGAGCTATATTTTTGATGAACAAAAACAAGCCCAATCTTACACGATGTTGAAAGCGATTGTGGATAAGCAATAGCAAGACAAAAATAAAAAGTGCGGTAAATTTCACCGCACTTTTTGTTTCGGATTGATGGTCGCCGTGGCATTTCTCGAGTAATTCGGTTTGCCCGTGTTTCAGAAAGGCATTACTAAAAACAATCATAAATATTTAAACTAAAAAATTTTAAATGGTATAACTATTATTCACTTATTATGATTTTGCACTTTTAATCAAATTAGTTATATGTTCTAACCCATCAAAAGTACTTGGTACTTGTTCTGATGTTGAAACGATGCTACTAAAAATTAGGTTTTCGAATTTATCTAAAGATGTTCCATCTTTTTCTTTAATCTCTTTTGCATAATCAGCATAACTTTGAATAAATTGACATAGAGACTGTCTGAGTTCTATTTGCATAATTTGTGTTTGAATTGAATTATAGTGTTTAAGAACCACCCTAAATAAATAAAGTAAAATAAATTCAAGACCAAGATAAGGCATTAAAAACTTCCAGAAGTCAAAGATTTCTGTAGGCTCGTCAGGTAAAGAATTATGATAATACCCCAAAATCGTAAACATAGATAAGGTAATTAAAAATAAAAGAACAAAAGAAGTCCATTTTGCACAAGTTTTTTTCTTTAATATTTTTTCAAATCCTTTTGATAAGCCAACAAAATTAAAAGCTGTTTTTTGCTTTTCTAGCAATGATGCTAATTCATTAGTTTCATTCCTATTTTTAATTATATTTTTGTCAAAATTCTGAAGTTCAGAATCTAACGTACCTTTTCGTTCGTTAATTTCCCTTAAGCCATTTACTTTAGCATTTTCAAGTTGTTCAAGTTTTGATTTAAACTTTCTTTCTTGAATAGACAATGATAAATAAAAATAATCTAAAAACCTATCATTCTTCAAGTTTTTATAGTAATTAAAATCAAAAATCCCTTGACCTTTTATCTGAAATTCATTTCTCAAAAAAATCTCCCATGTATTATAAGCATCAAAAATTTCAGGTTTATCTTTATTGTCATCTTTAATATATTTTATATAAAAGTAATATTCTTTTAGAAATGAAGCACATATTAAGTAAGATGCATCGTCCGCTATATTACTAGAATTTATATACTGTTCTAATGCATAACTATATTTTCTAAAGGCAAAAGGTAATATATTTTCTTTTTCACTCCCTAAATAAATTAATGTATTTAATAAAACAAAACATAAATTAATTTTGCTAGCTTTCTCATCGGTATTATTTACATTTTGGACATATTTTAAAACTTCTAAACGTTTTTGCTTTAACTTTTCATCATTAATCATTTATACAACCTCACAGAATTAATAAGCCGTTTCTATCGGCAAACCAGCTTTTACCCAACCATCAAATCCACCAATGACGCTAAACACATTTTCATAGCCTTGCTCAACGAGGAAAGTCGCCACATTTCGGCTACTCACGCCATGATAACAACTCACGATAATCGGGGAGTCGAAATCCACCAATTCTTCAAATTGTAAAAAGCTTTGGTTAGTTAAATGAAACGCCCCTTTCGCATGGGAATAGGTGAAACGTTGTGGATCCCGAATATCAGCAAGCATGGCGCCATTTTGCACCATTTCCCAAGCTTGTTCTGGACTAATTTCTTTAAACGACATGGTTTGTTCCCTTTGCGCGCTGTTTATACACGCCATCAAAAATAATCAGGCTCATCGCCAATACTAAACAAATGAATAACGGATAGCTGTCCGCATCCATTTCCTCTCCAATTAAAAATGAAATAATCACCATTAAAATGGTTTCAACATAACCTAAAAGGCCAAGCAAATTCATCGGCAGCATATTGCTGGCAATCACGTAAGCAATTAATGCTGCACCACTAATAAGCCCGAGTAATACCAATAATCCCCAAATATTAGGATTCGATTCCTGCACGGTGGCAAAATCGGTTTGAAGGGCAAAGTAAATGCTAACAGGCAATAATGCGATCATTTCTAAGCAAAAGGCACCAAGATCGGTATTTTTTAAGGCTTTTCGTATGGAGAAATAGGTGGTGTAACCCACACAGATAACAATGGCTTCCCAAGATAACCCGCCTTTTAAAACGATGTTAGAAATCACCCCTACAGCCGCAATTAACACAGCAATAAATTTCAATGTTGAAATTCGTTCTTTAAAAATGATCCGTCCTGCGGCCACCATCACAATTGGTAACAATAAATAACCGAAAGAAACACTTAAGGAGCTGCCATTATTGGGTGCCCACAAAAAGAGCCACATTTGATAACCCATTAATGCGCCACAAGTGATATAGGAAAGGGCAAAGAGCGGTTGTTTTTTGATGCGTTTTATATGTTCCACTAATGCCTGTTTCTGCTTAAACATGATAACGGAAAGGGCGACGAAAGGGAATGTAAAAATCATTCGATAGCCGAAAATATCCGTGCCGCTAAGTGGTTTCAGCAGCGTGGAAAAATAATACATATAGCCAAATAAAAATGAGGCTAAAAGTGAAATGAGTACGCCTCTTAACATAATAATCCTTAGGTTAATTCTACTTATTATTCTAGTCTAACATCTCCCAAAATGCACGAATTAAGGGGTTTGCCAAATTTCTTTTTTGCACACAAACGCCCAAATCAAATGCTTCTACCGGATTATCCAAATTTAAACGGGAAACTTCTTTTGCCATTGGACTATTATCAATTACTGCATCGGGTAGCATAGCCAATCCAAAACCGAGCGCTACCATCGGCACGATCCCTTCGTGTCCTGCTACGGTGGCATAGATTTTCGGATGTTTAATGTGTTTGCTACGTAACCATTGTTCAATACGCTGCCGCGCCATTCCATCTAACGGTAAGATAAAAGGCATTTGCTGCCAATTGATCGGTTCTTCCTGTAATAATTGTGTCGCCAAACAAGCCACGCGAGGCGCAATTAATGAAAGGGAAATATCATCAATTTTATAAAACTCCAACCCAGCCGGCAGATTATTTGGTTTCCCCGCCAAAGCGAGATCTACTTGTTCTGATTGAATAAATTGCACTGCAGAGGCTGGGTCACCAGTCGTCAATTGAATTTCAACCTTTGGATAACGAGAACGAAATTTGGCTAATACCTGTGGCAAATGACTATATGAAGCCGTTACTGAACAAAATAAGCGTAACTCTCCACTTAATTCCGCTGAATTATCTCGCAGTTGACGCTTAAACTCTTGCCAGTTTTGCCATTCTGTTTTCGCAAATTGCAGAAATTTCTCGCCTTGTTCGGTTAAGCGCACTTGGCGATTATCACGAATAAATAAAGGTTGTTCTAATTCTTCTTCCATGCGTTGAATTTGGCGTGAAAGCGTAGACGGCGACATATGATTTTGCGTAGCGGTTTTAGCAAAATTTTGTGTATCAGCAAGATGAAGAAATATTTGGAGGTCTTGAAAGTTCATATGTATCGTTAAAAGCAAATAACGTTGCAAAAATTGCAACACTAAGTGTCAATAATATCACTTTACGCAACAACTAAAAACCTTATAATCCACTTCACAACAAAAAACTATATTCAAACACAACCTCATACACATTAATCAACATCATATTAAGGATGAAAAATGGCTAACTATTTCAACACATTAAATTTACGCGAAAAATTAGATCAATTAGGTCGTTGTCGTTTTATGGATCGCAGCGAATTTGCTGATGGTTGCAACTACTTAAAAGGCAAAAAAATCGTTATCGTCGGCTGTGGTGCACAAGGTTTAAACCAAGGTTTAAATATGCGTGACTCCGGCTTAGATATTTCTTATGCATTACGTCCAGAAGCGATTGCAGAAAAACGTGTTTCATTCCAACGTGCGACTGAAAATGGTTTTAAAGTGGGCACTTATCAAGAATTAATTCCAACCGCAGACTTAGTGATCAACTTAACACCGGACAAACAACATTCTAAAGTGGTGGCTGATGTGATGCCATTAATGAAAAAAGATTCTGCATTCGGTTACTCACACGGTTTCAACATTGTTGAAGTAGGTGAGCAAATCCGTGAAGACATCACTGTTGTCATGACTGCACCAAAATGTCCAGGTACTGAAGTTCGTGAAGAATACAAACGTGGTTTCGGTGTGCCAACATTAATCGCGGTTCACCCGGCAAATGACCCTCGTGGTGAAGGTATGGCAATTGCGAAAGCATGGGCTGCAGCAACTGGTGGTGACCGTGCGGGCGTATTAGAATCTTCATTCGTCGCAGAAGTAAAATCTGACTTAATGGGTGAACAAACCATTCTTTGCGGTATGTTACAAGCAGGTTCAATCGTATGTTATGACAAACTTGTTGCTGATGGTAAAGATCCAGCATACGCGGGTAAATTGATCCAATACGGTTGGGAAACTATTACCGAAGCCTTAAAACAAGGCGGTATCACATTAATGATGGATCGCTTATCAAACAGCGCAAAATTACGTGCATTTGAACTTGCGGAACAAATCAAAGAAAGCCTTGGTTTCTTATATTACAAACACATGGATGACATCATCAGCGGTCACTTCTCAGCAACTATGATGGCTGACTGGGCAAATGGCGACAAAGATTTATTCGCATGGCGTGAAGCAACTGGCAAAACTGCCTTTGAAAATGCACCAAAAGCAGACGGCATCAAAATCTCTGAACAAGAATACTTTGATAACGGTGTATTAATGGTAGCGATGGTGAAAGCAGGTGTTGAATTAGCCTTTGATGCAATGGTGGCAAGCGGTATCTATGAAGAATCAGCTTACTATGAATCACTTCACGAATTACCGTTAATCGCTAACACCATCGCGCGTAAACGTTTATACGAAATGAACGTAGTTATTTCTGATACTGCAGAATACGGTAACTACTTATTCTCTAACGTAGCGACCCCTATTCTTGCTAAAGAAATCATCCCAACCTTACAAAAAGGTGATTTAGGTGAACCAACACCAGCAGTCGCTATCGACAACATTACTTTACGCGATGTAAACGATGCAATCCGTAACCACCCGGTTGAATTAATCGGTCAAGAGTTACGTGGCTACATGACAGATATGAAACGTATCGCAGTTGCAGGTTAATTATTAAATCGGTAAAATTCAAGCCAACTTATTCAATAAGTTGGCTTTTTTTATAATCCAAAGGAATTCATATGAAAAATAATAAAATTTTTAACCGCACTTTTAAAGTGAGTTTGGTGGCTATGGCGTTAGGATTAGTTAATTCGGCATGGGCCATTAATTATAAACTATATGAAGGTACCGTATATAAAAATCCGGAAAGAACTGACTCTGAAGTAAAAAATATGAATTTTTATTCAGATTATGGCTATGATTTAACAAATAAAAATAATCTAGCCCATGTATCTTTTAGAATGAAAAATGGTCTAGACAATAAGGATTATCCAACAGAATCATTAATTTTCCTCGATCCTCAATTTTCTAATGGGCCTAGTTCATTAGAAATCAAACCTAATAGCACTTTCACATTATCGAAGGCTTTTCCTGAAAGTTCTGTTTTTGAATTGAGAGATGCAAATCTTAAATTTCACTTCGGAAATATCAATTTATTTGAGGGACTTTCTACAGTTGATGCTGATGGAGAGCCTGTTTTAGGAAATTCAGCATTTAATCTTCAAGGTAATACCACTATTGATATTGATGCTGTTCATATTGTCAGCTCAGCTAAAGATAGCACGGGATACCAAGTATATGGTAAATCTACAGCAAATATTATCAACTCCTCTATTTTTCTAGGGGGAGATAACAGCACTGCTGTAGATGCCGAAAACTCAACATTACATATCAAAAATTTAAATATCGCGCTACAGCCAGCTGGTACCGATAAATCAGCTACTATTGCATACGCATCAGAGAATTCTACATTAAATATTGAAAACAGCCTGCTCACAATTGAAGCGAAAGGTCAAAGTAAAGGTTTAGGTTTTGTACTTGATGGTGGCGTGACCAACATTACAAATTCCAACATTGAAAATAACACTGGAGATGTTGTTATTTTTACTAATAAACAAGATTCTCGAGATGAAACAAATAATTACAGCTCAACAACAGTTAATCTAAAAAATACTAAAATCCCTGATGCAAAAGTATTGGTTGGATTAAACATGCCCGATCTAGCTGATACGGACTTATCTGAAGGAGAGAAAACTAACTCACCTAGATTTGTGTTAAATGCAGATAACTCACAGTTAAATGGTGCAGTAAAGCAATATGACGGTACAAATAAAACGCCTGTTACATTAAATCTAACTAACAATACTACATGGGATTTAGTGGATAATTCAGAAGTAACAGACTTGCATTTAAATAACTCTGCGGTTTCTTTAACTAATACAAATGCTCCTTATACGACATTAACTATCACGGGTAACCTCACTGGCTCTGGCACATTCAATCTAAACACGAATATTGCTGAAAACAAAAGCGATAAAATCGTTGTTCAAGGTACTGCTGAAGGTAATCATAAAATTGGGGTAACTAACCAAGGTGCAAATGTCGCTAACGGAAAAGTGACACTTGTAGAAACCAATGGTGGTAATGCGGCATTTAGCTTAACTAACCCGAATAATCGTGTAGATTTAGGGGCTTACCAATATTTCCTAACAAAAGAGGGAAATAATTGGGTATTAGCGAATTCTAAAAATGCGGTCACCCCAACTCCACCTGTTGCACCCGTTACACCAAGTAAACCTGTGGTGACTCCAAGCAAGCCTGTGGTGACGCCAAGTAATCCAGTAGTACCACCTGCAGTTCTACCAAGTACACCATTACTCTCAGACTTAGCGAATGCACAAGTTTCTCTTCGCCAAGCACAATTGCTTTTAGTGGAAAATGATTTAAGTGGCATTCATCAACGTCTAGGTGAAGTGAAAAACGGTGAAAAAGGTAATGTATGGGTTCGTAATGTGAATTCTCGACAAAAATTAGCCGCACTTTCGACAGGTGAGAGTGAAACTTCTGGCTTTAAACAAAACGTACATAGCTTACAAGTGGGCGCTGATGCTGCTGTAACAGATAATCTCCGTGTTGGTGGATTTGTTGGTCGTAGCCAAGCTAACGTTGATTTCAATGGTCATTACGGTGATGGCAAAGTAAGAAACAACAGCGTGGGCTTATATGCAGCTTACCTTGCAGATAACGGTATTTATGTAGATAACATCGTGAAATACAGCCGTTTACACGCTAACTCAGATCATACTGAAAAACGCCATTACAACGCTTATACTATTTCGAGTGAATTAGGCAAACGCTTTAGCCTTTCGAATGATTGGACAATTACCCCGCAAGCACAATTAGCGTGGACACATATTTCATCACAAGAGAATGAAGATAGCTTATCTTCTGTGTATTCTCGAATTGGTTTACGTGTAGCCAAAGGCTTTGCATTAAGTAATGGTTGGAATTTACAACCTTATGCAGAAGTCAATGCGATTACTAGCAAAAACCGTAGCAGCAAAATTCATTACACAAACAGCGCACTTGATGTTGCAAGCAGCCGTGGACGTTTTGAAAGTGCGGTCGGTTTAAATGCTGGATTTGCAAATCATCGTTTTGGGTTAGAAGTAAGCCGTGCTGACGGTAAAAACTTCGATAAACCTTATGCAATTCAAGCGGTTTATCATTATAGCTGGTAGTATCTTGCTAAACATACCTCTTAAAAGTGCGGTGAAAATTCACCGCACTTTTGTTTGTCCCAACTAAATATTCAAAATCTTATAAATTTCAGAATCTTTACGATCTAGATAATGGATGGATTGGATTTTACGAATTGTGCGAGATTTTCCACGAATTAAAATTGTTTCAGTGCTGGCTAAATTGCCCTTTCGAGAGATACCTTTAAGCAAATCGCCATTAGTGATACCTGTTGCGGTAAATACTAGGTTATCATCACGCACAAGATCTTCAAGTTTTAACACTTCATTGATTTTTACGCCTAATGCTTCACAACGCTGAATTTCATCCGCAGCAATTTTTTTATTTTCTTCCGTATCACCTTTTACTTCGTTACGAGGAAGTAAACGAGCTTGCATATCGCCACCTAATGCACGAATTGCAGCTGCAGCTGCCACACCTTCTGGTGCGCCACCGATTCCGTAAAGAAGATCGACTTCGGCATCAGGCAAACAGCACAATACGGAACCTGCCACATCACCATCAGGGATCGCCATCACTCTCACGCCCAAGCTATGCATTTGTTTAATTACCGCATCATGGCGTGGTTTTGCCAATACCATTACGGTGAGATCAGAAAGGGATTTTCCTAGCTTAGATGCGACACGGCGAAGATTTTGTTCTAGTGGTAAATTTAAATCAATCATGCCTTTAACATCGGGGCCAACCACCAATTTTTCCATATACATATCTGGTGCTTTTAAAAAGGTATTTCTGCCGCCGGCAGCTAAGACAGAAATAGCATTAGACTGACCCATTGCGGTCATACGCGTGCCATCAATAGGATCAACGGCGATAGAAACCAATTCTCCCATGCCAGAACCGACTTTTTCACCAATATAAAGCATTGGCGCCTCATCAATTTCCCCTTCACCAATCACGATTTCAGCATCCATATGAATTAAGTTCAGCATGTAACGCATGGCTTTCACTGCTGCATCGTCAGCTGCATTTTTATCCCCTCGACCAAGCCACATATGAGCCGCTAACGCAGCCGCCTCAGTCACACGTGAAAATTCAATAGCCAATGCGCGATTCATCATTATTCTCCTTCTGCTTACTTTTCTAGATCATGGCAAAATGGCCTTATTTTATCACCACGTAATCGTTTGCATAATAATTTTTTCTCCAACGCTTTAAAAAGGCAAATTTACTGGGTAAAATACTCTCAAACTTACCCATATTTAAAAGGAAATCATTATGTCTTTAGAAATTTTAAACCAGCTTGAGGAAAAAATTAAACAAGCGGTAGAAACTATCCAATTACTTCAATTAGAAGTTGAAGAATTAAAAGAGAAAAACGCAGAATCTCACAGAAATATCGAAAGTTTACAAACTGAAAACGAACAACTGAAAAACGAACACCGCAACTGGCAAGAACATATTCGTTCATTGCTTGGCAAATTTGATAACGTTTAATCGTAATAAAAGGCTTAGAAAATCTAAGCCTTTTTATTTTAATCATTTCAAAAATATTCTTTTACTTTTCCCTGTGTTAGGGAATAAAAATAAATACAGGATAATCAAATGCACATTTGCATTCTCTCTGGCAGCACTTTAGGTGGCGCAGAATATGTTGCCGAACATTTAAACGATGTTTTAGAAACTCAAGGTTTTTCCACCGCTCTTTTTCACGGACCAAGTTTATCTGACATCGAAAATGAAAAAATTTGGCTTGTTGTGACTTCAACTCATGGCGCAGGTGAATTGCCAGATAATTTAAAACCTCTATTTGATGAATTAGCTAAAAGTCAAAGCAATTTTTCAGATGTTCGTTTTGCTGTCATTGGATTAGGTAATTCTGATTATGATACTTTTTGCTATGCCGCAGATAAAGTGGAGCAAGCGCTTCAAGAAAAAAACGCGGTCAAAATTTGCGAGACGTTAAAAATTGACGTGTTAAACGTGGATGATCAAGAAGGCTATGCTGAAGCATGGTTACCGAGCTTTATCGAGGGATTAAAATGATTGCCTTAATCCAGCGTGTCACCCAAGCGAAAGTTGATGTAAATGGTGAAACAATAGGACAAATTGGCAAAGGTTTGCTGGTTTTGCTTGGTGTAGAAAAAGAAGATAATCAAGAGAAAGCGGATAAACTGGCTGAAAAAGTGCTTAATTATCGAATTTTCAGTGATGAAAATGACAAAATGAACTTAAATGTTCAACAAGTACAAGGTGAATTACTTATTGTTTCTCAATTTACATTAGCGGCGGATACACAAAAAGGTTTGCGTCCAAGCTTTTCAAAAGGTGCCCCCCCAGCATTGGCTAATGAATTATATGAATACTTTATCCAAAAGTGCAGTGAGAAATTACCTGTCTCAACAGGGCAATTTGCAGCGGATATGCAAGTGAGTTTAACAAACGATGGCCCAGTTACGTTTTGGTTAAACGTATAAATAAGAACGGTTGATTAGTAATAAGACAAGATTTTTGAATTTTAGAAAATTAAGCACGCTAAATAGCTTAACTAATGGAATATCTGCGTTAAACGTACATATTCCATTAGTCAACATCAACTAACAACATAGCACCTAACAACAAGGTTGGTGAGCAAAAAGGCGAACTGAAGCCCTCCATTGCTCCCTCGTCCATAAATGGACGTTTCCTCTCACCAATGGCCACTTATAATAACAAGGGTGAATTATCACCATTGCCATTTCACTGATTAGGGATAATCGGGAATGTCAGACAACAGCCCGCCAAACCCAATAGGCAAAGTGCACAGCGCAATGCCAAATAGCACAAACATCCATTCTTGCGCCTAAATATTTTCATTTATAGTCTGTGTTATCAGCTACAAACTCACTGTACAAGAATATGGTATGCCTTTTCCTAGGTTAAAACTGTGATCTAGATCACAAAAATAAAAATGCGGTGAAATTCTTTTAAAAATTTCACCGCACTTTTAAGAATAAATAATTATTGTCGGATTAAAAGGGCAACGGCTTCACAAGCAATTCCTTCTTGTCGTCCGGTAAAGCCTAGTTTTTCGGTAGTCGTTGCTTTCACATTGACTTGCTCAATATCGCATTGTAGGTCTTCAGCTATTTTGGCACGCATAGCATCAATATGTGGGCGCATTTTAGGTGTTTGTGCAATGATAGTGACATCGACATTACCAATTTTATATCCCTTTTCTTGCACTTGACGAAATGCTTCACGCAATAACCCACGACTATCCGCATTTTTATATTGCATATCCGTATCAGGGAAAAGCTTTCCAATATCACCTAGAGCCGTGGCTCCCAAGATAGCATCGGTTAAGGCATGTAATGCCACATCACCATCAGAGTGCGCAATAAACCCTGTATGATAAGGCACTTCTACACCACCGATAATTAATGGGCGATTTTCGCCAAACGCATGAACATCAAAACCGTGTCCAATTCTGATCATAATTTATTCCTTGTTAAATAAAATTCTGCTAGTGCCAAATCTTCTGGACGAGTCACTTTTAAATTATCACTACGCCCAGCCACCAAGTGCGGTCGAAATCCTGCCAGTTCCATTGCTGATGCTTCATCCGTTATATTCGCACCTTGTTGAATCCCTGTGGAAAGCGCATTTCTTAATATATCTACTGGGAAAAACTGTGGTGTCATCGCTTGCCAAAGTTGACGACGATCTTCTGTTTTAACAATACATTGCTGATTATCCGCCCGTTTAATCGTATCCGTCGCTGGAATTGCCAAAATAGCACCATGTTCATCTTCAATGGCTAGCAATTTATCAATGTCGGCATGTTGTAAACAAGGACGAGCAGCATCATGAACAAGCACCCACGCATTTTTTTCCTCAATTGCGTTTAAACCATTTAATACGGATTCAGCTCGAGTTGCGCCCCCCTCCACTAACTGAATTTTAGGGGCGAGTGATAACTTAGCAATATAAGGATCATCTTTGCTCACCGCCAAAATAATTTTAGATACGACAGGATGAGAAAGCATAACATCAAGTGTGTGTTCGAGCAGTGTTTTGCCGAGCAGCGTTAAATATTGTTTCGGTTTATCTGCTTGCATTCGAGAGCCCACACCAGCTGCTGGCAATACCGCAATAATTGAACGAGCCATTATTTATTCTCTTTCACAATGTGATAAAACACTTCGTTTTCTTTTACCATGCCATGCTGCATTCGAGCACGTTCTTCAATAGCTTCAAAGCCTTTAGTTAGTCCTTGAATCTCCGCATTAATACGCTGGTTGCGTTGAGACAGTTTTTCATTTTCCGCTTGGTTTTCTACAATCTTTGCGGCAGTGTCTCGGTAATCAAAGAAACCATTACGGCCAAACCATAAATCATATTGAAACAAAGCTAATACGGCAAAAAGAATGAGAATAAGAAGTCGCATAAAAATGTTGGTGATGAATAAAATTGCGGTTAGTTTACCGTGAAAAGGGGGGAAAGGCGATAGGATAAAAAAGAAAGTGCGGTAAGTTTTACATCTAAATCTCGTGTTAAAAATGTGACGAGCATCACAAATTTAATAGAATTACCGAGAAAGCGCTCCAAAAAATAAAAAGGCTTGCTATACTTTCCCTCGTTTTTACTAACCCTAAAGTTAAAAGGAATATAACATGAAAACAACTTTAAAAATGACCGCACTTGCAGCACTTTCTGCTCTTGTTTTATCTGGCTGTGGCGTACACAAAATGAAGTCAGAAGAACATGCAAATATGCAATTACAACAACAAGCTGTTCTTGGCTTAAACTGGATGCAAGATTCTGGCGAATATAAAGCATTAGCTTATCAAGCATACAATGCGGCAAAAGTAGCATTTGATCACGCAAAAGTAGCAAAAGGTAAGAAAAAAGCGGTTGTGGTTGATTTAGATGAAACCATGTTAGATAACAGCCCTTATGCTGGCTGGCAAGTTCAAAATAACAAACCATTCGATGGTAAAGATTGGACTCGTTGGGTAGACGCGCGTCAATCTCGTGCCGTTCCAGGTGCGGTAGAATTTAATAATTACGTAAACAGCCACAAAGGTAAAATGTTCTACGTAACAAACCGCAAAGATAGCTCTGAAAAAGCCGGCACTATCGATGATATGAAACGCTTAGGTTTCAATGGCGTGGAAGAATCTGCATTTTATTTGAAAAAAGATAAATCAGCTAAAGCAGCTCGTTTTGCAGAAATTGAAAAACAAGGCTATGAAATCGTACTTTATGTAGGCGATAACTTAGATGACTTCGGTGATACCGTATATGGCAAATTAAACGCAGATCGTCGTGCATTCGTTGATCAAAACCAAGGTAAATTTGGTAAAACTTTCATCATGTTACCTAACGCAAACTACGGTGGTTGGGAAGGCGGCTTAGCTGATAGCTACTTCAAAAAAGATACCAAAGGCAAAATCAAAGCTCGTTTAGATGCAGTACAAGCTTGGGATGGTAAATAATTTTCCATTAAAAAGATCGATTTAATATCGATTCTAAAAATTTAGTTGGGGGCTAAGCTCAGTTTTACTGGCTTAGCCTTTTTAGTTTTTTAGATTAACTCAAGTAATCATCATTACTACAGCTTGAAGTTTTGCTATGATGTTGCAAGCTTTTCAAAATAGAAATCATAAGTTAATGAAGAAAAATTTTTCGGTAGGAAAATTGCCGTCTAAAGGAAAAAGTGCGGTTAATTTTCACCACACTTTTAAGCCTAAATCAAAACCTAAAACGCTGTCGTTGGATGAAACCAAGGTTGTGTTATTCAATAAACCTTTTGATGTGCTCACGCAATTTACCGACGAACAAGGGCGCGCTACCTTAAAAGATTTTATCTCAATTCCAAATGTTTATGCGGCAGGTCGATTAGATAGAGACAGTGAAGGATTACTGATTTTAACTAATAATGGCGAATTACAACATCGTTTGGCCGATCCCAAATTTAAAACAGAAAAAACCTATTGGGTGCAAGTCGAAGGCATCCCTGAAGAAACCGATTTAGCACAACTCAGAAAAGGTGTAGAACTCAAAGATGGTATGACAAAACCCGCTCAAGTGCGGTTAATTTCAGAGCCAAATTTATGGGAACGCAATCCACCTATCCGAGAGCGAAAAAATATTCCTACAAGCTGGTTAGAAATTAAGATTAGTGAAGGACGCAACCGCCAAGTGCGGAGAATGACTGCGCATATTGGTTTCCCCACTTTACGATTAGTGAGAGTGAGTATGGGCTCATTATCTATTAATGGATTAGCAAATGGCTCATTTAGATTATTATCATTGGATGAAATAAAAGCGTTATTTCAGACCGTCAAATTATAAAAATAGGGCAAGTATTTAGCTTGCCCTAAATTTTTCTCCCATAAATATTGAGCAGAAAGATAATTAATAAAAAACTAAACTGCTTTCAAACTCTTTCAGAAGATTACTTTCAGCTCGCAATTCATTCCAAATTAACGGGTTACGGTCTAAGTATCCGCTTTCAAAATTCAATGTCCAATCATTCAAAGTGCGGTGCATTTCAAGGGTGAAATTTTTTGCTGTTTCTGTTGCTTGACGGGATTTATTGAGAATAACCGCAAGACGAAGTAATCGCATTAAAGCCATCACATCCTGTTCGCTATAACGTGCAAATTTAAAAAATTCAGCAGGTTTAAGCGTGCCAATATGCCAACGCACTAACGCGGTAAGCAAACGTTGCTGTTCACGATCAAACCCAGGTAATTCCATATTTTGTAAGATATACGCCGAATGTTTTTGTAAACCTTTGTGATTAATCACAATACCAACTTCATGCAAGCGCGCAGCCCAAAGCAGGATTTCGCGCATTTCTTCAATAAATTCTGTCGATTGCCAATCTTTATATTGTGCACTGAGTAAATTAGCACTATCCGCAACTCGGTGGGCTTGGGCTTGGTCAATATTGAATTGCTCGCTTAACCCCCAAGCAGTGCGCGCTCGAATATCTGCAACTTGGAAGTTTTTTTCTAGGCTATAAATGACGCCTTCGCGCAATGCACCGTCAGAATAGCGCATTTGTTGAATATGAAAAACTTCAAACACCGCACTTAAAATCGCTAAACCCGGTACAAAAACATCTACGCGATCTTGGTTTAAACCGTTAATATTTAGCTCAGTAAAATGCTTGGCTTGTAGTGTTTGTTCAATTAGAGCATTTAATCGCTCGGCTGTAATGGTTCCATTTGGATCAAGATTAGTCGCAATGACTTGCGCAACAGTTTTAATCGTCCCCGATGAGCCGAGCACAGATTGCCAACCTAATTTGCGATATTCAAATCCTAAATCTTCGATTTTATTTACCGCACTTTGGCGCGCTCGTTGGAAATTTTCTGGGGAAATGACGCCTCCAGTAAAAAATTGAGTCGCAAAACTCACACACCCCATGTGGCGGCTTTCAGCCACAAGCGGCGTGAAATCATCACCGATGATCATTTCTGTCGAGCCACCACCAATATCCACAACGAGCTTACGACCTTTCTCTGGTTGCGTATGGCATACGCCTGCGTAGATGGTCTTAGCCTCAGTTTGCCCACTAATAATATTAATGGGATAGGGGAAAACTTTGGCTGCTTGACGTAAAAATTCGTCATTATTCACCGCTCTTCGTAACGTATAAGTACCAACCACATTGACATTTTCAACAGGAAATCCTTGTAAACGTTCGGCAAATAAGGCTAAGCAATTTACACCACGCGTAATGGCCTCTTGATGAAGCACCGCATTTTCATCTAAGCCTTCCGCGAGTTTCACTTTTTGTTTTAAGCGAGAAAGTACTTGGATTGAGCCGTTCACAATACGTGCCACAATCATGTGGAAGCTGTTTGACCCGAGATCAATCGCCGCGATTTCACGTACATCGCTGCGGTGCTGGGGTTCTAAAATAGGGTGATTCATAAAATTCCTAAAATTCAAATTGATAAAGTAAGTCAAACACTTGGTTTGTACTAGAAACGGATTGAAAATAAAGTTGTGGCATTAAGCGGTAACGTAAGGTTACCTCTGCCAAGCCATCAAATAAGCCTACACCATATTTTATTTGTAAGCGGTTGGTGAGGTTTCCGCTGACGGTCACTTTGGATTTATCACCCACACCCGATGTGCCAAGGTTTAAATCTTGGATACCAAAAGCCTCGCCAATACTTCCCACTAATTTACCGCTCTTTGAAAGTCCTAGGCCAAGCAACGCTGCTCCCACGGAACCACTAGAACCTGCCTCACCACTATTTTCTAATGAGCGACCCGTTAACAAATAAGAAAGTGCTTGATCTTGTGGTTTGCTTGGTTCACTGAAAATAGTGACTTCTGGGCTATCAGCTATTCCAATCACTCTCACTCCAGCAGTAATTTTACTGTCTTCCATTGCTTCAGGATTACGAATAGCCTCAATATTCAATGTAGGTTGTGTCGCTTGACCTGAAAAGCTAATAAGCCCTTTACGAATCAGTAAATCCTGTCCAAAAGAAGCATAGCGACCTTTAGTTAAATTAATCTGACCAAATAAACCTAAATTGCCTTTATCTTGTTTCACAGAAAGTAAACCATCAAGATTGGTTTTCAAACCATAGGCATCAAGGCTAACGTCTTTACCAATATTGATGCGTAAATCAGAACGAATATCCATTCCTGATTTTGTTTTTGCCGCAAATTCACGTTTAATCAGTTCTTCTTTGCTCTTATGAGGGCCATTTAAAATAACTTCATCTTCGCTCACTGGCTCAGCTGTGTCTGGTAATCTATCAATTCTAATTCGAGCCCAAGGAATATCCACCGTTCCGCTTAAATTCAATTCTTTCGGGTTCGCTTTTACCGTGATATTTGGACTGAAACGTAGTTTCGCCATAGAAGGAATATCCGCGTTGAAATTATTTGCCTGAGCATTTAATTCTGTTGTCCAATGTTCAATATTCGCCCAGTTTGCTCGGCCAGTTAAATTTAAACGACTATCGCTAGTTTCAATTTTTCCCTGTAAAGTGGAATTATTACCGTGGAAACGTACGGCAATATCACCATCAGTAATATTGACTGGCATAGATTTTAATTTGGTACGAATATTGCGAATATTGAAGTCACCATTTAATAATGGTTTCTCTAAATTCCCACCGAAACTCAACTTCGAGACTACCTCACCATTCACAGATTCACCGCTAGTAAGTAGTTGATTTGCGATCGACAAGTTTAGTCGTTCTATAGCAAGAGTTCCGCCAAGTTGACGATTTTTAGCCAGGTCATTTAAATGAATATCGCCAACAACTCTGCCTTGGTTATGCACATTAATGTCTGTTTTTAAAACCAAATTGTTATTTTGAATGTCGGCGTTAAGGGTTAATTTTGGAATATCCAATTTAAACGTACGGTAATCCAATTTTTGAGAGAAAGCTAAGTGATTGCCATCTACTTTGGCGCTAAATTGGAATGGTTTATCCGTAAACCAAGCGACATTACCTTGTGCCTGCAAGTTTCCTTTGAGGCTATCTTGTTCGATAAGTTTATTCACTAAATCCAAATTAACACGTTTAAATTGGAAAGGAATATTGCCTTGCTTGCCCGCATTGAACGCTTGTGGGAAACATAACTCTACATCTGTGTTTTGCCAGCAATGTGCGGCAATGTTCGTTTGTGTTTGTTTGTGATCGTAAGACACCGTAATAGCTTGGTTAGATTTTACATCACCAATAGGTGTATCAAATTTTGCTTGGGAAAGTGTGCCTTTCCACTGCTCCAAAGTGCGGTCAAAATGGCCGTTAATTTGTAAATTTGCGGCAACAGGCTCACCTTGGGATTTAAGCGTTAACAGATGATTTTGTTCATCACCAGATAAGGCGAGATCAAGTAAACGGAGTTTAACACTTTCACCATAATAAAGTTGCTCTGCCTTAATATTGAATTGTCCTTTAGCTAAAGGATCGCTTTTGATATTCCCTTTCGCGCTCGCTTTAGATAATTGGAAACCTTGCAAGTGTAAATTAGACGAGGTTAAGTCAAGATCAAGATTTGGACTGGTGAACTGACCAGAAATAGCCGCATGCCCTTTCACATTGCCGCTTAAATCAGACCATAAACCACGCAAATTCGGTGCATCAACATCTAATACAAAATCAGAATGGTCATCTAATACACCTCTTGCGTTAAGATGATTTTCACCATATCTAACCTGTAAATCAGGTACTGTTAGAAGTACATTTTGATTAAGTGTTGCGGAGCCTTTTAAACTGATGGGGTTTGAAGACAGTGTTCCATTTAAATCAGCTACAGGCAGTTCCACTTGCCAGCCTTGAGAACCTGCAAAACCACGCGAATGTAATTTGCCAGATAGTGTTGCAGACATGACAGGTACATAAAAACCGATATTCATTTTTTCTAAATCGGCTTGTATATCCCAGTTTGTACCCTCTTTCCAGTTTGCAGTCCCAACAAATTCACTTTTACCATCTAACGAAGCTATCCCAAATTTATTGACGGTTACTTCATAAAGTTTGCCGTCGGCATTAAGGTCCACTTTAGATGCGGGAATATAATCCATTCCATCTACGCCACCCTTAAGTTCAGCGTGATAATTCAGTAAATCCCCCGTGAGCTTAAGTGTCACATCATTAATTTTGAGTGGTGCCATTGTGTTTACAAAAGCGTATTGTCCTTTTGCCACATTTAATGTGAGGTTTAAGGGCATTTTGTCTTGTGCTAATTGCACTTCGCCATTCAGTTCAGCATCTAATACGCCTTTTGTTTTTAAAGAAAGTACGGTGGATTTTTTCAATGATCCCGAAAGCGTAAGATCCACATCGCTCTCTGGCAGAATTTCTTTTCCAGCAGATTTCAACGGTTTCAAATGGGATTTTAAAGTTAAATCTAGTGGCATATCGCCATCAAGTTGTAATTTACCCTGTGAATAAAGATTACCCAACGAGCTTTCTACCGCTAATTTTTGTAATTGCAGTTGGTTATCGACAGTATCCGCCTGTGCAATCAGGCTTGGGATTTCAATAGATTGAAGTGTTTCACCTTTTTCATTCACCGCTTGATAATGCCAGTTTTTGCTTTTAATCGCGGGGATGTGTAAATCAAAAGGAAGAATTATTTCTGATACATTGCCTAAAAAAGCAGGTGTTAAAGATTGCTCAATCGCATCCCAATCTACAGGCTTATTCGGTTGTTCTGCTTGCGGCTCTGATTTAACTTCAGGCAATTTTTTTGAAATAACTGAAATATCGTTAATTTCAGTCGGCGCAAGAGTTAAGCCTTTTTCATTATTTAAACTTACCGCACTTTTAAAATGACTGAGAGTAAGATTAGTCTGATCAACATTTACAGATAAATCTTGCACTACCAAATTTTCTGCATTAATACCAATTGGCAAGGAAATGCGTTTCATCGGGCCAGACTTTGAATCATCAGGCGTTGATGGAGGCAGTGATGCTGTATTAATCGCAATCGTTGGTTTATTTAAAGTGAAATCACGTAAACAAACCTCACGTGAAAGCAAACAACCGAAATCAAGCTGTAAACGTGCTTGTGCAATATGAGTATCAATCCCAGCGGTTTGATAACGAACATTATTCAGCACTAAGCCATTTTGTAATCCGCCTTCAATTTGCTCAACGAAAAAACTATCGAGCATTTTATCGGCAAGTTGAATTAAACCTCTTTGCCCCGCATCGAAAGAAAGTGCCCCAGCAACACCTAAAACAGGCACCAAAATGACCGCACTTCCGATACAAACCGCCTTGCGTACCCAGTGTTTTTTATTAGACTGCTCAGGTGATTTTGGTGAAGTTTCTGATGGTTGTAGTTGTTCTGTCATAAATTCACCTTAAATTTCTGTACCAAGCCCGATGTAAAATTGAATATTTTTGCTGTTATCTTTATCACGAATCGGGGTAGCTATATCAAATTTAATTGCGCCCACTGGTGATGCCCAACGGACACCAACGCCTGCGCCATAACGTAATTCTTTAGTTGTGTAATCATTGGCTGCTAATCCACTATCTGCGAAGGTCGCCGCCCACCAATTCGGATAAACTTGATATTGATATTCTAAAGAACCCGCAAGTAATCGTGAGCCACCAACCAATTTTCCGTTTTTATTTTTAGGCGCAATTTTTTTATAGCCGTAACCGCGCACACTGCGATCGCCACCAGCAAAGAAACGAAGTGCGGGCGGAATTTTTTCAATATCCTTTGTATGTAAATACCCAACTTCTGCACGAGCAACGATACGGTGATTTTCCGCATAAGTACGAATCCATGCGCTAGAGGCTTGCACTTTTACGAAAGACGCTTCCGATAACCAAACTTTGTTACCCACATCAAAAGTAATTTTTTGTACGTCGCCCCAAGTTGCAAAAGAACCGCCACGTAATCGGGTGCGAGTAAATCCGACTGTTGGATAAAGGAGGAATGTTTTATCGGTTATATCGGCTTGTGTAAAACTGTCGTATCGCGCACGAAGTCCGCCAAAATATTGCCAGCCATGCGCGTTATTCCAATAACGTAACGCGGACAACGTAAGCGCTCTCGTATTGGTATCATTCTTTTTTTCACCTTCCCAACCAACAGAAAAATCGTAGTAGTAATTTAACGGATTTTTTAGCAGTGGCATTCGATAAGTTGCCTCTAAAGTTTGTTTTGGTGCTGAGAGATAAAGATTGGTACGGAAACTATGTCCACGGCTATTAATCCACGGTTTTGTCCAACCAATTTGAGTGTGCACGCCACCATCAGTTGCAAAGCCTACGCCTAGTTCCATCGCATTTTTTTTACGTGGATAAAGAATAATCTCCACATCTACAGTTTTGCTTTTATGATTAACATTAGGTTGAACTAATACTGAGCTAAACCAATTTGAAGATGAAAAATCGCTGGTTAAATCCGATAAGTTATTCATTAAATACGGATCACCAGGTTTGATGTTAAGAATATTATTTAAGTAATCATCACGAATTTGTGAATGGCTAAAAGTAATATTGCCATAATGATAACGAACGCCACTATCAAATAACATTCGCCACCATGCTTGATGGGTTTCTGGGCTAATTTCTAAACGTGAAATTTTAAATTCCCCATCAAAATATCCACGATTTAATGCTAAACGTGAGATCGCTGTTTTGTAATCATCGTAAGTTTGGTGTTCAACCAAAACACCTTCTTTCGGCAAGTTTTTACGTAACGCATCAAAATTTTCATCTTGTGCGGCTTCCCCTTCAATTTGCACATCAGTGCCCGCAATTTTTGTTGGCTCGCCAGGTGTAACATGAGCAATCAATAAATCACGTTTGCCTTGACGCTGTTTTCGTTCAAAACGCACGGAAGATTCATAATAACCAAACACACGCAAACCACGATCCACAGCTTGAGTGACTAAATGTTGATAGCGTTCAGACCCATCCATTTCTTCTTTGTTAATCAGATGAACATTGAGATCCGTATTACGAACAGCACGGAAACCACGGATGCCTTGAACTTCAATATCAACGGTTTGTTCAGCAAATGCGGGAAAGCAACTTAATGCTAAAAAAAGTGCGGTGAGTTTTAGCGATTTTTTCTTCATTTTAAGGGGCTAAAATTTTTTAAGTAAATTGCGCTATAGTCTACCGAGAAGTTCGTTAGGATCCAATATTTTCAGCGCATTTTGTCGGTTTTTTCATAAAAAAATACCGCACTTCATTACTAAAGTACGGTAATGTTTTCGGCTGTTTTTAATTAATGACCGCCGCAGCCACAGCTGCCGTGACCATGTCCGTGCCCGTGACCACCGCCGCAGCATCCGCTGTGCTCGTGATCATGGTCGTGATGGTGGTGATGACTGCCACAGCCACAACCGTGACCTTCTTCGTCATCATCGTGGTGGTGGCTATGCGCACCGTGAACGTGGCCGTGTGCAATTTCTTCTAACGTTGCTTCACGCGCTGCGACAACTTCAACGGTGAAGTGTAATTCTTGCCCCGCTAACATGTGATTTCCATCAACGACAACTTCATCGCCATCGATTTCAGTAATTACCACTGGAACTGGACCAATGTCAGTATCCGCTAAGAAACGCATGCCGACTTCAAGCTCATCAACACCTTGGAATACATCTTTTGGTACACGTTGAACCATATTTTCGCTGTACGCACCGTAACCTTCTTCAGGTTGTACACGCACTTCAAATTTGTCGCCTACTTCTTTGCCTTCAAGCGCTTTTTCAAGACCGATCACTAAATTATTGTGGCCTTGTAAATATTCTAGTGGTTGATTCGCTGGAGCTTCATCTACCAATACGCCATCTTGTGTGCGAACTTGGTAAGCAATGCTCACCACTACATTTTTTGCTACTTTCATTATGTTTTCCTTATAAAAAATCGGTTAAAAAAAGTCGTACCATTGTAGCGAAAATTATTCCGCGCGCAAGGCTTTACGAATTAATGCACACGAGGCTCTTCGACATCCTCATCATCAAAAAATTCCCCATCGTCACCGTATTCATCGTCATCGGCATTCGGATCTTCAAAATAGGTGCCCCAGCCATCATAAATGCCTTTATGTTTTTCTAATAACGGAAGGATTTCTTTTTGTTGCGCATCAATAATTTCCGCTTTTAATTCTACTTCACTGATAATGTCAAAACAGAAGATGGGGTTGCCATCATCATCTTCAAATTCTTCCGCTTCGGAAACTTCATAACCGGCTTTAAACGCATCTACGGCGATTTTTTCTAACAAATCAAAATCGTGATGAGCAATATGATGCTCAATAATATAAAGCGCATCCGGGTCACTACCATCGTTAAGTAAATCAGTGATAATTTCACGGGTTTCTGCTTGTAATTCAGCCAATTTTGACATAATAAAATCCTTCAACAAGAACAAAAGTGCGGTTATTTTAGTGGATAAATCACCAAAAGTCGCATAAAATTTCGCGCAATTATTTTCTATAAAAAAGAACCCTTAATCATGCTCGAACAACTCCCTTATTTGGCATTAAAAACTCCGCCAAAAACCACCGCACTTTTAAAGGCTGAATGTGCGGATTTTATTGTAAGAGAGCATTTAGGCTATGAAATGTCAAACGAAGGTGAGTTTGTTGCGTTGTATGTACGCAAAACAGATTGCAACACCTTATTTGTTGGCGAAAAATTAGCTAAATTTGCAGGTGTTTCTGAACGCAATATGGGATATGCGGGGTTGAAAGATCGTCGAGCGGTGACAGAACAATGGTTTTGTTTACAAATGCCAGGAATGGAAACGCCCGATTTCAGTCAATTTGAATTAGATGGCGTAGAGATTTTAACGGTTACTCGACACAACCGAAAAATTCGCACGGGTAGCCTTGAGGGAAATTATTTCGATATTTTATTACGCGGTGCAGAAGAATCTGATGAGCTTAAAGCGCGGTTAGATTTTGTGGCAAATTTTGGTTTCCCCAATTATTTTACGGAACAACGTTTTGGTCGAGATGGCCATAACCTCACGCAAGCATTGCGTTGGGCTCAAGGGGAAATCAAGGTAAAAGATCGAAAAAAACGCAGTTTTTATCTTTCTGCCGCGCGCAGTGAGATTTTTAATCTCGTTGTGGCTGCGCGTATTGCAAAGGGTGCAACAAATCAAGTTTTACCAAACGATATTGTGCAATTAGCCAGTTCGCACAGTTGGTTCAAAGCGGACGAAAAAGAAGACTTAAATGCCTTGCAAGTGCGGTTAGAAAATCAAGATATTTTACTCACCGCCCCTTTAATTGGCGAAGATGTGTTGGCCGCAAGCGATATTGAAAATGAAATCGTAAATCAACATTCAGTTTTCGATCCTTTAATGAAACAAGAGAGAATGAAGGCCGCACGTCGTCCATTATTAATGAAAGTAAAAGCGTTTTCTTGGGCATTTGAGCCAGAAGGCTTGCGTTTGAAATTTTATTTACCAGCAGGCAGTTATGCCACGGCATTGGTTCGTGAGTTAGTAAATTATACAGAAGCATAAGGAAGTACAATGCGAATTTTAGTCAGTAATGATGACGGTTTTCACGCGGAAGGCATTCAAGTTTTAGCAACAGAATTAAAAAAAATTGCAGAAGTCATTGTTGTTGCACCCGATCGTAATCGAAGTGCAGCATCAAGTTCACTCACATTAGTGGAGCCACTGCGCCCACGTCATTTAGACAGTGGCGATTATTGTGTGAATGGTACACCAGCAGATTGTGTACATTTAGCGTTAAATGGATTTTTATCTGGCCAAGTGGATTTAGTGGTATCGGGCATTAATGCAGGTTGCAATATGGGCGATGATACGATTTATTCTGGCACATTAGCCGCAGCCCTTGAAGGTCGCCATTTAGGGTTACCTGCTATTGCAGTTTCGTTAGATGGTCGTCAACATTATGAAACAGCAGCGCGAGTGGTGTGTGATCTCATTCCAAAATTACATCATCAATTATTAAATCCTCGTGAAATTATTAATATCAATGTGCCGGATTTGCCTTTTGAAGAATTAAAGGGTTACAAGGTATGTCGCTTGGGTTACCGTGCTTCGTCTGCAGAAGTCATTAAACAAAGAGATCCTCGTGATGAAACCATTTATTGGATTGGCCCTTCAGCATTACCCGAAGATGAAAGCAAGGGAACAGATTTCCATGCGGTGAAAAATGGTTATGTGTCTATCACGCCAATTCAGGCTGATCTTACTGCACATCATTCACTTTCGGCTTTACAAGATTGGTTAGAGCAGGAATAATGGCGCGTTTTACCAAATAGAGAAGAAATATGAAAATTTTCGGTACGATGTACGATAAAACTATGCAATGGTCAACGCATCGCTTTGCGACTTTTTGGCTCTCTTTTGTTAGTTTTATCGAGGCGATATTTTTTCCTATTCCACCTGATGTAATGTTGATCCCAATGTCAATGTCAAAGCCAAAAAGTGCGGTAAAATTTGCATTTTATACGGCAATTGCTTCTGTCATCGGTGGGGTTATCGGTTACGCAATTGGTTATTATGCAACGGACTGGGTGGAAAACATTGTACAACAATGGGGGTATGGTGCTCATTGGGAAAAAGCCATAAATTGGTTTGAGCAATGGGGCGTATTAGTTGTATTTGTGGCAGGTTTTAGCCCAATTCCTTACAAGGTGTTTACTCTCTGCTCTGGGGTAATGCAAATGGCATTTTTCCCTTTTGCCATCACCGCATTTGTTTCACGTTTAGCGCGTTTCTTGCTGGTGGCAAAATTAGCCGCATGGGGCGGTGAAAAATTCGCAGCAAAATTGCGAAAATCTATTGAAATTATAGGTTGGTCAGTCGTTGTGCTGGCTGTCATTGCTTACTTTATATTGAAAAACTAGGATAAAAAATGAATAAATTAGGTCTTATTTTAATGGCTGGATTCGTATTAGTTGGATGTACATCAGAACCAGTTAAAGATCCAGATGCGTTGCCAAACGGCATCATGCAACCAGTAGAAGGTACCGGCGCTGTTGCTGGCGGTAGCTTTATGCCAGAAATTCAAAAAAATACAATGCCAGCACAAACGAAATAATAAAGGAACAATAAGGAATTACTATGAAAAAATCGTTTCTCTTACTCCCTTTGAGTCTTGTTGTATTATCGGCTTGTACCTCTAATTCTCCTGCGCCAATTACCAATGCAGATAACACGCTTTCACCTGGTATTATGCAACCTGTAAATGGCGAGAGCACGGGCGGTTCTTGGCAACCTGAAATTCAAAAAAACACAGTACCAGCGATGGGTGGTGTACCAACAGGCGTGCAAACGCCACAGCCAAATTTCCAACCAACCTATCAACAGCCTGCCATGCCAGCAGCGCCAACACCAGCTCCAGCTCCAGCTGTGCAAACAAAAACAATCACTAAAACGGTTTCTGATTGCGTAGGTTCGCAACATATTAATGTTCCACGCAACCCAAATACCAATGCACCAGATTATAGCCAAATTGAAAAAGGCTCTTACAAAGGCAATACCTATAAAGTAAACAAAGGCGATACGATGTTCTTAATCGCTTACTTGGCGGGGATTGATGTAAAAGAATTAGCAGCATTGAACAACATGACTGAGCCTTATAGTTTGAGCCTAGGACAAACTTTAAAAATCTCTAATTGTGGTACAAAAACAGTGACAACAACGGTTCCAGTAAAACAACCTCCAGCAGCAACAGCAACAACTACTGCAGCTGCACCGACAGCGCCAGCAGAACCTGCTATCACCTATACGCCAGGTGCAAATGGTACGCAAATGGGATCTGATGGCACAATCATTGGCCCAATTAAATCTGGCGCAGGTGTAGCAAATGGCGCACCAGCAATGGTACCAGTCGCGACAACTCCTGTTATCCCTGCGACAACACCATCAGTACCAACAACACCAGTAGAGAACACCAATACACCGATTAATGCCAATGTTGTTGCGCCAATCGCATCAAATGTTGCATGGCAATGGCCGACTTCAGGTAATATCATTCAAGGTTTCTCCAATACTGATGGCGGAAATAAAGGGATTGATATTAGTGGTTCTCGTGGACAAGCTGTTAAAGCGGCTGCATCAGGTCGCGTCGTGTATGCTGGCAATGCTTTACGTGGTTACGGTAATTTAATCATCATCAAACATAATGATGATTTCTTAAGTGCTTATGCGCATAACGACAAAATTCTTGTAACCGATCAACAAGAAGTCAAAGCTGGTCAAGAAATCGCAAAAATGGGTAGCTCTGGTACAAATACTGTGAAACTCCACTTTGAAATTCGCTACAAAGGCAAATCAGTGGATCCAGCACGTTACCTCCCAAGACGTTAATCTTCCTCTAAAAAGAGCGGTGAAAAATCTCAACAAATTTTCACCGCTCTTTTTTATCTAGCTTTTTCCCCTTTCGGCACCTAAAATAGCCGCCACAAAACCTATCTTTATTCAGTTTCAAAGCAGGTAATTAGATGATTTTCGAAGAAAGTTTCCAACAACATACGCCAATGATGCAACAATATCTAAAACTCAAAGCAGAGAATCCAGATATTTTGTTGTTTTATCGCATGGGGGATTTTTACGAGTTGTTTTATGACGACGCGAAAAAAGCAGCGGCATTGTTGGATATTTCTTTGACGAAACGAGGTCAATCTGCTGGGCAACCAATTCCAATGGCGGGCGTGCCTTATCATGCGGTGGAAGGTTATTTAGCAAAATTGGTTCAGTTGGGCGAGCCTGTGGCTATTTGCGAACAAATTGGTGATCCTGCCACAAGCAAAGGGCCAGTGGAGCGTCAAATTGTGCGAATTGTTACACCTGGTACGGTGAGTGATGAGGCACTTTTGCCTGAACGCCAAGACAATCTGATTGCGGCGGTATATCAAGAAAAAGAAAAATTTGGATTAGCCACTTTAGATATGACCTCTGGCCGTTTTCAGCTTTGCGAACCTACGGATAAAGAAACATTGCGTGCTGAATTGCAACGTATTGCCCCCGTAGAATTGCTGTATTGTGAAGAATTTAACGAAATGGCAGCCATAGAACATTGCAAGGGATTACGTCGTCGCCCGATTTGGGAGTTTGAACTTAGCACTGCCATTACTTTACTAAATCGACAATTTGGCACAAAAGATTTACGCGCCTTTAGTGTGGAAAAATCCCCTCTAGGCTTAAGTGCGGCAGGTTGTTTATTGCAATATGCAAAAGAAACCCAACGTACCGCATTGCCACATATTCAAAGCATTAGTTTGATTCAAAATCAAGACTGCATTCAGTTAGATGCCGCCACGCGCAGAAATCTTGAATTGACGCAAAACCTTGCGGGTGGCACAGAAAATACGCTAGCGTCTGTATTGGATAAATGCGTCACGCCAATGGGCAGTCGCTTATTGAAACGTTGGATTCATCAGCCTATTCGTGATGTGGAAAAATTAAAACAACGCCAACAAGCGATTGCGGAAATTCTGAATTTTGATTTGGTTGATGAACTTCAGCCTTATTTGCAATTAGTCGGTGATATGGAGCGTATTTTAGCGCGTGTTGCGCTACGTTCAGCTCGTCCACGCGATCTCACTCGTTTGCGCACGGCGTTAGAACAAATTCCAGAATTACGCACGATTGTTCAACAAAAAACACCGCCATTTTTAACCGCACTTTTCAGCCAAATTGCCGATTTCAGCGAGCAATGTGATTTATTGCAACGTGCATTGATTGAAACGCCCCCGCTTTTAATTCGGGATGGTGGCGTGATTGCTGAAGGTTACTATGCCGAGTTGGACGAATGGCGTATGCTGTCTGATGGTGCAACTCAATATTTGGAAAACTTAGAAAAACGTGAACGTGAAAGCACAGGTATTGATACTTTAAAAATAGGTTTTAATGCAGTGCATGGTTATTACATTCAAATTAGCCAAGGCCAAGCGCATAAAGCACCCATTCATTATGTTCGTCGTCAAACCCTGAAAAACGCAGAGCGTTACATCATTCCTGAACTCAAAGAATATGAAGACAAAGTGCTGAAATCAAAAGGCGCAGCGTTAGCATTAGAAAAGCAACTTTACGATGAATTGTTTGATTTATTATTACCGCACTTAGGTTCATTACAACTGGCGAGCCTCGCACTTTCTGAATTAGATGTATTGGTCAATCTCGCCGAGCGCGCTGATACCCTCAATTACGTGATGCCAACATTCTGTGATGAAGTAAGTGTGAAAATTGAAAATGGTCGTCATCCTGTCGTGGAACAAGTGTTGAAAGATCCTTTTATCGCCAACCCAGTGGAACTCAATCATAATCGTCATTTATTAGTTATCACCGGGCCAAATATGGGCGGTAAAAGTACTTATATGCGCCAAACCGCATTAATTACATTGCTGGCGTATATCGGCAGCTTTGTGCCGGCAGACAGCGCGCGAATAGGACCGATTGATCGTATTTTCACTCGAATTGGTGCGTCTGATGATTTAGCTTCAGGGCGTTCAACCTTTATGGTGGAAATGACTGAAATGGCAAATATTCTTCATCAAGCCACTGCGCAAAGTCTCGTGCTTATTGATGAAATCGGTCGCGGCACATCCACTTATGATGGCTTATCCTTAGCTTGGGCTTGTGCAGAATGGTTAGCCAAAAAAATCCGCTCACTTACATTATTTGCCACCCATTATTTTGAATTAACCGCGTTGCCTGAACAGCTAGAAGGCATCGCCAATATTCATTTAGATGCCCTTGAGCATAACAACACCATCGCCTTTATGCATGCCGTACAAGATGGCGCAGCAAGTAAAAGTTATGGTTTGGCAGTAGCGGCTTTGGCAGGCGTGCCACAATCTGTTATTAAACTGGCAAAACAGAAATTGACACAATTAGAAAAAACATCAGGCCATTCAGCCGATCAGCAAATTCAGGCATTGCGTGAAGCCAATCACACTCAAGGTGAATTATTGTTTGAACAAGAAACGGATGCACTAAGAGAAGCTATTGAAAAACTGGATCCCGATGATTTAAGCCCTAAACAAGCCTTGGCATATTTGTATCAGTTAAAGAAAATGGTGGGGTAACATCTTACAAAAGTGCGGTAAATATTTTACCGCACTTTTTCTTTCCTTAAAGAAATTTTACAGAGTTATTTCGCTTAAATTCCATTAGATAATTCTTCTAGTTGTAATAAATATAGCATTAAATCCTGCTATCAAGCTATGTAATAACGCTCTTTAGACATCATAAATCAAAAACATTCTTATCGCGTAGAATATGGTCATTGCCTTTGCGACGCAAAAATCCCATTCGGTCGAAATATTCCATAAGTTGAACGGTAAGTTTACGCCCAAAATTCAATTTATCACGAACTTCATTTACTGATACTTTACCTTGTTCTTCCGCTATTTGTTTGATGAGTCTTGCATAAGCATAGATGGTTTCAGTTAAGAAAAATCTATCTTTTACGATTGGCGTGAGGTAACCCAGTTTTCCCGCTTTATACATAAAATTACGTATAATTGATTCATCAATAGCGAGTGCATTTGCCATATCGCGCACCCAAATAGCTTGACCGTTTGCTTTTTCAAACTCGTTTAATACATCTGTCCAACGTGATTTTTCTTCAGTATTAAGCTGAATTTTATGCGCTGGTAGATGAATCCAGCCACGCGTTTGTTGTAATCGACCATCATCAAGCATTTCATCGATAAAATGATGAATTAGATTTTCTGGCTGATTCAATGTTGCCATTCGATATAATCTGGCTTTGCTTACACCAAGTTGATCATTATGTTGCTCGTGATAGGTATTAAGCACGGTTAAAATTTGCTGCGTTTTTTCTTGTACGTAATTAGTATTAAAACACCAATCTTGATAACGTACGGCGTCCCGCTCAGCGAGTGCTTTATCTAATTGGAAGGAAGTCAGTTGTTCCGTCCACATTAATTGGCGTGCGGTTGTCGCATTATGTAGAAGGGTAAGTGCAATGCGTTGCGAAGCATTCTCTGCCAATGCTAAATTCGCTAGGAAATTTAACTGCACTTCAGTACGTTTATGACGTTTTGGCGAGTTTATTTCCAATACTCGTGCGCCGGCAATTAAGGTTTTTGTATCGCCACTGCGTAAAATAAGTTTGTCTCCAAAGGCCAAGAATAATGGTGAATCTAATATGATTTCAGCCAAAGTGCGGTCATTTTTAGCGGCATTTTTTCCCTGTAATAAGGTGAGCTTACCCGTAGTGCGACTCGCTCCGTGATAAATATGCACAGGTTGGCTTTCATTTAATGGTATTTCAGCCAAAATTTGTACACTGATGCGATCTGTTGGTGAGAGAGGTTCATCCTGCAATAACCAATCGCCTCGTTTCATTGGCGTGCGGTCTAAATCAGCATTTAAATTTAACGCTAAACGTTGACCCGCAATACCTTGTTCGCTTGATGTATTTTGTGCGTGAATCGCTTTTACACGAACTTTCTGTCCAGAGGAAAGGTAAAGTTCATCGTTAACTTTCACTGTTCCTGAAAAGGCTGTTCCTGTCACGACGGTACCCGCCCCTTTTACGCTGAATACTCGGTCTATTGCATAGCGGAAAGGTTTCTGGGTATCAGATAATTCAGGTAGATTAGCTAAGTAATGACGTAATTCATTAATTCCTTGCCCCGTTTCTGCTGAGGTAATGAAATAGTTGGCATCGCGTAAAAAACTGTAATCTTGTTTAATTGTTTGGATTAACGATTCAATTTGCTCTGGATTTGTACGATCTGCTTTTGTGATGACAACAATAATTTCATGGAATTGAAGTTGGCGTAAGATTGCTAAATGTTCTTTCGTTTGCGCTGCAATACCTTCATCCGAAGCCACAATTAACATTGCATAATTCACTCCACCTAAGCCTGCCAGCATATTTGACAAGAATTTCTCGTGCCCAGGTACATCAATAAAACCAAGCACTTTGTTTTCTAAAGGTAGATAGGCATACCCCAAATCAATGGTCATTCCGCGTTTTTTTTCTTCTGGTAAATGCGCGGTACTTGTGCCAGTTAATGCTTTTAATAATGCTGTTTTGCCGTGATCAACGTGACCTGAAGTAACAATAATCATAGTTCGTCCAATGTATTTAATAATGTTTCAATATCCACAAGGCTACGTAAATCTAGCCACATTTTTCCGTTTTCCATTCGCCCAATAATAGGTTGAGAAAGTTGTTTAAAACGAGCTAAAAGTGCGGAAAGTTTTGCGTTTGTTTTTTCTGCAATCGTAACAGCCACGGAAGGGATTTTTTCCATTGGTTGTGAGCCGCTACCGATTTGTGCTTGGCTATCTTCAATTTGAATCTCAAATTGTGAATTTAAGCGAGATTCTAACCGCTCTTTGAGACGCGTAGCATTTATTTTGAGTTGTTCTAATGGTTGCGTGAGTAATCGCAAGATTGGTAACTTTTCAGTTAATTTTTCAGGATTTAAATATAAACGTAATGTGGCTTCTAAGCCGGCTAAAATGACTTTATCGCAACGTAATGCACGCTTGAGTGGGTGTGCTTGTAATTGTTCGATCCATTCTTTTTTACCCACGATAATACCTGCTTGCACACCGCCAAGTAATTTATCGCCAGAGAAAGAGACCAAATCCACACCTTGTGCGACTTTTTCTTGCACGGTAGGTTCTTTTGGCAAGCCATATTGGCTTAAATCAACTAATGCGCCGCTGCCTAAATCAGTTACTACGGGTACATTCATTTCTCTCCCCAGTTCTGCGAGTTCTTCTTCTGAAACTGAAGAGGTAAAACCACAAATTTGATAATTGCTGCTATGCACTTTCATTAAAAAAGCCGTATTTTCAGTGATAGCATTACGATAATCTTTCAGGTGAGTACGATTAGTGGTGCCCACTTCCACTAAATGGCATCCAGCTTGTTCCATTATATCTGGAATACGAAATGCACCGCCGATTTCAATTAATTCGCCACGAGAAATAATTACTTCTTTACCTTGAGCAAAAGTCGCCAGAATTAACAATACCGCAGCGGCGTTGTTATTCACTATACAGGCTGCTTCAGCACCTGTGAGTTTGCATAATAATTCGCTGATGTAATTATCGCGATGACTACGCTTGCCTTCATCTAAATCATATTCAAGCGAAACATTTTTTTGCATCGCAGAAAGCGCTGCCTGTTGTGCTGCTTCAGACCAAAGTGCCCGCCCAAGATTTGTGTGTAACACCGTACCAGTCAGATTATGCACCGCTTTGATTTGTACTTGGTTTTGTTTTTGTAGGCGAGAATGAATTTCTACAAAAGTGCGGTCAAAATTAGAAAAATATTCAGGAAGTTGATTATTTTTTTGAATAAATTGACGAGCTTGCGTTAATAATTCTCGACACGTTGCCACGACAGCAGTGTGACCAAATTCGGTAATAAGTTGTAAGCCTTGAGGTGTTTTGAGAATTTTGTCAACGGAAGGAAGTTGTTGAAAAAGTGCGGTCATTTTTGAATCCGTTTAAAATAACGTTGAATTGCCGATTAATTTACGCTAAAGTAACTGCAATTTCAACCACGGAGGGGCGTCATCTCCGGTGAGGTGGCAGGATTTCAAATCCTGTTGAGGACGCCAGCGTTCTTGGGTGGGTTCGACTCCCATTCCCCTCCGCCATCTATATATTTCATTTTTATCATTTCTATTTTTTATAAAAATAAAAGCGGCCAAAACCGTTTTTTATTTTGACCGCCCTTTAGGATTAATACCTAATTATTTTGCTGGAATGTCTGCGAGTACTCTTGTCAATAAATCCCAATAGGTTTGCACTGTTGCAATTTCCACTTTCTCATCTGGTGAGTGAGCATTTCGAATTGTTGGCCCGATAGAAATCATTTCAATGTGTGGATAATGTTCTTTTAAAAGCCCACATTCTAATCCTGCGTGAATGACTTTCACTACAGGTTGCGAGCCTAGCACTTCAGCATAATGTTTGCGAGTAACGTCTAAGATAGTTGAGTCATTTACCGGTTGCCAGCCCGGATAAGGCGCAGAAAACTCGACTTTTGCATCCGCTAAGATTGCAAGTGAGCTAAGCATTTCAGTCACGTAATATTTACCGCTTTCAATTAATGAACGAACTAAAATGGTGCTTTTTACAACATTTCCTTCTGTTTTCAATACGCCAACGCTTAATGAGCTTTCTACAACATTTTTAACTACATCACTATTGCGGATTACGCCGTTTGGCAATACGTTGAGTGCGTTAATTACTGTTTGAGTACTTTGTGCGGTGAATACGGCAGGGGCTTTTTCTGCTGATTCTACAAAAAGTGTGAAATTAGGTTCTGCAATTGCTAATTCTTCTTTAAGAACAATCGACAGATTTTCTACCGCACTTTCTATGGCTTTTACATCGCCATTAAAGGCTAATACGGCTACAGCTTCTCGAGGAATTGCATTACGAATTGAGCCACCACGAATTTCAGAGAGAGCAAAGTGCGGTTCATTTTGAGAGAGTTTTGCTAATACTCGTGCTAACACTTTGATTGCATTTGCACGCCCTGTATGGATATCGCCGCCAGAGTGGCCGCCACGTAAACCTTTAAGGATAATTTGTGCGCTGTGTTCAAACGTATTGGTTTCATATTGAACTGGAATTTCAAAGTTTGCGTTAATGCCACCCGCGCAACCAATGTAAATTTCGCCAATTTCTTCGGTATCTGTATTGATTAAAATTTCAGATTGTAACCAGTTATGACGTAAGCCTTTTGCGCCATCCATCCCTGTTTCTTCTGTCATTGTTAAAAGCACTTCAAGAGGTGGATGCGCTAAATCATTGCTTTCTAACACCGCTAACGTAGAGGCTAAACCGATACCATTGTCAGCTCCTAGTGTTGTGCCTCGTGCTTTCACCCATTCCCCGTCAATATAAGGTTGAATAGGATCTTTGGTAAAATCATGTGGGTTGCCTTCATTAGCCTGTGGCACCATATCTAAGTGCGCTTGTAGAACAACAGGCGTGTGATTTTCCATTCCTTTCGTAGCGGGTTTACGAATGAGGACATTCCCAACTTCATCGCGTTCAACAAAAAAATGCTTTTCTTTCGCCCAATTTACAATAAAGTTAGCTAACGCATCTTCATGATGAGAAGGGTGAGGGATTGCACAGATTTGATCGAACCATTTCCAGAGTAATGCTGGTTTAAGTGTTGTAATTTCAGACATAGTCACTCCTTTTTACTGAAAAATTTCATGAAATAATAGCATAAAACGCCATTTCGGGTTATCCTTACGCAATTTTTATTTATCGATAAATTTCTAAGGTGCAATTATGAGCGAAAAATATGTGGTGACTTGGGATATGTTCCAAATGCATGCCCGCAAATTATCTGAACGTTTACTTCCGGCTTCTCAATGGAAAGGTATTATTGCGGTGAGTCGCGGTGGTTTATTTCCAGCAGCTGTTTTGGCTCGCGAGTTAGGTATTCGCCATATTGAGACTGTTTGTATCGCAAGTTATCACGATCATAACAATCAAGGTGAATTACAAGTTCTTCATTCCGCTCAAGTACCAGATGGTGGTGAAGGATTTATCGTGGTAGATGATTTAGTTGATACGGGTAATACAGCGCGTGCGATTCGTCAAATGTACCCTAATGCAAAATTTGTGACTGTATTTGCAAAACCTGCAGGTGCAGAATTAGTGGATGATTACGTAATTGATATTCCACAAAATACTTGGATTGAGCAACCTTGGGATTTAGGTTTAACCTTTGTTCCACCTCTATCTAGAAAATAATTTTTATACAGATACAGAATAAAAGAGCGGTCAAAATAAAAGAAATTTTGACCGCTCTTTGTATGAGAATTATAAATTATTCTTCATCTTCTTTTGCCCATTCTAATGAGCGTTTAACTGCTTTTTTCCAGCCTTTGTAGCGACGTTCGCGTTTTTCATTGTCGCTGTCGGGACTGAAGGTGCGTTCTACTCGGGCTTTATCGCGAAGCTCGTCTAAATCTTTCCAGAAGCCTGTTGCTAAACCAGCAAGATAAGCAGCACCTAGAGCAGTCACTTCTTTTACAACTGGTCGCTCAACATTTACATCTAAAATGTCAGCTTGGAATTGCATTAAGAAGTTATTGTTGGTTGCGCCGCCATCTACACGGAGATATTGTAAGCGTTCACCTGAATCTGATTGCATAGCCTCTAAGACATCGCGGGTTTGGTAAGCAATAGATTCTAAGGTTGCACGAACAATATGATTACGGTTTGCTCCGCGAGAAAGACCAAAAATTGCACCGCGCGCATACGGATCCCAATATGGTGCACCTAACCCAGTGAAAGCTGGAACAACATATACGCCATTACTATCAGTCACTTTTTGGGCGAAGTATTCAGAGTCAAAACTATCGTGAACAATTTTGAGTTCATCTCGGAGCCATTGGATTGATGCACCTGCAATAAATACAGAACCTTCTAAGGCATATTCTGGTTCGCCTTTTGCATTACAAGCAATAGTTGTGAGTAGTCCATTTTGGGATGTAATGGCTTTGTTACCTGTGTGGAGTAACATAAAGCAGCCTGTGCCATAAGTGTTTTTGGCTTGGCCTGAATGTACGCAAAGATGTCCGTAAAGAGCAGCTTGTTGGTCACCAGCAATCCCTGCAACAGGAATACGAACACCGCCTTTACCACCGATATTGGTTTGGCCGTAAATTTCAGAAGAATTACGGACTTCAGGTAACATTGAACGAGGAATATTCAAGATTTCAAGCATCTTGTCGTCCCATTGTTTGGTATGAATGTTGAATAACATGGTACGAGATGCATTGGTGTAATCGGTTACGTGCACTCGGCCTTGAGTCAGTTTCCATACAAGCCAAGTATCAACGGTACCAAATAATAATTCTCCTCGTTCCGCTTTTTCTCGAGCTCCTTCAACGTTATCCAAAATCCATTTCACTTTTGTACCAGAGAAGTAAGGATCAACCACTAAGCCAGTGGTATTACGAATATATTCTTCATGACCATCGGCTTTTAATTTATCGGTAATGTCTGCTGTACGGCGACATTGCCAAACGATAGCGTTGTAAACAGGTATACCCGTTGCTTTTTCCCATACAATGGTGGTTTCACGTTGGTTGGTGATACCGATAGCGGCGATTTCATCAGATGTAATGCCTGCTTTTGCAACGACTTCGTTTAAAGTTGAGCTTTGAGTTGCCCAAATTTCCATTGGGTTATGTTCTACCCAGCCTGCTTGAGGGTAAATTTGAGTAAATTCACGTTGTGCAATTTCAACCACATTCGCATTATGATCTAATAATACTGCGCGAGAGCTTGTTGTGCCTTGGTCTAATGCAATGATGTATTTTTTGTCTGTCATAGTATTACTCCTTCAAATAATTATTCGCAGCCGCAATTACAAGGTAAATTGCCGCCAATTGCTTTTTTGTATAACCATGCACCAGCTAATGCGCCTAAAACAGGTGCAATCATTGGAACGATAAAATAAGGGATTTCGCGTCCGCCAGTTAAAGCGAGTTCGCCCCAGCCTGCTAGGTAAGCAAAGAATTTTGGTCCGAAGTCACGTGCTGGATTCATGGCAAAACCTGTTAAAGGGCCCATAGCACCACCAAGAACTGCAATTAATACACCAATTAGTAATGGAGCAAGTGGACCACGAGGTACACCATTTCCATCGTCAGTTAATGCCATAATTAATGCCATAAGAATTGCAGTAATCACAAATTCCACAGCAAAGGCTCCACCAATGCTTAAACTTGGATGAGGATAAGTGGAGAATGTACCCGCAAGGCTTAAACTTTCTTGTGTACCACGAACAATGTTATGAGAAGTTTCATAATCGATAAAAACATTGTGGTATAAGGCATAAACTAATGCTGCAGCAAAGAATGCGCCGAGCATTTGTGAAATGATGTAAGGAATTACTTTTTTGCAATCAAAGCAAGCAAATTTCCAAAGGGCAATGGTTACTGCTGGGTTTAAATGTGCGCCAGATAAACCAGCTGTTGCATATACTGCAAGTGCAACGCCCATCCCCCACATAATGCTGATTTCCCACAAGCCAAAACTAGCGCCTGCTACTTTTAGTGCTGCAACGCAGCCCACACCAAAGAAAATCAATAAGGCTGTACCTAAAAACTCGCCAATACAGTTCGCTTTTAATGATTTATCCATAGATCACTCCTTAGAAGTGCGGTTGAAATGAAGGGTGTTTTCCCTAAATAAAAGGGAAGAAGAATTTATTAGAAAAGAATACGGAGTATTTTGAAATAGCCTCCTTATTTGAATTCTAGGTTAGAACACCTAGATTGATTATGATGTCACTCAGTTAGAGTAGACTTTTGGCTTCTTCGATATAGAAACCTAGTTAACCGTGGGTATGTTTACCCACGGTTGTGAGGGATATTATTTTTTCCCTTTTAAGAATTCCACGCCAGTATCTGGGAAATCAGTAAATACGCCTGTTGCACCTGATTTATTCAATAATGCATCGTACATTTGATTTACATCTGTGAAGAACTCTGGCAATGCGTCTTTACGCACTGTATATGGATGAAGTTCAACTTTGTATTGAGCAAGCTCTTTTACTAATGGTGTGTATACAATGTTGCCTGGTTTAGATTGTTCTTTATCTACTAACATATACCAACCAGGGCCAACACCATCAGCGTATTTCACTACTTCTGCCATTGCACCTGGTTTAAACATCCAATCGTAATCGTAGTTTACCCATTTACCTTTTGCATCTTTTTCTTGCGTTTCTTTCCAATCTGTATAAGCCACTAATTGAACTAATTTCAAATCCATGCCCATTTTTGGAAGTAATTCTGTTTTGATACGTTTTAACTCATTAAAGTCGAAAGTTTGTAAGTAAACCATATCGGTTTTCTTATCATAGCCATATTTTTTCAACACTTTGAGCGTTTCAGCTGCAATATCTTTGCCATTTTGATGGTGGAACCAAGGTGCTTTGATTTCTGGATAAATCCCTACTTTTTTACCAGTCGATTTTTCTAAGCCTTGGATAAATTCAATTTCATCTTCAAAGGTGTGAATTCTGAAGTGTGATTTCCAAAGTGGGAAACGACCAGGATAAACTTGTGCTTGTTTGCCATCTTTGGTTTCAAAGTTTTCTGTCATTTCTAAACTTTGAATTTCTTTTAAGGTAAAGTCGATGACATAGTAACGACCATCTTTACGGTGACGATGTGGGAATTTTTTTGCTACATCAGTCAATCCATCTAAAAAGTGATCGTGAATAACCACTAAACGACCATCTTTAGTCATTGCTAAATCTTGCTCTAAATAATCAGCATGTTGTGCAAACGCAAGCGCTTTAGATTCTAAAGTATGCTCTGGTAAATAACCGCTAGCACCACGGTGAGCAATAATGATTTTGTCTGATTTCATTTGGGTGTTTGCCATGCTTGATGAATGGCTGCTGCAACCAGCAAGTACGCCAGCTGCTAATAAAGAAAGGGCTAAAGTTTTAAGTTTCATAAGTATTTTCTCCTTAAGAGTGCGGTAAATTTTATAGAGTTTTTAGATTTTAGTTACAAAAAAGGCGACTAAGCATTTGCCCGCCGCCTTTTTTAAGCTAATTATTTAGTACCGTAAGTATCGCCTAATTTCGCTTTGTGTTTACCTTCTTCAACCATTACGATGAAGAGTAATAACACCGCTAAGACACCACCACCGATCATGACGTAGAAACCACCGTCCCATCCGTAATGTTGAGCAGCCCAACCGATAACTGCTGATGCAGAAACAGTACCGCCTAAGTAACCGAATAAACCAGTGAAACCTGCTGCAGTACCTGCTGCTTTTTTCGGTGCTAACTCAAGAGCATGTAAACCGATTAACATTACAGGACCGTAGATTAAGAAACCGATTAAAGTCATTAAAATGAAGTCAGTTAATTGGTATGGGTTTTGATACCATGCGCTATAGTTTGCTAATTCAGCTTCTGGTGTAGCTGGGTTCATCCAGTATGCAACAACCGCTGCAGTGGTTAAGATCATGAAGATGAAACCTGTTAAACCACGTTTACCTTTGAATACTTTATCTGATACCCAACCACATAATAATGTACCTGGAACCGCTGCTAATTCATAGATTGTGTATGCCCATGCGGTACCTTTGATGTTGAAGTGTTTTACTTCACTCAAGTAAACCGGAGACCATTTTAATACGCCGTAGCGGATTAAATATACGAATACGTTAGCAATCGCAATGTACCATAACAATTTGTTTTTCAATACATAAGTTACGAAGATTTCTTTTGTGCTTAAATCGTTTTCGTAAGTTTTTTCGTTATAGTCATCTGGGTAGTCATTACGCCATTTTTCGATTGACGGTAAACCACAAGATTGTGGAGTATCACGCATGACGAAGTAAACAGGAATTGCACAGATCATTGCAGCAATACCTGGATAGTAGAGAGATTGTTGCCAAATGTCTTTTGCTTGTGCTTCAACACCGTGAGTGCTGAAGAAGACAGCACTTGCTAATAGCACCATTGCACCTGGCATCATACCACCGATGTTGTGCGCGGTATTCCAGATAGATACGATAGTACCGCGTTCTGATTTAGACCACCAGTGTACCATTGTACGACCACATGGAGGCCAACCCATACCTTGGAACCAACCATTTAAGAAGATCATCGCCCACATGATAGCGATGCCTGAGGTTGCCCATGGAAATAGACCCATTAAGGTCATACATAAACCAGATAGTAATAAACCAAATGGTAGGAATACACGAGGGTTAGAACGGTCAGACATACCAGCCATTACGAATTTTGATAAACCGTAAGCAAGGCCAGCTGCAGAACCGATTACACCAAGCTCAGCTTTTGTATAAAGACCAGCTTGAATTAAACCAGGTTGTGCTAAGTCAAAGTTTGCACGCACGAAATAGTATGCGGCATAACCAAAGAAGATCCCTGCGAATACTTGCCAACGTAAGCGTTTATACGTGGAATCAATTTTTTCCGCTGGAAGTTCCGCAATATGCGGAGCGGGTTTGAATGGTCCAAACATAATTTTTTTCTCCAACTTTTAATTATGTGTAAGTTTTATTCACCCTTTATTAGACAGTAAGGGATAGGCGCATAATAAAAGAAAATAAAAAATAAGGAAGTAAAAAAAGTAAAAAATGTGAAGTGTTTCACAAAATTTTTACACCATTTGAGCGAATGCGAAAATTATTGTGATCGGTATCACAAAATTGTTTTCTTTTGCGCTCAAAATGTTGTTAATTTGGCCGCACTTCTCTACAATGCCTGTGATTTTTATATTACTTTTTTGTTAAATTTTGGGAATTGGGGGTAAACATGGGATTATCGCCTAGCATGTACAAAGATGTTGGAGATTTTTCGCCACTCAGTACCGATGTCATTATTATCGGTGGTGGCGCAACGGGTGCAGGTATTGCACGTGACTGTGCACTTCGTGGCATTGATTGTATTTTATTGGAACGCCGCGATATCGCGACGGGTGCGACAGGACGCAACCACGGATTATTACACAGTGGTGCGCGTTATGCCGTGAACGACCAAGAATCTGCTGAAGAATGTATTAAAGAAAACCGTATTTTGCGCAAAATTGCGCGTCATTGCGTAGATGAAACGGAAGGCTTATTTATCACGTTGCCTGAAGATTCTCTCGACTATCAAAAAACCTTCCTTGAGAGCTGTGCAAAATCTGGAATTGATGCGCAAGCTATTGATCCTGACTTAGCTAAAATTATGGAGCCTTCTGTAAACCCAGATTTAGTGGGCGCTGTCGTTGTGCCAGATGGTTCTATTGACCCATTCCGTTTAACCGCCTCTAATATGATGGATGCGACAGAAAACGGCGCAAAAATGTTCACTTATTGCGAAGTAAAAAATTTGATTCGTGAAGGTGGAAAAGTGATTGGTGTGAATGTGTACGATCACAAAAATCGTAGAGAACGCCAATTTTTTGCACCGCTTGTTGTGAATGCTGGTGGTATTTGGGGACAAGGAATTGCGGAATATGCCGATCTCAAAATCAAAATGTTCCCTGCGAAAGGTGCATTGCTTGTAATGGGTCATCGCATTAATAAACTTGTAATTAACCGCTGCCGTAAACCAGCTGATGCGGATATTCTAGTTCCAGGCGATACAATTTGTGTTATTGGTACAACGTCAAGTCGTGTTCCTTATGATCAAATCGATAACATGCAAGTGACGCCAGAAGAAGTAGATATTCTTTTCCGTGAAGGTGAAAAACTTGCACCGAGCTTGCGTCATACTCGCGTATTACGTGCTTATGCTGGGGTACGTCCATTAGTTGCAAGTGATGATGATCCATCAGGTCGTAATGTGAGCCGTGGTATTGTGTTACTTGACCATGCAGAACGTGATGGCTTAGATGGCTTTATTACAATCACTGGTGGTAAGTTAATGACTTATCGTTTAATGGCTGAATGGGCGACTGACCTTGTTTGTAAAAAACTCAATAAAACGGCTCGTTGTGTAACAGCGGAGCAACCTCTACCTGGCTCTACTGAAAGCCGTCAAGAGACCAACCAAAAAGTCATTTCATTACCAAGTACTATTCGTTATTCTGCTGTGTATCGTCATGGTTCACGCGCTACTCGTTTGCTTGAAAAAGAACGTTTAGATCGTTCAATGGTTTGTGAATGTGAAGCAGTGACGGCGGGCGAAGTTCGCTATGCAATTGATGAACTCGGTGTAAATAACATTGTGGATTTACGCCGCCGTACACGTGTTGGCATGGGGACTTGTCAAGCTGAGCTTTGTGCATGTCGTGCAGCAGGCTTAATGAACCGTTTTGAAGTGGCAACACCAACTCAATCAACCACTCAACTTTCTGCTTTTATGGAAGAACGCTGGCGTGGTATTGAGCCGATTGCTTGGGGTGAAGCTATTCGCGAAGCCGAATTTACATCTTGGATGTATGGTAGTGTATTAGGTTTGAATGATGTGAAACCGCTTGATGAACAAGCACAACAAGGGACGGATAGCAATGAATTTTGATGTAGCTATTATTGGCGGTGGTTTGGCGGGTTTAACCTGTGGCATCGCCCTTCAACAACGCGGCAAACGTTGCGTGATTATCAACAACGGTCAAGCAGCCATTGATTTTGCATCTGGCTCTTTAGATTTATTAAGCCGTATGCCATCAACTTCAAATGGAGAAGGTCGCGCGGTAGAAAATTTAAAAGAAAATATCACCGCACTTCGTAATGAATTACCTGCTCACCCTTATAGTTTATTGGGCGCAGAGAAAGTGCTTGCTAAAGCACAAGATTTTGAACGTTTAGCCAATGAATTAAATCTTGATTTAATTGGTTCTACGGAAAAAAATCACTGGCGTGTAACAGGTTTAGGCAGTTTACGTGGTGCATGGCTTTCACCAAACAGTGTGCCAACTGTGCAAGGTAATGAACATTTTCCACATAAACGTATTGCAGTGCTTGGTATCGAAGGTTATCACGATTTTCAACCGCAACTTTTAGCGGCAAATTTAGTGTTAAACACACAATTTGAACATTGTGAGGTGACCAGTGGTTTCTTAAATATTCCACAATTAGACGAGCTTCGCAAAAATGCTCGTGAGTTCCGTAGTGTAAATATCTCTCAACTTCTAGAGCACAAACTTGCGTTCAATGATCTCGTTAAAGAAATTATTGAATCAGCGCAAGGTGTAGAAGCGGTATTTTTACCGGCTTGTTTTGGTTTAGAAAACCAAGAATTTATGACCGCACTTCGTGATGCAACTAAGCTCGCATTATTTGAATTGCCAACGTTGCCACCATCATTACTCGGTATGCGTCAACGTATTCAATTACGCCGTAAATTTGAATCCCTTGGTGGTTTAATGATTAATGGTGATAGTGCATTGAACGCAACATTTGAAGGAAATCAAGTCCGTTGTATCAACACTCGCTTGCTCGAAGATGAAGAAATTACTGCAGATAATTTCGTACTAGCTTCAGGAAGTTTCTTCAGTAAAGGACTCATTTCCGAATTCGATAAAATTTATGAGCCAGTTTTTGAATCCGATATTATCGGTGTTGAAGGGTTTAACGATAAAGATCGTTTCACTTGGACTGCTCATCGTTTTGCTCATCCACAACCTTACCAATCTGCTGGTGTAGCAATTAATGCTCAATGCCAAGTGCAAAAGAGCGGTCAATATTTAACGAATTTATATGCCGTCGGTAATGTAATTGGTGGGTTTAATGCGCTTGAGCTTGGTTGTGGTTCGGGTGTCGCAGTTGTAACTGCCTTGGCGGTTGCTGATGAAATCTTGGCGAAATAAGGGGGAATAATATGGATAATAATATTCAACGACTCATTGATAGTGCAAAACAATCCCTTAATTCACCTGAAAGCCATAAATATATCGACGAAAGTTTTGAAAGCTGTATTAAATGTACGGCTTGTACCGCTGTTTGTCCGGTTTCACGCAATAATCCGCTTTACCCTGGCCCAAAACAATCTGGTCCAGATGGTGAGCGTTTACGCTTAAAATCAGCTGAACTTTACGATGAAGCACTTAAATATTGTACCAACTGTAAACGTTGTGAAGTGGCTTGCCCATCTGATGTGAAAATTGGTGATTTAATTGTGCGTGCGCGTAATAACCATTTAGCGCAGTCTAAAAAACCGTTAATGAATAAATTGCGTGATGCGATTTTAAGTAACACTGATGTAATGGGGAAAATCAATACACCATTGGCACCGATAGTAAACACCATCACAAGCCTAAAAGCGACCAAATTTATGTTGGAAAAAACGCTTAAAATCAGTAAAGAACGTACTTTACCTAAATATGCGTTTGGTACGTTCCGTAGCTGGTATATGAAAAATGCGTTACAAGACCAACAAAAATTTGAGCGTAAAGTCGCGTATTATCATGGTTGTTATGTGAACTATAATAATCCGCAGCTTGGTAAAGAATTCCTTAAAGTGTTCAATGCGATGAACATTGGGGTGATGTTACTAGAAAAAGAAAAATGCTGTGGTTTACCATTAATGGTGAACGGTTTCCCTGAACGTGCACGTAATATCGCACAGTTCAATACCGATTACATTGGAAAAATGGTAGATGAAAATGGACTAGACGTGATCAGTGAAGCGTCAAGTTGTTCACTTAATCTACGTGACGAATATCATCATATTTTAGGCATCGACAATGCTAAAGTGCGTCCGCATATTCATATGGTGACGCCATTCTTATACCAACTTTTCAAAGAAGGTAAAACATTACCGTTGAAACCACTTAAACTTCGAGTGGCTTATCACACCGCTTGTCACGTAGATAAAGCAGGTTGGGCACCTTATACTTTGGAAGTGTTGAAAAAAATTCCTGGTTTAGAAATCATCATGTTACCTAGCCAATGCTGTGGCATTGCTGGGACTTATGGCTTTAAATCAGAAAACTATGAGGTTTCACAATCTATTGGTAAAAACCTATTCGATAACATTAACGAAGGTGGATTTGATTACGTCATATCTGAATGTCAAACCTGTAAATGGCAAATTGATATGTCATCTAACGTGACCTGTATTCACCCATTAACCTTACTCTGTATGTCGATGGATTCTTAGAAATAAAACGCACTTTGTAGAAAGTGCGTTTTTTATGAGACTAATATCTCTAAAAAATCGATTGTTAGTCATTTAATAAAATGCGATAAATTTTTACCGCACTTTCGATTTTTATAAACTAATTTCTAGCTGTTCATAAGCTTGTTTTACTTTTTCCAACGCTTTTTCAACGGATACATCACGCGCAAGTAAAACGCCTAAGCGTCGATGACCATTCACCTCACCCTTACCAAATAATCGAATATTAGTATGAGGTTGTGCCAGTGCTTTTTCGATTCCACCAAATTGCACATTTTGTGATTTGCCTTCCACAACAATAGCTTTAGACGCCGATGTGCTAATCAACGTAATTTCAGGGATTGGTAAACCTAAGATCGCACGAGCATGTAAAGCGAATTCAGAAAGCTCTTGAGATATCAGCGTTACCATTCCTGTATCATGAGGACGCGGTGATACTTCATTGAAAATTACCTCATCGCCACACACAAACATCTCTACACCGAAAATACCGAATCCACCCAATGCACCAGTAATCTTCTCAGCAATCGATTGCGCTTTTGATAGTGCAATATCCGACATAGCTTGAGGCTGCCAAGATTCCCGATAATCACCATCTTCTTGACGATGACCTATTGGCGCGAGGAAACTTGTACCATTGATATGGCGTACTGTCAGTAACGTGATTTCATAATCAAATTTGACAAAACCTTCAATAATTACTCGACCTGCACCTGCACGCCCGCCTTCTTGCGCGTAATCCCAAGCTTTTTGAATATCATCTTTAGACTTTAAAATGCTTTGCCCATGTCCAGAAGAAGACATAATCGGTTTCACCACACAAGGAATACCAATTTTTTCGACCGCACTTTGAAAGTCTGAAAAATTATCTACAAATTGGTAAGGCGAAGTTGGTAGCCCCAACTCTTCTGAAGCTAGACGACGAATCCCTTCACGATTCATCGTAAGTTGAGTTGCTTTTGCAGTCGGCACAACATTAAAGCCGGCTTGTTCTAATTCAACCAAAGTGGCAGTCGAAATAGCTTCAACTTCGGGAACAATGTAGTCAGGCTTTTCTTTCTCCACAAGCACTTTCAATGCTTCACCATCTAACATAGAAATGGTATATGCACGATGTGCCACTTGTTGTGCTGGGGCATTTTCATAGCGATCAACTGCAATAACTTCAACGCCTAAACGTTGCAATTCAATCACTACTTCTTTACCTAGTTCACCAGAACCCAACATCATTACTTTGGTTGCATTAGGGGTTAATGCTGTGCCAAGTGTTGTCATGATTTCTCCTATTTTAATAACGAATCATCGAGTGCCAAATCTTCATTTTTATTCACGCCTACACCGCGTGCGATAACATTTTTTGCAATTTCGTGTGCTTCTTCCAAAGAATGTTCCGTATAAGTACCGCATTGATAGATATTTAATTCAGGGATAGTTTTTTGATCTTGCACACCTAAAATATCCTTCATTGAAGCTAGCCAAGCTTGTGCTACTTGCTGTTCATTTGGCGTACCAATCAAGGACATATAGAATCCCGTGCGACATCCCATCGGAGAAATATCAATAATTTCAACGCTATCGCTATTTAAATGATCACGCATAAAACCCGCAAACAAATGTTCAAGCGTATGAATACCTTTTGGAGGAAGAATTTCTTTATTTGGAATACAGAAACGTAAATCAAAAATAGTAATGTCATCACCTTTTGGCGTGCGCATCGTTTTTGCAACACGTACTGCTGGTGCATTCATTTTGGTATGATCCACTTTAAAACTATCAAGTAATGGCATAAAGTTTTCCTTATAAATCAGTAAATTAAAAATAAATTTGAATAAATGTTCATTTTTTTGCAAATTCTAATGAACTTTATGGCAAGGTTCATTGTCTTATTTAACAAGCAATTTGCAGTTGTTTTAATAAAATTGGTTCCTTAGGTTATTTGCCCCATATTCATTGTGGGGCTTTTTTTATCCCGAATTTTTATTTAAAAAATTTTCAGAAAAATTTGAACTTTCTTATAAAGTGCTAGTCTCATAGAACAAGCAACTTGCAGTTGTTTTAATAAAATTGGTTCCTTAGGTTATTTGCCCTGCATTCATTGTGGGGCTTTTTCTTGCGCATTTTATAATAAGAATGGTGCACTAAAAAACAATAACGCAACATAACGAACCAGTTTTCCAAGAAAGATAAAGACGCTACTTACCACAAAATTTAATCTTAACCAACCTGCTATGGCACAAAATAAATCACCAACGACAGGTAGCCAGCTTAAAAGTAAAGTAATCGCCCCATAACGCTTTATCTGATTCGTGACCCATAAAGTGCGGTGATTTTTTGGATCAAATTTTGGCATCCATCGCCCAATCCCGTAAGTGGTTAAACTTCCTAAGCTATTTCCAGCGGTTGCAATCAATATTAGAGCTAATATATCTGCGTTAAATAAAGAACCTAACATTAATTTAGGTACAGCAAGCGCAACAAATATAACTTCTGAATTACCTGGTAATACCGTTGCACTCAAGAATGCACTAAAAAACATAAGGCATAACGCATGAGTTTGCCAAAAATCAGCGCTAAAAAATGAAAAAATATCCATTATCTTGGCGAAATGATTTCTCGTGTACGCACATCAAACACGTCCATTCCCGCATTTAATCCCGCTTGCACACCTAAATCCGCATCTTCAAATACGATACAACGACTTGGATTCGCTTGAATTAATTCCGCACAACGTAAAAAAGTTTCTGGATGTGGTTTATGTTCTTTTACATCATCTGCGCTGACAATGGCATTAAAGTAAGGTGCGATAGCCAGTTTATCCATCAACATATCAATAATTTTACGATGTGAGCCAGAACCTAGAGCAATCGGCTTTTTCTGATGGAAGGATTTAACAATCTCAAAGGTTGGCAATAACTTTGATTGAGTCGGAATAAGTTGATAAGACAACTCACGTTTTGCAGCCAGCACATCCTCAATTCGATCTAGTGGCATATTCGCCGCTTTCATCATTTCCTCCGCGATGGTTCGAACCGTCGCTCCACCAAAGTTATACATAATTTGACAATCAAATTCATAGCCAAATCGCTCTCCCACCATCGTCCAAGCCTGCGCATGCACGGGCATGGTATCGATTAAAGTTCCATCCATATCAAAAATCAATCCTTCATATGGATTGAACATCTCATAATCTAACATTTTTACATCCTTACAAATTTTTTACCATTTTGCTACAAAACTGTGATCTGTGCACTGTTTTATTTCAGTAAAGTGCGGTAAATTAGTGAACAAATTTTGAACTAATAAAACAAATGCGGTTATTTAAGCAACTAGAACGTTGGAAAATTCGCAGGCAAATAAATCAATCTATTATTGATGTGGTATTTCGTTTACGAGATCGATTAGCTTATTACTGGCAAGCTGATGTGAATACGCCTCAAGTGGATTTTATGTTGCTGCACATTGCTTGTAGCTTAGGTCGAATAGAACGAGGGGGTTGCGTTTCACCACTTTATCCAGAAATGCTTAAAGAAATTCAAAGTGCGGTTATTTTTCCACAAGTTTTAGCCATTCATCAAGATTTACTCAAGTTGATGCCGTTTTCCATTCCTGAAGCAGAACAAACTTATTTTTTAGCGAACATTCATTCTTTGGTTCTTGAGCAGAAACAATTAAAGCATGTGGTAATAAATAAGCCCACTCATAAAAAATGACCTAGTTTTTAAACTAGGTCATTTTTTATATCTTAACGATATTTATCTAAAAACTTGTAATACTGCACACCAATCTTTGTCGCAAGATCTTTGATAATTCGACCACCATAAACAGAAGGGACTTTCAGACCTTCAAAAATAGATAAACGTTCATCGTCACCCAAAATCGCCTCCGCTACAATTCGGCCCGCAAGCCCCGTCAAAGCAACACCGTGACCAGAATAACCATGAGCAAAATAAATGTGCGGAGAAATACGACCAAAATGTGGCGTTGAGTTTAAGGTCATATCAATCGGACCTGCCCATCCATAATCGATTTTTACATTTTCAAGTTGCGGGAATACGCGCAACATATTTTTCCGCATAATCGCGACCATATCTTTTTCTGAGCTAGAATCACTACCGAAGAGCAAGCGATTGTCGGCACTTAAACGATAATAGTCCAATAATAAGTTGTTATCGCACACCGACATGCCATTATTAATGACAGAATCAGCAACCGCTTGGCTTAGCGGCTCTGTGGCGATAATAAAACTTTCTACAGGTAATATTTTACGATTAATTCCGTGATGAATAGCTTTCGGGAGAGCATCAATATAAGCATTGGTGGCTAAAATAACGTCTTGAGAAATAACCGCACTTTTAGCTGTTTTAACCTCAACGCAACCATTTTTCTCAACCATATCCACTACAGGAGACTGTTCAAAAATCTGAACGCCAAGATCGACACAAGCTTTCGCTAAACCTAAGCAATAATTAAGTGGATGTAAATGCCCTGAGTTACTATCAAATAAGCCCCCCACATAAATATCACTGCCTAAGTGCTGTTTTAATTTAGCTTTATCCCAAAGTTGCATATTCTGATAGCCAAAATTCTCATGACTTTCTTTTTCAATTTCAATTAAGTCATCCATTCGGCGTTCATTTAATGCCAATGTGGCATAGCCTTTTTTCCAATCACATTGAATACCATATTTTTCAATACGTTCATCAATAATATCAATGGCCTCTAATGACATATTCCAAAGTTTATGCGCTTTATCTTCGCCAACTTGTTTAACGTATTCATCAATGCCTTCTTCAAAGCCATTAATTGCCTGCCCACCACTACGACCAGAAGCACCAAAGCCTACTCGAGCTCCCTCTAATACAATGACTTTTTTTCCTTTCTCCGCCAGTTCTAATGCCGCAGATAAACCAAAAAATCCAGCCCCGATCACACATACATCAGCATGTTCAATTTGAGTGAGCGGTGGGAATTGAAAATCTTGGTTACGAGAGTCGAAATAATAAGAGCGAACGTGTTCTTGATAGGCAAAATTAAGCATAAAAAATCTCTTAGGAAAAAATTGGCAAAATCTTACCCCGAAAGGGAAATATGTCAAACCTTTTACAAAAAAAATGCTATACTGCGCGCGCGCAAAATTTGTGCGTTTTATGATGAACGATAACCCTCGGAGGTCAATAAATTGAAAAAATTCTTTGCTCACTCACTCAAAAATCTTTTCCTTTCCACCACCGCACTTTTCGCGGCTTCCGCTTTTGCCAATAACAAACTTTACGTCTATAACTGGACAGACTATGTGCCTTCTGATTTAGTCGCACAGTTCTCTAAAGAAACCGGCATCGAGGTAATTTATTCTACCTTTGAAAGCAACGAAGAAATGTACGCAAAACTTAAACTTACCCAAAATACGGGTTCTGGCTATGATTTGGTATTTCCATCAAGTTACTACGTAAATAAAATGATTAAGGAAAAGATGCTTCAACCGATTGATCAAAGTAAATTGACCAATATTCATCAAATTCCTAAACATTTATTAAACAAAGAATTCGACCCAGAAAATAAATATTCATTACCTTATGTTTACGGACTTACTGGTATTGAAGTTAATGCGGATGAGATTGATCCTAAAACCATCACCAGCTGGGCGGATTTATGGAAACCTGAATTTAAAGGTAAAGTTCTTATGACCAGTGATGCACGTGAAGTGTTCCACGTAGCATTATTACTTGATGGTAAATCGCCTAATACCACCAATGAAGAAGACATCAAAACAGCTTATGAGCGTTTAGAAAAACTTTTACCAAATGTGGCAACCTTTAACTCTGACTCACCAGAAGTCCCTTACGTACAAGGTGAAGCTGCAATTGGTATGATTTGGAATGGTTCTGCTTATTTAGCACATAAAGAAAATCCATCTCTTCAATTTGTGTATCCAAAAGAAGGCGCAATTTTCTGGATGGATAACTATGCGATTCCAACTACAGCAAAAAATGTTGAAGGCGCACATAAGTTCATTGACTTCTTACTTCGTCCAGAAAATGCCAAAGTTGTGGTAGAACGCATGGGCTTTTCTATGCCAAATGAAGGAGTAAAAGCATTACTCAGCCCTGAAGTTGCCAATGATCCTAAACTATTTCCACCAGCATCAGAAGTAGAAAAAGGGATTATGCAAGGAGATGTTGGTGAAGCGGTTGATATTTATGAAAAATATTGGGGCAAATTAAAAACCAATTAATTTCTCAATTTAGAAAACAAAAAAGTGCGGTGAAAATTCACCGCACTTCTTATATCAGAGAAGAAAATATTTAAAGAATAAAACGACTCAAATCCTCATTTTCAACCACTTCACCAAGTGCATCCGCAACATAAGCCGCATCAATATTGACTGTTTGACCATTCATGTCGCTTGCACTGAAAGAAATTTTATCCATTAAACGTTCCATTACCGTATGCAAACGGCGTGCACCGATGTTTTCCGTTTTTTCATTCACACGGAATGCAGCCTCAGCAATTTTCTTCACTGCGTCGGTTGTGAATTCAATATTCACCCCTTCTGTTGCCATCAATGCTTTGTATTGTTCGGTTAAAGAGGCATGTGGCTCCGTTAAAATACGCTCAAAATCAGCCGCACTTAATGCGGTAAGTTCAACACGAATCGGCAAACGCCCCTGTAACTCTGGAATTAAATCTGAAGGACGAGCAACTTGGAATGCACCCGATGCAATAAATAAGATATGATCAGTTTTAACCATTCCGTGTTTGGTGCTAACGGTCGAACCTTCTACTAACGGAAGTAAATCACGTTGCACACCTTCACGCGATACATCTGCACCGCTATATTCACCTTTCTTACAAATTTTGTCGATTTCATCGATAAAGACGATACCATTTTGTTCTACCGCATCAATCGCTTTTTGTTTAAGTTCTTCAGGGTTAATTAATTTCGCTGCTTCATCATCAATCAACGCTTTCAACGCATCTTTAATTTTCATTTTGCGTTTTTTCGTTTTATCTGAACCTAAATTTTGGAACAATGATTGCAGTTGATTTGTCATTTCTTCCATGCCTGGAGGAGCCATAATTTCAACGCCCATAGACACGCCTGCAGACACATCAATTTCGATTTCTTTATCATCTAATTGACCTTCACGTAATTTTTTACGGAACGCTTGGCGAGTACTGCTGTGGCTATCATGGCTTTCAACTTCGCCCCATTGATTTTTTGCTGGAGGAAGTAAAGCATCCAAGATACGCTCTTCAGCCGCGTCTTCAGCTCTTGCTCTGTTCTTCGCAATTTCCTGCTGGCGAACAAGCTTCATCGCGCTATCCGTTAAATCACGAATAATGGAATCCACCTCTTTCCCCACATAACCCACTTCGGTAAATTTCGTTGCTTCCACTTTGATAAATGGCGCGTTAGCTAATTTTGCCAAACGGCGCGCAATTTCAGTTTTACCCACACCAGTTGGACCAATCATTAAAATATTTTTTGGGGTCACTTCATGACGCAAAGGTTCTTGAAGCTGCATACGACGCCAACGGTTACGCAATGCAATCGCCACAGCACGTTTTGCATCGGCTTGACCAATAATATGTTGATCTAATTCAGAAACTATTTCGCGAGGAGTCATTTCAGACATGGCTTTTTCCTTAATTTGGTAATTCTTCAATAGTGAAATTGGTATTTGTGAACACACAAATATCACCAGCAATTTTCAAAGATTTTTCAACAATTTCACGAGCAGAAAGTTCGGTATTTTCCACCAATGCACGTGCTGCAGACAACGCATAGTTACCACCCGATCCGATTGCTAAAATTTGATCTTCTTCTGGTTGAACTACGTCGCCAATACCCGTGATGATTAAACTTTCTTTTTCATCCGCCACAATTAGCATCGCTTCTAACTTACGAAGTGCACGATCTGTACGCCAATCTTTTGCTAATTCCACCGCACTTTTTAGTAAGTGCCCTTGGTGCATTTCAAGTTTACGTTCAAATAATTCGAAAAGTGTAAATGCATCTGCAGTACCACCCGCAAAACCAGCAATCACTTTGCCATTATATAAACGACGCACTTTTCGTGCATTGCCTTTCATCACGGTATTACCCAAAGAAACTTGTCCATCACCACCTACGACGACTTGCCCATTGCGACGTACGCTTACAATCGTTGTCATTGTTCTGTCCTTTATAAAGTGAAAAGTTGTTCGTTATATGGCGGTAAATTAACAAAATTCAAGGGAAAATACTCTTTTGCCGATTTATTCGCCAAAAATAATCAAAAAATGTGAGCTTGATCATACTTCAAGATAGCAAACGTTTGCTTTAAATTGATATAAAGCATAAAATGTGTATGATACATGCATTCAATGACCATCCAACTAGGAGTTTTTTATGAAAAAGATGATCAAGCTATCTGTTGTAGCTTTATTAACCGCTGCAGCAATTCCAGCTATGGCAGGAAAAACTGAGCCTTATACTCAATCAGGTACAAATGCACGTGAAATGTTGCAAGAACAACCAATTCACTGGATCTCAGTAGATCAAATCAAAAAAGAATTAGAAGGCAAAGGCCCAATTAATGTCAGCTTTGATATTGATGATACCGTACTTTTCAGCAGCCCTTGTTTCCATTATGGTCAACAAAAATATTCTCCAGGTAAACAAGACTATTTGAAAAATCAAGATTTCTGGAATGAAGTTAACGCAGGTTGCGACAAATACTCAATTCCAAAACAGATCGGCGTTGATTTGATCAAAATGCACCAAGAACGTGGAGACCAAATTTATTTTATTACAGGCCGTACTGCAGGGAACGTGGATGGCGTAACTCCTGTATTACAAAAAGCGTTTGATATTAAAAATATGCACCCTGTTGAATTTATGGGCGGACGTGAACGCACAACTAAATACAACAAAACCCCAGGCATTATTGCACACAAAGTTACCATTCACTATGGCGACAGCGATGATGATGTATTAGCGGCTAAAGAAGCGGGTATTCGTGGTATTCGTTTAATGCGTGCAGCAAACTCAACTTATCAACCAATGCCAACTTTAGGTGGCTATGGTGAAGAAGTGTTAATCAATTCAAGCTATTAATTGACCGCACTTTAACAACAAAAAAGGCAAGTTAGGATTCCTAGCTTGCCTTTTGTTTTACCACTTAATTAGTGTTTAGTTTGACCTTCTTCAGATTTTTCTTCTGCATTTTCTGCTTGTTGACGATTCATATATTCAACAAACAATGCATCAAAGTTTACTGGAGATAAATTCAACGCAGGGAATGTGCCGCGATTGACTAGGTTAGACACTAATTCACGCGCATAAGGGAAAAGCATATTTGGGCATTGAGAGGTTAAACAATGCGCCATTTGAACATCTTCTAAACCGCTAATCGTGAACACGCCCGCTTGTTTTACTTCACAAATAAATGCGACATCACCACTATCTTCAAGTGTAGTTTCAACAGAAATGTTTAATACCACTTCATATAAGTCATCACCAACTTGGGTTGTTTCGGTGCTTAAATCAAAACCAAGTTTTGGTTTCCATTCTTGTTGGAAAATATGTGGCAGATTTGGTGCTTCAAAAGACACATCTTTCACATAAATACGTTGAATTTGGAGAACGGGTTGTTGTTCTTCTGTTGCTGCAACGTCTTGTTTTTGTTCTGACATTTTCGATTCCTTATTTATGTTTTTTAACTAAAGGTAAATTTGCCGCAGCCCATGCAGAAATGCCTTCTTTTAACACAAACACACGATTAAAACCTTGTTTCGCTAAAAGTGTAGCTGAAGCTGGTGCGGAAACACCGTTAATATCTACCAACACAATTGCTTTTTCTTTGTGTTGTTCAATTTTACCGATGTTTTGATTTTTAATTTCGCTTGGAAGTAAATTAATGCTATCAATGATATGACCACGTTGAAATTCTTCAATACTACGTAAATCCACCACAATAGCTTCATCCGCGTTGATTAAACGAATCATCTCATTGTGAGTAATTACTTTAAATTTACTCGTTGCGCCTTTATAGAAGGTATAAATTACCATCACGAAAATCGCAAACCAAGAAACCGCTAAAAGAGTATGTTTTTGAGCAAACTCTGTTGCCATTGGGATAAATTCTTGCATTGTTTTCTCTACTGATTAAGTACGTCAAAATAGGGCTCAAGTATAACCGCACTTGGATTATCTTTCAAAAAAATTATGCTTAAATTCCGTACTTGCATAAAGGTTATACAATCAACAAAAAATTATGTGATCGGGATCATAAATTTACTTTTTCATTATTCAGAATAGCTCAATTTAGTTAGATCATTAGAAAGGAATTTTTATTCATTAGGAGAAATCTATGAAATTAACTAAATTAGCCTTATGTACTTTATTTGGTCTAGGTGTTTCAATAGCAAATGCAGCTGACTTACCAAATATTACAATCTTGGCAACGGGTGGTACCATTGCAGGAAGCGGGCAAAGTTCGGTAAATTCTGCGTATAAATCTGGACAATTAAGTATTGATACTTTAATTGAAGCTGTACCAGAAATGAAAAATATTGCCAACATTAAAGGTGAGCAAATTGTAAAAATAGGCTCACAAGACATGAATGATGAAGTCTGGCTAAAACTTGCAAAAGCCATCAATGCTCAATGTAAAAGTACTGATGGATTTGTCATTACCCATGGTACAGATACCATGGAAGAGACGGCTTATTTCTTAGATTTAACCGTAAAATGTGAAAAACCGGTTGTTCTCGTAGGGGCAATGCGTCCTGCAACAGAAAAAAGTGCTGATGGTCCATTAAATCTTTACAATGCTGTCGTTGTCGCAGCAGACAAAAAATCGAGTGGCCGTGGCGTTTTAGTCGCAATGAATAATGAAGTACTAGGTGCTCGCGATGTCACAAAAACCAGTACGACCGCAGTGCAAACTTTCCATTCACCAAATTATGGCTCTCTAGGCTATATTCATAACAGCAAAGTGGACTATGAACGTTCCCCAGAAAGCAAACATACCATCAACACTCCGTTTAACGTAGAAAAATTAGATAGCCTACCAAAAGTGGGAATTATTTATGCTTATTCAAATGCACCAGTTGAACCACTAAACGCATTACTCAATGCTGGCTATCAAGGGATTGTATCTGCAGGAGTTGGCAATGGAAATATTAATGCTGCACACTTAGATCGCTTAGAAAAAGCCGCGAAAGATGGCGTCGTTGTAGTTCGTTCTTCTCGTGTACCAACTGGCTATACAACTCGTGATGCTGAAGTTGATGATAGTAAATATGGCTTTGTAGCATCAGGTACTTTAAATCCACAGAAAGCCCGCGTGCTGTTGCAATTATCTTTAACTCAAACTAAAGATCCAAAAGTAATTCAACAATATTTCGAAGACTTCTAAGATCAATTGTAATAAACAAAAGTGCCGTTATAAATAACCGCACTTTTGACCACAATTTATTGATCCATGTTATGGAATCGATACCTATTTGTTGCTATATTAGTCACTGTTTTAACAAATAAAACAAAGATGTTTTTTAATTAACTTAGGGGGCAGTATGTCTGCAATGTTCTTACTACAATTTGCCATCGTATTATTGTGTATCTTTGTGGGTGCACGTGTAGGTGGTATCGGGTTAGGTGTATTTGGTGGTTTAGGCCTTGCTATTCTTTCTTTTGGCTTTGGTCTAAAACCAGCAGGTTTACCTATTGATGTTATGTTTATGATTATGGCTGTAGTGGCAGCGGCAGCGGCAATGCAAGCAGCTGGCGGTTTAGACTACATGATCAAAATCGCAACCAAAATCTTACGTCGTAATCCTAAACACATTACGTTTATCGCTCCAGCAGTAACTTGGTTATTCACTTTCTTAGCGGGTACTGGCCATGTAGCATATTCTGTATTACCAGTTATCGCTGAAGTGAGCCGTCAAAATGGTATCCGTCCAGAACGTCCAATGTCAATGGCGGTAATCGCATCACAATTTGCTATCGTAGCAAGCCCTATTGCGGCAGCTGTTGTAGCGGTCGTAGCTTACCTTGAACCTCAAGGCATACATCTTGGCGACGTATTAATGGTAACTATTCCTTCAACCATCTTAGGTATTTTTATTGCTTGTTTATTTGTAAACAAAATGGGTAAAGAATTAAAAGATGATCCAGAATATCAACGTCGTTTAAATGATCCAAAATATGCAGATATTTTTGCTTCTACCACTTCAGTCAAAGAAGTAGAAGTGAGCAAAACAGCTAAAATTTCTGTTTCTTTATTCTTATTTGGTTCATTACTTGTTGTAATCATGGGTGCGGTTCCATCTTTACGTCCAGTATTTGATGGTAAACCAATGGGGATGGCACACACTATCGAAATCATTATGTTAGCGATTGGTGCGTTAATTATCTTAACTTGTAAACCAGATGGCACTGAAATCACTAAAGGTTCTGTATTCCACGCAGGTATGCGTGCAGTAATTGCAATCTTTGGTATTGCATGGTTAGGCGACACATTGATGCAAGCGCACATGACCGAAGTAAAAGAAATGGTGAAAGGCTTAGTTGAAACTGCACCATGGGCATTTGCTTTCGCGCTATTTGTGCTTTCAGTATTAGTAAACAGCCAAGGTGCAACAGTAGCGACATTGTTCCCACTTGGTATCGCATTAGGTATCCCAGCACCAGTATTAATCGGTGTATTTGTGGCAGTAAATGGTTACTTCTTTATCCCTAACTATGGCCCAATCATCGCATCTCTTGACTTCGATACCACTGGTACAACCAAAATCGGTAAATACATTTTAAACCACAGCTTTATGGTTCCTGGTTTATTAAGTATGCTTTTCTGCTTATTAATCGGTTTAGGTCTTTCTCACGTTATTCTTTAAAATGTGATTCGATAACAAAGAACGGTGCTGAAATAGCACCGTTTTTTATTTCCCAAATATAAACAGAAAAGAGATAAAAAAATACCGCACTTTACTATCTCAAAGTGCGGTAATTTTTAGCGATATTTTTAACTACACATCATAGGTGGTAGAGGCTGTATTCCCACCACGACCAGTCCAGTTAGTGTGGAAGAATTCACCGCGTGGTTTATCAGTACGCTCATAAGTGTGTGCACCGAAGTAGTCACGTTGTGCTTGCAATAAGTTTGCCGGTAAACGTGCTGAAGTATAACCATCTAAGAAGGTGATTGCAGACGCCATACAAGGCATTGGAATACCCACTTCGATAGATTTTGCCACCACTTTACGCCAGTCGCTTAATGCATTTTCTAAAATGCCTTTGAAGTAACTATCTGAACCCAAGAAGATTAAATCTGGGTTCGCTTCGTACGCATCGCGAATGTTACCTAAGAAACGGCTACGAATGATACAACCTTCACGCCATAATAACGCCGTTGCACCGTAGTTAATATCCCAACCAAATTGTTCAGAGGCTTCACGAATCAGCATAAAACCTTGTGCGTAAGAAATGATTTTTGACGCCAATAATGCTTTACGCACTGCTTCAATCCAAACTTTCTTATCACCTTCAACTGGAACAACTGTTTTATTGAATAATTGATTTGCTGCAACACGTTGATCTTTAAATGAAGAAACACAGCGTGCAAAGACGGATTCAGTGATTAAGGTTAATGGAATACCGAAATCTAATGCGTTGATACCAGTCCATTTACCGGTCCCTTTTTGACCAGCGGTATCTAAGATTTTTTCAACTAATGGCTCACCATCGGAATCTTTATAACCAAGAATGTCGGTGGTAATATCGATTAGATAACTATCAAGTTCAGTTTTTTTCCATTCTGCGAAGATGGCTTGCATTTCGTCATAGCTCAAGCCTAAACCTTCTTTTAAGAATTGGTAAGCTTCACAGATTAATTGCATATCGCCGTATTCGATACCATTGTGAACCATTTTCACAAAGTGGCCAGCGCCTTCACCACCAACCCAGTCACAGCAAGGTTCGCCTTGTTCTGTTTTAGCTGAGATTGCTTGGAAGATTGGTTTAACATATTGCCATGCTTCGTGGTTACCACCTGGCATAATAGATGGCCCATGACGCGCACCTTCTTCACCGCCAGAAACACCAGAACCAATAAAGCGAATGCCTTTTTCAGCCAATGCTTTTACACGACGATTTGTATCTGGATAGTTTGAGTTACCACCATCAATAATAATGTCGCCTTCTTCTAAGTGCGGTAATAATGCCTCAATGAATTGATCCACTACATCACCCGCACGCACCATTAACATCACTTTACGTGGTTTTTCTAATTTAGAAGCTAAATCTTCTAAAGAGTATGCACCGATAATATTCGTGCCTTTTGCCGCACCTTGTAAAAATTCATCCACTTTTGAAGTGGTACGGTTATATGCCACCACTTTAAAGCCATGATCATTCATATTTAAAATGAGGTTTTGCCCCATTACGGCTAAGCCGATAACACCGATGTCGCCTTTTACTGACATTGTTTTCTCCTGTTGTAGGGCAGGGATTATCCCACCGTTATTTTTAAATAGTTAATAGTGGGATAAATCCCACCTTAAGATATAAACTATTTATGTTTATTTTTTATAATATAATCAAAAACATCTCTATTAAAAAATCCAGAATTATAGCTATTTGTTCTTTCCCGCAAAGGAGTAATAATTCCTTCATTTATATATTCAGGTAAGTTTTCAATAAAAATCACATCTGAAGGATCTTTGTGGTATCCCAGATAAATTAAAATTTGAGCTTGTATGTCATTTATCTGAACTAGCTTTACTCTATCAAATTTATATTTTTGATAATCAATAGCGATAAGATAGCCAATAGCATCTAAATATTCTTCAAATTTTTCTTTGCAAAAAAAAGAATTGTGACAAAAGTCGTGTAAAAAGCTATTAGGAGTTTCTTCATAATTATCATCAATAATTTTTTTCGCATTTTGAAGCTGTGTTGTGGACATCAAGATTTCCTTTATACAATTAAATTAACTCTTCGTCCATGCACTCATATGCTGCGTAAATCCAATATGCGGATAATAATCCACGGCTTGTGGCGCCGATAACAGCACGATTTTGGCTTGTGGATGTAAGGCTTGTTTAGTATGTTCAATTAACTGTAAACCGATACCTTGTTTTTGATATTGTTCATCAACTGCTAAATCAGATAAATAACAGCAATAGGCAAAATCCGTCACCGAACGCGCCACACCCACTAATCGTTCACCATCCCAAGCGGTGACTAATAAATCCGCATGATGCAACATCGCTGCGATGCGTTTTTCATCCTCTAACGGACGGCGTGCTCCGAGCGTTGTTTTATTTAGCAATTCAATAAATTGTTTAACTGAAATCGGTTCATTCACTTTGTAGTCTATCATTTTGCAAGCCTGTAATATTTGATGCCAACCTGTTATAGCAATTTAGCCGCCGCTTTATCTAAATACCATTCCGTCACGCCGTTTTTCGCCTGAATTTTGGCAGCAGGATAAGGCAGTTTTTCTGATGTCGTGCTTTGGATTTCTTTTAAAATATCCGCTTTGCTTTCGCCGGTGACCAAGTAGGTGATGCGTTTGGCTTGTTCGATGAGTTTGGCTGTTTTAGAAATGCGGATTTGACCACTTTCAGGGTGTTTAGCAATGACAGCTAGGTTTTCATCATCAAAATTGGTTTGATGTGGGAAGAGAGACGCGGTATGACCGTCTGTTCCCATACCTAAAATAATCCAATCAAAAACACCGTTTGGAATGACCGCACTTAATTCTTCTTCGAAGCGTTTTAACTCAAAGTGCGGTTCATTTTCGCCACGAATTCGGTGAATATTTTCTGCTGGAATTTGAATATGATCGAATAAAAGTTTTTGCGCTTCACCATAGTTGCTTTCAGGATTAGATGGCGGAACCATACGATCATCTCCCCACCAAAAATGCAGATTTTTCCAGTTAATTTGTTCCGCATAAGGTGATTTGGCTAAAGTTTTAAATAACAACTTAGGTGTTGAACCACCAGAAAGGGAAATATGCACAGGATGATTTAATTGGCTATAAATCACAAATTCTTGTGCAATTTTATCGACTGCGTGTTGAGCCGTTGGGAAGCTGATATAGTTCATTGATTTTCCGCTGGGCTTTAGCCCACAATTTATTATGTTCGATATTAAGAGAGGTGGGCTAAAGCCCACCCTAGATTAGATGAATTAAACTTTTTTCTTCATTAATCCACTTGGTTTACGCCAAACCTTACCTTGTTTTGCGATTAATTTATCGGCAGCCACAGGGCCCCAAGTGCCAGCTTCATATTCATGAATACGACCACCATTCGCTTTGTAATCTAAAATCGGTTGCACAAATTTCCATGCAGCGTGAACAGCATCAGTACGCGCAAACAAAGTTGCATCGCCTTTCATCGCATCAAGCAATAAACGCTCGTAAGCGGTCAGCACTTGTGCGCCTGCTAAATCGGCATAACGGAAATCCATTGATACTTCTTTTGCTTCAAAACCTGCACCTGGTTTTTTCAAACCAAAACGCATTGAAATCGCTTCATCAGGTTGAATACGAATAATCAATTTATTCTCTGGTGCATTTTGACTGAATACAGGATGTGGCGTAGTTTTAAAATGGATCACAATTTCAGTTACGCGAGCAGGTAAGCGTTTACCCGTACGGACATAGAACGGCACACCAGCCCAACGCCAGTTTTCAATTTCACAACGTAATGCGATGTAGGTTTCAGTGCGAGAATCTGCTGGTACGCCTTTTTCTTCTAAATAGCCGTTTTCCATTTTGCCGTTAATTTCAGCCGCAGTGTATTGACCTAAAACAAGGTTATGCTCCATATCTTCGGCAGTTAATGGACGCAAACTATGCATCACTTTTGCTACTTCATCACGCATGGAGTTCGCATTAATAATCGCTGGCGGCTCCATTGCTACCATCGCTAATACTTGCAATAAATGGTTTTGGAACATATCGCGCATTGCGCCAGAACCATCATAATAGCCACCGCGCTCTTCCACGCCTATAGATTCTGCACCAGTAATTTCCACATAATCAATGAAATTACGGTTCCAAAGCGGTTCAAACCAACCATTTGAGAAACGTAATACGAGCAAGTTTTGAACGGTTTCTTTACCTAAATAATGGTCGATACGATAAATTTGGTGTTCTTCAAAGAAACGATGGATTTGTACGTCTAACGCTTGCGCTGTTTTTTCATCGTAACCAAAAGGTTTTTCAACAATAATACGTTTCCAGCCATATTCTTCCGTATTTAAACCATGTGCAGCCAAACACTCAGGAATCACGCCATAAAGACTTGGCGGAGTGGACATATAGTAAAGGGTGTTACCACAGGTTTGATATTTATCGTGAAGCTCATCCAAGCGTGGAACAAGTTTACCGTAATCTTGAGCATCCGAAGTATTCACAGCTTGGTAATAAAGATGAGAGCAGAAAGCATCTAAGGTTTCTGGTGTTGTTTCTTCATTATGGATTAAGGCCTCACGCATTTTTTCGCGGAAAGTTTCATCGTTCAATTCAGAGCGAGCAACACCTAGAACGGAAAAGTTTTCACTCAAACGCCCGATTTTGTAGAGATTATAAAGAGCTGGAATGAGTTTACGGTGAGTTAAGTCACCAGACGCGCCAAAGATGACGATACAGTTATTATCAGTTTGCATAATTATTCCTTATAAGATTCCGAGTAATGTCGAAAATAATGCCGTATTCTAGAGAAAAAAACCAATCGAACCAATCAATTAAATTGAAAGATAGAACGCCAATCGAGCGATTGATCGCCCACCATGACAAAATGCGGATTAATCAAGGTTTCACGTTGGTTATAGGTTAAAGGCTCAAAATGAGAATCAAAAATAGCACCGTGAGTTTCACCTAGCAGCACTTCAGCACCAGCGGTATCCCATTCGCCTGTTCGTCCTAAACGGACATAACAATCTACTGCACCTTCAGCCACTAAACCGCTTTTTAAGCTACTTGAACCCACCACAACAAATTCACTAGGAAAATCCTTCGGTAAAATCGATCTCACTTTTTCTTGTGAAGTGGTTGCACCTACCGCAATTCGTAAAGGGCGGTCAAAATTAATCGTGGTTTTAGTGAGTTTTTTTACCTGATCCACTTGTTTTTTAAATGCGCCAAAATCACGCATTGCATAATAAGTCGTCGATAAAATTGGTGCATGAATAACGCTTAATACTGGCTTATTTTTACGAACTAAGGTTATCAACACAGAAAATTGATCGGTACGATTAATAAATTGTTGTGTGCCATCAAGAGGATCGATCAACCAATATTCTTTCCAATTTTTACGTTCTTCAAAGGAAATATGACAATTTTCTTCCGAAAGAACAGGGACATTAGGGAAAAGTGCGGTTAATTTTTCTGTCAAAAATTGGCTCACAAAAAGATCCGCTTCCGTCACAGGCGTGTTGTCTTCTTTCAATTCAACATGAACCTGTTTTTGATAAAACTGTTGCAAATGCTTACCCGCTTGATAAGCAATCAGCAATACTTGGTTAAGTAAGTGTTCGTTTAGCATGAGCATAAAATTATTCTCTTGTTTTTGGCAGCAACCACGGCATCACAAATAGAGCATAAAACACCATTCCGCATGTGCTTATTAGCCCGAGGGATAATCCCCCTTCGGTCAACCATCCCCAAAAGGAAGTTTCTTGTTCGCCGAGCAATAACAAATAAAAATAAGATGCCATATTGCAGTAAACAAATGAAATGATCGATGAAACTAATACAATCGAAGCAATGTTATAACGTGTGTAACGGAATTTTACAGCTAAAAGTGCGGTTAAAAATGCGGGGATTGTGGCAAGAAGAAATGCTGTGAGAGCATAGCTAGAAAAAGGAACGATAACGCCACTTGAATCATCATCGAACCAAATCAAAAGTGCGGTGACGATTACTTGTAAAATTAGAGGGAAAAAAATAAGTGTTTTTAAGTAAGATTTCATAATAAAAAAATAGGCTATCCAAAAGGTAGCCTATTCTAAAATAAATTTAAGGATTAATCAGATTTTTTCGCACGTAATACGCGAGATGCAAAAATCACAATGCCCACGATAAATACGATTAAACCTAACCACTCGCCAATAGTATCCCAGTTTTCAAGATTTAAGGATAATGGCGCTTCAGAACCGCCAGTGGTAACAGAAGCCGCAATAATGAATGCTAAAATCACACCCATTAAGCTTTCACCTACAATTAAACCTGCAGAGAAAAGCGTACCGAAACGTTCTGCTTTAGCAGACACTTCTTTGTTACCAAGTTTTGCAATATGACGAGTCATGATCCATGCTAAGAATGCACCGACAATCACAGGCATATTAATTGATGGTGGTAAGTAAATACCAATCCCCACAGCAATAACTGGCAAGCCAAAGACTTTGTTGCTGACTTTTTTCAAGAATGCATCAATCGTAATTAACACCGCACCTAAGCCGACACCAGTTAAGATATAAGTCCATTCCAATTTATTTGTGAAAATACCTTGAGAAATGGTGGTCATTAATGTTGCTTGTGGTGCAGATAGGGCTTGTGAAGGATCCATATCTGGACGTGGTAATGCACCGCTGAAACCATACGCGTGATATAAGATTTCTAATACTGGCGCGATAACAAGCGCACCGACAAAGCAGCCGATAATTAATGCGACTTGTTGACGCCAAGGTGTCGCATCCACTAATAAGCCCGTTTTTAAATCTTGCAAGTTATCGTTAGAAATCGTTGCAGTGGTTAATACAATTGACGCAGTAAAGAGTGTAAGTGCGGTCAAAAATTTCTGACCATCCACGGTTTCAAATAAGCCAGATGCATTACCGATTGACACCAATACCAATGAAATCACGATAACAGAAATAATCCCGATACCAGAAATTGGGCTTGAAGATGAACCCACTAAACCTGCCATATAACCAGAAGCTGCAGCCACAAAGAAGCCGATAAATACCGCTAAGAAAGTACAAACTACAACTAATAAAATGGAAAGCTCAGGTGAAATCGGTGCAGCCGCGATAAAGTGGTGTAATGAAATAACAATTAACACAACAGTCGCGATTAAGATATAAATCATTGTTTTTGGAGAAAGGTCGATATCAACGCGGTGCTCAGATTCAGCTTGTCCACCTTTCAACATACGGAAAGAATGTACCATCCCTTCAATCATTGGTTTCATTAAAATAAGTAATGTCCAAATCGCTGCAATACCAATTGTACCTACACCAATAAAGCGAACTTTCGTTTTCCAAACCACCATTGCTGCATCAATTAAGCTTGCGTCTGCCGCGATATCACCTGACATCGTGAAATATGGCACAGCCACACCCCAAGTCAAAATAACACCGATCAACATCGCAATACCGCCTACGATACCAATTAAATAACCTGCACCAAGCAAGGCAAGTGAGAAGCCCATTGGTAATTGGAAAGCTGCTTTACCAGTTTGAACCCAAGCGCTAGCACCATCAGCCATCACGCGTAAACCGTTAGTTAAAAATGCAACTAATCCCGCTAAAACACCACCGTAAGCAATATCTTTTACACCGCTATCGCCATCTGCATGATTACCTGCTTTTAAGATTTCTGCTGCAGCTACGCCTTCAGGGTAAGGTAAATCACTATTAACCACCATCGCACGGCGTAATGGAATGGTGAATAACACGCCCAATGTACCACCCGCAGCACAAATCAGCATAGTTTGCCAGAATGGGAAGTCTTGCCAGTAACCCATCATTAATAAGCCTGGTAAGACGAAGATCACAGAAGAAAGTGTCCCCGCTGAAGATGCTTGTGTTTGCACCATGTTATTTTCGAGAATACTAGAATCTTTGAAAAATTTGAGTACCGCCATAGAAATGACGGCCGCTGGAATAGATGACGCGAATGTCATCCCTACTTTTAGACCGAGATACACATTGGATGCAGTGAAAATCACTGTAATCAATGCGCCGAGGATAATTCCTCGAACGGTTAATTCTTTTAAGTTTTCGTTATGCATAAAAATGTTCCTTGAGTAAAAAAAGAAAACACCTAAACATTGTCAAAAATCGAGTATTTTTTCAAGTTTTTTAAAGGGAAATTTGAGCTTGTTAGAAAATATTTAATAAAAAGGGGAATATTTGAATGATTTTTTATTTATAGATAAGCGAAAAAGGCTAACTCAGAGTGATGTTCATCTGGTTAGCCATGATTTTCCTCTTTTTAAAAAAGAGAAAATAAGAGAATGATATTCAATTAAGCCCATTATTTTTGGCTTAAATAATCTTTCAAAGAATAAAGTGCGGTTAAATTTCTAGCTTCATTGAAACTTGGGTCTGCAAGTAATTCATCAATTTTCGACAATGGAAAGCGAACAATTTCTAACGGTTCGGGCTCATCGCCTTCTAACTGGCAAGGATAAAAATCCTGAGCAACAAAAATATGCATAATGCTACGCATATAACTTGGATTGGTAATCACCGTGCGCAAGAAATCAATTTTATTGGCTCCCAGCCCCAACTCTTCCTTTAATTCGCGATTTGCTGCCTCTTTCGGTTCTTCATCTTTATCTACGCCGCCTTTAGGAAATCCTAATTCATAACGTTCTGTGCCAACTGAATACTCACGAATCAATAAAAGATCATCCCCATCAATGGGAACCATCATAACAGCCTGCTGATTACCGGGTTTGAAACGCTCATAAGTACGTAATTCCCCATTAGAAAACGCTAAATCAACAGACTGAATTTCAAATAAACGAGATTTAGCAACAACTTGTGCGGTAAGAATTTTAGGTAATTTTTTGGATGAATCGGATAACATAAGTTTTCCTTTATTTTGTGATAGGATTGGGACAAACTGTACCACAAAATAGCAAAAGAGAAATTCATAAATGGAAGAAAAAGAAGTCAGATTAGACAAATGGTTGTGGGCTGCGCGATTCTACAAAACACGTAGCATTGCTAAAGCGATGATTGAAAGTGGCAAAGTGCATTACAACAATCAACGTGCGAAAGTAAGTAAAATTGTGGAAGTAGGCGCAATGTTAAAACTTCGTCAGGGAAACGAAGAAAAAGAAATAAAAATTATCGCCTTAAGCGATCAACGCCGAGGTGCGCCAGAGGCACAATTACTCTATCAAGAAACCGAAAATAGCGTGAAAAAAAGAGAAGAAATCGCGTGGGCAAGAAAAAACAATTCACTTTCAATGCCCCATCCAGATCGTCGCCCAAACAAAAAAGAGCGGAGAGATTTATTGAAATTTAAACATCAGGATAAATTTGAATAAAAATTTCACCGCACTTTTCTATGTTCTTAAGGTTTAATATCTCGCAAAATTGGATTTTGCATTGAAATCAAGGTTTCAGTGGATTGAATTTCATCTATTAACTGAATCTTGGTCGCCAAAACAGAATGTAATTCTGCGATTGTGTGTGTCATCACCTTTAAGAAAATCGAGTAATTACCCGTTGTATAATAGGCTTCCACTACTTCATCAAAACTTTCTAACTTTTTGATCACTTTCTCATAATCTTTTGCGCTTTTTAGAATAATGCCGATAAAACAGCATACGTCATAACCTAATTTACGCTCATCAATAATCACCTTCGTGCCTTCAATAATGCCCGATTGGCGCATTTTTTCTACTCGCACATGAATCGTTCCTGGACTGACACCAAAATTTTTAGCCATTTCGGCATAGGGAGTTCTCGCATCTTTGGTGAGTACACGTAAGATTTGCTGATCTAAACTATCAATATTGTGCATAAAACCGCCTCCTTTAGATTTTATTTAATTTTTCTTTTCTGATTTAGATAATATTCAATTTAAAAAAGAAAGCAAACAAAATACTTGAAACAAAAGTAATATTTATTAAATAATACATAAAAATATCACCTATTGTTAAAAAGGGTTATCAAAATGAAAAAGACATTTATTTTACAACAACAAGAAATCAGTTTTGTGAAGAATACCTTCACCCAAAATCTTATTGAACAACTTGGCATTATTGAAGTACAAGGCCCTATCTTGAGCCAAGTAGGTAACGGAATGCAAGATAACTTATCTGGCATTGAAAAGGCAGTACAAGTTAATGTGAAATGTATTCCAAATGCGGTATTTGAAGTTGTACATTCTCTTGCTAAATGGAAACGCCATACTCTTGCTCGCTTCAACTTTAAAGAAGGCGAAGGCTTGTTTGTTCATATGAAAGCATTGCGCCCAGATGAAGATTCTCTTGATCCGACTCACTCTGTTTATGTGGATCAATGGGACTGGGAAAAAGTGATTCCTGAAGGTCGTCGTAATTTTGCATACTTAAAAGAAACAGTAAATTCTATTTATCGTGCTATTCGTTTAACAGAATTAGCCGTAGAAGCACGTTTTGATATTCCTTCAATTCTTCCAAAACACATTACCTTTGTGCACAGCGAAGATTTAGTAAAACGCTATCCAGATTTAAGCAGTAAAGAACGTGAAAACGCAATTTGTAAAGAATACGGCGCAGTATTCTTGATCGGGATTGGCGGCAAACTTTCAGATGGCAAACCTCATGATGGCCGTGCTCCTGACTATGATGACTGGACAACCGAATCTGAAAATGGCTACAAAGGCTTAAACGGCGATATTTTGGTATGGAACGACCAATTAGGTAAAGCCTTTGAACTTTCCTCAATGGGCATTCGCGTAGATGAAAGTGCATTGCGTTTACAAGTTAGCCTAACGGGTGATGAAGACCGTTTAAAAATGGATTGGCACCAAGATTTATTAAACGGAAAATTACCATTAACTATCGGCGGTGGTATCGGTCAATCTCGCTTAGCAATGCTTTTACTTCGTAAAAAACATATCGGTGAAGTCCAATCAAGCGTATGGCCAAAAGAAATGTTAGAAGAATTTTCAAATATTCTTTAAAAAACAATTCATTTGATAAAAGAAGTGCGGTGAATTTTCACCGCACTTTTTTGTTAGATAGGAAACTTACAGAATCGTTAATAGCTGGGCAAAATCATCAAACACCCAATCTGGATTGGATTTACTAATAGGGATATTGTAATTGTAGCCGTAAGTTAAACCAACAACTGCACAGCCCGCAGAGTGACCTGCGATAATATCATTTTTAGAATCACCTACGAAAAGCACTTGGCGTGGTTCAAAACCAAATTTTCCGCATAAATAATAAAGCGGGCCTGGATGTGGTTTAATGGAAGGTAAAGATTGGCCACCCAACATTTCACTAAATAAATGATCAATGCCAAATGCTGCCAACACAGGTTGAACATGTCTTGTGGGTTTATTGGTAACAACTGCTAGGACATAGCCTTTTTCTTTTAAGGTTTCTAATGTTTCTTTTACATTCGGATACAGGCGACTGACATTACATAAATTCTCGCCATAATAAAAATTAAAACGCTCCGTTACCTGCTTAATCTCTTCTTCAGTTAACTCTTTTCCTGTTTGTTTTTGCGCCCAATCTAACGCTCGTGCAATTAATACAGGCGCGCCATTACCGATCCAAGTTAACACTAATTCTTCTGGTGCTTGCGGTAAATCGAATTCAGCCAAGGCAGAATTTACGGATAGCGCTAAATCAGGCAGGCTATTTACCAACGTACCATCTAAATCAAAGCCAATAAGTTTAAATTGTGTATTCATTGTTTTTCTCTGTTCTATTGCATTTCATTAAAATGACAGTTATGCGCCCACACTCGCGAGCTGTGTACGCATTTGGTCAATAACTTGTTTATAATCTGGCTTACCAAAAATTGCAGAACCCGCCACAAACATATCTGCGCCCGCCGCAGCGATTTCTGCGATGTTATCAACCTTCACGCCACCATCCACTTCAAGACGAATGTCATAACCACTTTCATCAATGATCTTACGAGCCTGTTGTAATTTCTTCAACGTTGCTGGAATAAAAGATTGTCCGCCAAATCCAGGATTTACTGACATTAATAAAACCACATCCACTTTATCCAAAACGTAATCTAAATAGCTCAAGGGCGTCGCAGGATTAAAAACTAATCCAGATTTACAACCACAATCGCGAATAAGCTGTAAAGAGCGGTCAATATGTTCGCTAGATTCTGGGTGGAAAGTGATGTAGTTCGCACCTGCTTTAGCAAAATCGGGAATAATACGATCGACCGGCTTTACCATTAAATGCACATCAATCGGTGCAGTAATGCCATAATCACGTAAAGCTTGACATACCGCAGGCCCAAAAGTGAGATTAGGTACATAATGATTATCCATTACATCAAAATGAATAACATCTGCGCCTGCATTAAGTACATTTTGTACATCATCACCAAGACGAGCGAGATCGGCAGAAAGAATTGATGGGGCGATAAGATAAGGTTTCATAAAGGTTCTCCGTTGAGAAAATGAGTGCATTTAGTTTACTCACTTAAGTTCAAAAAACCAATAGTAATCCTTATATGAAATAACAAGATAAACAAAGAAAGGGCACTTTAGTGCCCTTTCAGTTATTAATATAAATAGACAAAAATTTACACGTCCAAATTTGCTCTTAACGCATTCAGCTCAATGAACTCACGGCGTGGCTCAACTTCATCTCCCATTAAGGTAGTGAATAATTGATCTGCTGCCACAGCATCTTTAATAGAAACTTTCAACATACGACGTGAATTTGGATCCATTGTGGTTTCCCACAGTTGATCTGCGTTCATTTCACCAAGTCCTTTATAACGTTGTACTTCAAGGCCTTTACGAGATTCTTTTACTAGCCATTCAACGGCTTGTTCAAAGCTGCGCACTGGTTGTACTTTTTCACCACGTGTGACATAAGCGCCTTCTTCTAATAAACCATTGAGCTGTTTATTAAGAGAAACAATTTTCGCGTATTCATTGCCGTGAACAAAATCAAAATTCAAGAAATAATCTGTATCAATACCGTGTTTACGAACAGTAATCACCGCTTCATACACTTGGCGTTCCGCATTAAATTGTGTACGCACTGAATATTGATGCGCTTCTGTTTCTTTTGCAGTCAGTTGTTCAACAAAAGATTTACCCCAATTTTCCACCGCACTTTCGTCTTTCATCACTTCAACAGAAATTGGTGACTGATAAATTAATCCTTGCAATACAGGGGTTGGATAATGGCGACTTAAGCGACCGATAAGTTTTTGTACGCTATTATATTCTGCCACTAATTTTTCAAATACAAGGGCATTCATTGCTGGTGCATTTGCGCTGATATGTAATTCTGCACCATCTAACGCAAGCGTTAATTCATATTGCTCCATTTCATCCGCATCTTTAATGTAGCGTTCTTGTTTTCCTTTTTTCACTTTGTAAAGTGGCGGCTGAGCAATGTAAACATAACCACGTTCAATAAGCTCAGGCATTTGACGATAGAAAAACGTTAAAAGCAACGTACGAATGTGAGAACCATCCACATCAGCATCGGTCATGATAATGATATGATGATAGCGTAATTTATCTGGGTTATATTCATCACGACCAATACCGCAACCTAAGGCAGTAATCAATGTTCCCACCTCTTGGGAAGACAACATTTTGTCAAAACGTGCTTTTTCTACGTTTAAGATTTTACCTTTCAATGGCAAAATTGCTTGAGTTTTACGATCACGACCAACTTTTGCAGAACCACCCGCGGAGTCCCCCTCCACCAAGTAAAGTTCAGAAAGTGCAGGATCTTTTTCTTGGCAGTCTGCAAGTTTACCCGGCAAACCTGCAATATCTAATGACCCTTTACGGCGCGTCATTTCACGAGCTTTACGTGCGGCTTCGCGCGCACGAGCAGCCATAATAATTTGGTTTACAATGATTTTTGCATCTGCAGGATTTTCCAATAAATATTCCTGCATTTTTTCATTCATCGCAGATTCCACCGCACTTTTAACTTCTGAAGACACGAGCTTGTCTTTAGTTTGCGATGAGAATTTTGGATCAGGCACTTTAACTGAAATAATAGCCACCAAACCTTCACGCGCATCATCGCCTGAAGTCGCCACTTTTTCTTTTTTCAGCATGCCTTCGTTTTCCATATAGCTATTTAAGCTACGGGTTAAAGCCCCACGGAAACCTGCTAGGTGAGTACCGCCATCACGTTGAGGAATATTATTAGTAAAGCAATACACATTTTCATTTACACCATCATTCCACTGCAATGCAACTTCTACACCGATGCCATCTTTCTCAGCTGTAAAATAAAATGGCTTTGGATGAATTGGGTTTTTATTTTTGTTCAAATATTCGACGAATGCTTGAATACCGCCTTCGTAATGGAAATGATCTTCAGACCCATCACGTTTATCAATTAAACGAATAGATACGCCAGAGTTCAAGAAAGAAAGCTCACGTAAGCGTTTTGCTAAGATTTTGTAATCAAAGATTGTGATAGCAAAAATATCTGAGCTTGGCCAGAAACGAACCGTTGTCCCCGTTGCCTCTGTGTCGCCAATCACTGTTAATGGCGCTTGTGGCTCACCTAAATGATAGAATTGCTCATGAACGTGACCTTGACGACGAATGGTTAACTGTAATTTATCAGAAAGCGCATTCACCACTGATACGCCCACACCGTGTAAACCGCCCGATACTTTATAAGAGTTATCGTCAAATTTACCGCCAGCGTGAAGCACTGTCATGATAACTTCTGCTGCAGAAACGCCTTCTTCTGGGTGAATATCCACAGGAATCCCGCGCCCATCATCTTGCACCGATACAGAATTATCATCATGAATTGTCACGATAATATCGGAACAATGGCCAGCGAGGGCTTCATCAATGGCATTATCCACCACTTCAAATACCATATGGTGCAAACCAGTACCGTCATCGGTATCACCGATATACATTCCCGGACGTTTACGTACCGCATCAAGGCCTTTTAATACTTTAATGCTCGATGCACCATAGTTATCATTGGTCGTTTCTGACATAATTTATCTCATTCTTTTGTAAATAAAAATTGGGCGGGATTATAGCAAAAAATCGCCGTTTTGGCGATGCTTTTCGGGAAAGGAAAGATATAAAAAAAGGGCGAGTAATCTCGCCCTATAACTTGTTATTTTTTCCAATTTTTTAGCGCATCAGCAAAGGCATTACCCATCGCATTATTACCTCTCGAACTCCGCTCCTCTCGTTGCGTATTTGCACGAGGTCTTGCTGATAAAGTGCGGTCAAATTTGCCGTCATTTTTGGCCGCACTTTCATCTAATCGCATCGTCAACGCAATACGTTTACGCGGCACATCCACTTCCAATACTTTCACTTTCACGATATCGCCAGTTTTCACCACTTGATGCGGATCTTCTACGAATTTATCGCTTAATGATGAAATATGCACTAAACCATCTTGGTGAACACCAATATCCACAAATGCGCCGAAGTTAGTCACATTGGTGACGGTACCTTCTAAAATCATACCTGGTTTTAAATCGGTGATTTCTTCCACGCCTTCTGCGAATACGGCAGTTTTAAATTCACCACGTGGATCGCGCCCTGGTTTTTCCAACTCTTTGAAAATATCTTGGACGGTCGGTAAACCAAATTGCTCATCAATAAATTGTTTTGCATCAAGCTGACGTACCACACTGGCATTACCCATTAAATCTTGAATAGATTGTGCGGTGGCTTGCAAGATTTTTTCGACCACAGGATAAGCTTCTGGGTGAACACCAGAGGCATCAAGTGGATTTTTACCTTCTGCAATACGCATAAAGCCCGCACATTGCTCAAAGGCTTTTGGCCCTAAACGTGGCACTTTTTTCAATTCGCTACGGCTTTCAAAACGACCATTTTCATCACGGTATTCCACAATGTTTTGCGCTAAGGTTTTTGTCATACCAGCTACACGAGCGAGCAATGGCGCGGATGCGGTATTTAAATCTACGCCTACCGCGTTTACACAGTCTTCCACCACCGCATCGAGTTTACGCGCAAGTTGGGTTTGGTTTACATCGTGTTGATATTGTCCTACACCAATGGCTTTCGGTTCGATTTTCACTAATTCCGCCAATGGATCTTGTAAACGACGCGCAATTGATACCGCGCCACGCAAAGATACATCTAAACTCGGGAATTCATTTGCGGCAAATTCAGAGGCAGAATAAACCGATGCGCCCGCTTCGCTCACCACAACGGTTTGTGGTTTATTTTCTTTAATTTCTTTAATCACTTCTTTCGCAAAACGCTCTGTTTCACGAGAAGCCGTACCGTTACCAATGGCAATTAACTCTACGTTATATTTGCGGATCAAGCTGAAAATCGCCACTTGCGCTTCAGCTTCACGCCCCGTGTGTGGATAAATGGTGGCGGTATCTAATAATTTACCTGTGTTATCCACCACTGCGACTTTAACCCCCGTACGCAAGCCAGGGTCTAAGCCCATGGTACTTTTCGCGCCAGCGGGTGCAGCCATTAAAAGTGCGGTCAGATTTCGAGCGAAAACATCAATGGCTTCTTCTTCCGCTTTTTCACGTAAACTTGCCATTAACTCCGTTTCTAAATGCAACGAAACTTTGATTTTCCACGTCCACGCAATCACTTGCTCACGCCATTTATCCGCAGGCTGACCAGTAAAACGTACATCTAAATAATCACGAATAATCTCTTCACAATAGCTTTGGCGACTTCCCTCTTCCGCATCAGGATCAGCATTTAAGCTTAATTGTAAAATGCCCTCATTACGTCCGCGGAACATGGCTAATGCACGGTGAGAAGGCACATTTTTCAATAATTCTTGGTGGTCGAAATAATCTTGGAATTTTGCGCCTTCCGTTTCCTTGCCTTCGATCACTTTGGATACAATGACGGCATTTTTCGCTAAATAATCACGGACTTTCGCTAATAAACCCGCATCTTCAGCAAAACGCTCCATTAAAATATAGCGTGCACCATCAAGCGCGACTTTAGTATCAGTTACGCCTTTCTCTACGTTAATAAATTCAGCCGCTGCTTTTTCTGGATCATTTTTAGGCTCATTCCAAAGTAAATTCGCCAATGGTTCAAGACCGGCTTCAATCGCAATTTGCCCTTTCGTACGGCGTTTAGGTTTGTACGGCAAATACAAATCTTCTAATTCGGTTTTGCTTTGTGTCGCATGGATTTTGTCACGCAGTTCATCGGTCAATTTTCCTTGCTCTTCAATAGATTTCAAAATGGTTTGACGACGATCTTCTAATTCACGTAAATAAATTAAACGGGTTTCAAAATGACGAAGTTGGGTGTCATCCAAGCCTCCAGTGGCTTCTTTACGATAACGGGCGATAAATGGAATGGTGTTGCCATCATCTAATAATTGAATAGCCGAGAGGATTTGTTGGGGTTGAACAGTTAATTCTGCCGCAATAATTTGGCTAATTTGTTGATTTAACATTGTCATACTTCTTTGTTATGAAGGGATTCGAGAAAAAACGGAGATAGAATACTGGTTTTAGGCTGTTGGCTCAAATATAATTCGAAAAACTTTCTTTTATTTTTATTATGGCAAAATCAAATTATATTACCCGTCAAGGCTGGAATGAGCTTGACCAAGAACTCAAGTTTTTGTGGAAAGAAGAACGTCCCAAAGTTACCCAAGCTGTTTCAGATGCCGCGGCGCTTGGTGACCGCAGTGAGAATGCAGAATATATTTACGGAAAACGTCGTTTACGTGAAATTGATCGCCGAGTACGTTTTTTAACTAAAAGATTGGAAGTGCTACAAATTGTCGATTACAACCCAAAGCAAGAGGGAAAAGTTTTCTTCGGTGCGTGGGTGGAATTAGAAAATGAAGAAGGAGAAACCAAGCAATACCGTATTGTCGGTTGTGATGAATTTGCCCCTGCGAAAAATTGGATATCCATTGATTCCCCAGTTGCTCGAGCTTTAATAGGAAAAACATTAGACGACGAAGTGCGGGTAGAAACGCCCTCAGGTTTTATTACACTTTATGTGAATAAAATTTGGTATGAGAAATAACTCGGAAAAATAAAAGATAGTGAATATCTAAGCACAAAGAGAAAACTAATAGGCTAGATATAAACTATCTTACTTACCTCTTTCCTTATTCGCTGCAAAATCAGCGCCTTTTGCAAGCATTCTCAACTGCAAAATCACTCGAGCTTTAAGTTGCTCACGTTCAGCTTTACTCATATCTAAAGCATTAGCCCCTGCGGTGAATACGATTGTTACGATGCCTTCCGCTTGAACATAAGCAACATATTGCGAATATTGATGTTTGTAGGAAATATATTCTGCTAACTCATCAACAAAATGCTTAATTTCACGTGCTGCCGCAGTACGAAAAGCTTGAGAAGTGCCTGAACTTTCGCGTAATAGCAAACGGAAAACGTTCGTACTGTTAGTGATAAATTCAAAAAATGTATCTACAGAAACTGAAATAACGCTACCGCCAGCATCAATACGTTTACGCGCTTGACGCATTAGTTGGCGCAACATCAAACCAGCTTCATCCACCATTTCTAAGCCGAGTTCATCCATATCGCTAAAATGGCGATAGAAAGATGTAGGCGCAATTCCAGCCTCGCGAGCAACTTCTCTCAAACTCAAATTAGAAAAACTTTTTTCTGCGCTAAGTTGATTAAATGCTGCATCCACTAAAGCGCGACGAGTCTTTTCTTTTTGAACAGCACGAACACCAGCCATTATTTCAACCCACCTAGAATAGATTTAACTTCATCGCTGACCGCACTTGCCACACGCTCATAGCGGTTACGTAATGGTGAACCAGGACGATAAACCAACGCAATGGTGCGTGATGGCTCAGGCGAATAACAAGGAATATATTTCACACCTTTGCGCGTACCTTCATTCAATACAGCCAATTCAGGCATAAAAGTAATACCTGCATTTGCTGCCACCATATTGCGCAAAGTTTCAAGACTAGTTGCTTGGAAATGGGAATTTTCTTTTGCGCCAGCAGTGAAGCAATAATCTAACGCTTGATTACGCAAACAATGACCATCATCAAGCATTAACATTTCTTGACCATTTAACTGGTTCATTGGAAGTTTACTTTCTTGAGCCCAAGGATGATGCTCAGATACGGCAAGTAACATTTTCTCGTTGAAAATAGGTACTTCAATAAAAGCCTCAGTTTCTGGAACAGTGGCAACGATAGCACAATCTAAACGCCCCGTTTCCAATTGTTCTAATAATTGATGCGTTTGCGCTTCATAAAGAAAAACTTCTAAATCAGGGAATGCCTCTTTTAACGTTGGTACAATATAAGGGAGCAAATAAGGGCCAAGTGTTGGGATTAAACCGATGTGTAATGGCCCGGTCATTTCTTTACCTTGATTGCTCGCCATTTCTTTCAATAATTTTACTTCTCGAAGAACTGTACGAGCTTGATCAACCAACAACATCCCAGATTGAGTAAACAACACCTTACGACTGGTGCGCTCTAACAAGATAATACCGAGCTCATCTTCTAATTTACGAATTTGACCACTTAATGTTGGTTGACTCACATTACAAGAATCGGCAGCACGACGGAAATGTTTATATTCAGATAAGGCAACAAGATATTCTAGATCACGGATATTCATGAGATTTTCCCTATAGAAAAATTCAATTAAAAGAATAGAATTAATTGATTATGACTATATCATAATTTTCCCTATAATACAGCGCGTAAAATTTAAATTAACAACCAATAGGAGAAAAAACAATGTCTAGTATGGAAGGAAAAAAAGTCCCTCAAGTGACATTCCGCACTCGTCAGGGTGATAAATGGGTTGATATAACTACCTCTGAATTATTTGATAACAAAACAGTGATCGTGTTCTCATTACCAGGCGCATTCACTCCAACTTGCTCATCATCACATTTACCGCGTTATAACGAATTAGCGCCAGTATTCAAAAAATACGGTGTAGACGATATTCTTGTTGTATCTGTAAATGATACTTTCGTAATGAACGCATGGAAAGAAGATGAAAAATCTGAAAACATCACTTTCATTCCAGATGGTAATGGTGAATTTACCGAAGGCATGGGTATGTTAGTTGGTAAAGAAGATTTAGGCTTCGGCAAACGTTCATGGCGTTATTCTATGCTTGTGAAAAACGGCGTAGTTGAAAAAATGTTTATCGAACCAAACGAACCAGGCGATCCGTTCAAAGTATCCGATGCTGACACTATGTTGAAATACCTTGCGCCACAACACCAAGTGCAAGAGTCTATTTCAATCTTCACAAAACCTGGCTGTCCTTTCTGTGCAAAAGCAAAACAACTTTTACACGATAAAGGCTTAAGCTTCGAAGAAATCGTATTAGGTCACGATGCAACAATCGTGAGCGTACGTGCAGTTTCAGGTCGTACTACTGTTCCACAAGTGTTTATCGGTGGTAAACACATTGGCGGTAGCGACGATTTGGAAAAATACTTTGCATAAGCAGACAAGTATTTAGCTGATTATTTGGGAATGTAATTCAAAGGGCGCATTAAGCGCCCTTTTCATTTGTACTAATTTATTGCAGAAATTAATAATGGGGCGGTGGCGTTTCTTCAGATTGGCTTGCAATGTTATAGGGTTGAAAATCTTTTAATTTATTTGCCATATAACGCAGTTGGACTTGCATTTTATCAATATCAAATTGCTGTTGAACTAAAGCGTGATTTAATTCATCTAATAACTGTTCCTGAAATGCAATTTTCGTTTCAAGTTCTTCGATGCGATTTTCTAACATTTGTTGAATTTGCATAAATTTTCTCTAAATTCTAAAAAAAAGTTGAGAATAGATAGAAAGCCATTTAATCTATTCCTCGTATTATTCCATTCATTATAAAGGATTAACTCATATGTTAAAAATTCAAAAATTATCTATCGCAGCATTAATGGTAAGTGCGGTGATTTCTGGCCAAGTTTTTGCAGAAGATAGCGCATTCGATGAGAAAGCAGCATCTTATGCCGTGGGTACGCTCATGGGCGGTCAAATGAAAGATCTTGTAGATTCACACAAAGAAGTCATCAAATATGATAATGCGCGTATTTTAGATGGTTTAAAAGATGCCTTAGAAGGTAAAGTGGATGTTCGTAAAGATGAAAAAATCCAAAAAACCTTAGAATCTATTGAAACAAAATTAATGGCTGCATCAAAAGCAAAAGCAGAATCTATTGCTAAACAAGCAAAAGAAGAAGGTGATAAATTCCGTGCTGAATTTGCTAAAGGTAAAGATGTAAAAACTACACAATCTGGTTTAATGTACAAAATTGAAAACCCTGGTAAAGGCGATGCAATCAAAGCAACAGATACAGTTAAAGTACATTACACGGGTAAATTACCAAATGGAAAAGTGTTTGATAGCTCCGTAGAACGCGGTCAACCTGTAGAATTCCAACTTGATCAAGTAATTAAAGGCTGGACTGAAGGTCTTCAATTAGTGAAAAAAGGCGGAAAAATTCAATTAGTTATCGCACCTGAATTAGGCTATGGCGAACAAGGTGCTGGCGCATCTATTCCACCAAATTCAACATTAATTTTTGATGTGGAAGTATTAGACGTCAATCCAAAAGCTACAAAATAATTAATAAGTTTAATAGCGCGCGTTCTTTAACGCGTGCTTTTTATTATAAAAACGAGCGAAATTTTTACCGCACTTTTAACCTAACACCATGACTTTAAACGACAAATATCCTTTCACCGACGAAGATTGCACTATCATAAACTCCTACAAAGCGGTCGTTGATGGTGTAAGCGCGCTGATTGGCGAACACTGCGAAATCGTGCTTCATTCTCTAGAAGATATTGAACATTCTGCTATTTGTATTGCTAACGGACATAACACTAATCGACAAGTTGGTTCGCCAATCACCGATCTTGCCTTACGTTCGCTACGAAATATGCAAAGCGAAAGTGTTTCAAAGCCTTATTTTACACGAGCAAAAGGCAATGTACTGATGAAATCAGTCACCATTGCCATTCGTAATAAAACTCAACGTATTATTGGTTTGCTTTGTATCAATATCAATTTAGATGTACCCGTGTCTCAATTTTTGCAATGCTTTATGCCAACGGAGCATACGAATGAAACATCTTCAGTGAACTTTGCGAGTTCAGTTGAAGACTTGGTTGCGCAGACTATTGAAAAAACAATAGAAGAAGTCAATGCGGATCGCTCTGTTGCCAATAATACTAAAAACCGACAAATCGTCCTTTCTCTTTACGAAAAAGGCATTTTTGATATTAAAGATGCGATTAATTTAGTCGCAGAACGCTTAGATATTTCCCGACATACGGTTTACCTCTACATCCGCCAAATCAAACAAGAGCAAGAATAATGCGCTATGTTATCGCCGTCAAAAGCCCTATTTACGGAAAGCAAGGGGCATTTTTAGCTTATCAATTTGCAGACGCCTTAATCAAAAAAGGCCACGAAATCTCACAGATTTTTTTCTTTCAAGATGGAGTAAGTAACGGAAATGCATTAGTGTATCCAGCTAATGATGAAGTTAATTTACAAAAACATTGGCAAATGTTTTCCATCACCCACAATGTTCCTTTGCATTTATGTGTTGCAGCATCTCAACGACGAGGTGTTGTTGATAACTTAACGACATCAACCACAGATCACTACAATCTTGCAGAAGGATTCATAATTGCAGGCCTTGGTGAGTTTATGACAGCAAGTTTAAAAGCAGATCGAGTAATAACCCTATGAAAATAGCCTTTTTATTTCGCACATCCCCACATGGCACATCCATTTCACAAGAAGGCTTAGATGCAATTCTTGCCGCAACAGCTTTTTGTGAGCCAGATGATATTGGCGTATTTTTTATAGATGATGGTGTACTAAATCTTATTAATCATCAACAACCTGAACTCATTCAACAGAAAGACTTCATTAGAACCTTTAAATTATTAGATTTATATGATGTAGAACAACGCTTTATATGCACAGAGTCTTTACAGAAATTTAAGCTAGAGGATAAGCAACTCATCCTATCTTGTGAAAAAATTGACCGCTCTTTATTGATAGAAAAGCTTAGTCAAGCAGAAAAATTGTTCACTTTCTAAGGAATATTATGCTTTATACATTTTCTCAATCAGATTATCCTAAAAATGAACTAGATAACTATTTTTCATATATTACAGAAAAAGATGCGGTAGTATTATGGCAAGATGGTGTGTTATTGGCAGTAAAATACCCTGATTATTTTGCTAGATGTAAGGCGAATTATATGATGTTAGAACAAGATGTTTTAGCAAGAAATCTCACCGCACTTTTACCTCAAATCAGTAAGATAAAATTAATTTCAATAGAAGAACTTGTTGGAATCACTGAAAATTATTCACCACAGCTATCACTATAAAAATCAAATAATTTAGTAAATACTCAACGAAGTATCAGATATGGAATAAACAAAAAGTGCGGAGAATTTCCCCGCACTTTCTTTTGTCTTCTTTCTGTATTTAAGACATTCAAGAATACATCAATTATTTGATGATTTTCGCAACAACGCCAGCGCCTACTGTACGGCCACCTTCACGGATAGCGAAACGTAAACCTTGGTCCATCGCGATTGGGTGGATTAAGCTTACTGTCATCTTGATGTTATCACCAGGCATTACCATTTCCACGCCTTCTGGTAATTCGATAGTACCGGTTACGTCAGTTGTACGGAAATAGAATTGTGGACGGTAACCTTTGAAGAATGGAGTATGACGACCACCTTCTTCTTTTGATAATACGTACACTTCTGATTCGAAGTCAGTGTGTGGTGTGATTGAACCTGGTTTCGCTAATACTTGACCACGTTCGATTTCTTCACGTTTTGTACCACGTAATAATGCACCGATGTTTTCACCTGCACGACCTTCGTCAAGTAATTTACGGAACATTTCAACACCCGTTACAGTAGTTTTCGCTGTATCTTTGATACCTACGATTTCTACTTCATCACCAGTACGGATGATACCACGTTCTACACGACCAGTTACTACTGTACCACGACCTGAGATTGAGAACACATCTTCGATTGGAAGAAGGAACGGTTGGTCAATCGCACGCTCTGGCTCAGGAATATAAGTGTCTAAGTGGTTTGCTAACTCAAGGATTTTTTCTTCCCATTCTGCTACGCCGTTTAATGCTTGTAATGCAGAACCACGTACGATTGGAGTATCGTCACCTGGGAAGTCATATTGAGAAAGAAGTTCACGAACTTCCATTTCTACTAATTCTAATAACTCTTCGTCATCTACCATGTCGCATTTATTTAAGAATACGATGATGTAAGGTACACCTACTTGGCGACCTAATAAGATGTGCTCACGAGTTTGTGGCATAGGGCCATCAGTTGCTGCTACTACTAAGATAGCACCATCCATTTGTGCCGCACCAGTAATCATGTTTTTAACATAGTCGGCGTGTCCTGGACAGTCAACGTGTGCATAGTGACGAGTTGCTGTATCGTATTCAACGTGTGAAGTGTTGATGGTGATACCACGCGCTTTTTCTTCTGGCGCGTTATCGATTTGGTCAAATGCGCGAGCTGCACCACCGTAGTGTTTAGATAATACGGTTGTGATTGCTGCTGTTAAAGTTGTTTTACCGTGGTCAACGTGGCCGATTGTACCCACGTTTACGTGCGGTTTTGTACGTTCAAATTTTTCTTTAGACATTTAAAGAGTCCCTCTAAATAGACACGGTTATCGATGGGTAAATAAAACCACATTAACCAATAAAATTGTTTATTCTAAATGAAGGAAAGAGAATTGAAGGATGGTGCTGATAGGCGGATTTGAACCGCCGACCTCACCCTTACCAAGGGTGCGCTCTACCAACTGAGCTATATCAGCGTTTGGAGCGGGCAGCGGGAATCGAACCCGCATCATTAGCTTGGAAGGCTAAGGTAATAGCCATTATACGATGCCCGCAAGTCCTAAATTCGTCTGTCCCATCAGGATTCATCTAAAAGATGGTGGAGGGAGAAGGATTCGAACCTTCGAAGGCTGAGCCAACAGATTTACAGTCTGCCCCCTTTGGCCGCTCGGGAACCCCTCCACGCTAAATGAATACTTGTGTACGAAAGAATGGTGCCGACTATCGGAATCGAACTGATGACCTACTGATTACAAGTCAGTTGCTCTACCTACTGAGCTAAGTCGGCGTGTCGTAAGCAAGTGAGGCGTATTATATGGAAAAAACTTTTCGTGACAAGTTTTTTTTCTAAAAAAATTATTTTTTTTGCGTGTTCGTTTAAATCACAAGCAAAAATGTGAATTTTTAACCAAATCTTATTAAATTTACTGAAAAATAAATGCGAACATGCTGGTTATAGAGTATATTTTTCTTCGTTTATTTAGCTATCAAATAAAATTATTGTGGAATTTTCAACTCAGCAAACACCTTTTTTAAGCTTTAATCGTGAACAATGGGCGGAATTACGTAAATCCGTTCCATTAAAATTGACAGAACAGGATCTCAAACCACTTTTAGGTTTTAATGAAGACCTTTCATTAGATGAAGTAAGTACGATTTACCTACCGTTAACTCGTCTTATTAACTATTACATTGATGAAAATTTACATCGCCAAACGGTACTACATCGTTTTTTAGGCAGAAATAATGTCAAAACACCTTACATAATTAGTATTGCTGGCAGTGTTGCCGTGGGAAAAAGTACTTCTGCACGTATTCTACAATCTCTACTTTCTCATTGGCCGACTGAAAGAAAAGTTGATCTCATCACAACAGACGGGTTTCTTTATCCATTAGAAAAACTTAAACAAGAGAATCTTTTACAAAAGAAAGGTTTTCCCGTTTCTTATGACACGCCTAAACTCATTCGCTTTTTAGCAGATGTAAAATCAGGTAAAAGTAATGTTACAGTACCGATCTACTCTCATCTAACATACGATATTATTCCCGATGAATTTGATGTGGTAGATAAACCCGACATTCTCATTTTAGAAGGATTAAATGTTCTTCAAACAGGCAATAACAAAACCAATCAAACCTTTGTGTCAGATTTTGTTGATTTCTCTATTTATGTCGATGCAGAAGAAAAATTGCTGAAAGAATGGTACATCAAACGTTTTTTAAAATTCCGAGAAAGTGCATTTAATGATCCTAATTCTTACTTTAAACATTACGCAAGTTTATCAAAAGAAGAGGCCATTACGACGGCAAGTAAAATTTGGGATGAAATTAACGGGTTAAATCTCAATCAAAACATTCTTCCAACCCGTGAGCGAGCAAATTTAATTATAAAAAAAGGTGAAAACCATCAGGTAGAGTTAGTTAAATTGAGAAAATAGCTCAAAAGCGCAGTAAAAAAATAATCTACCTCCCAAAAGTTAGGCTGTTATTTAAAGGATTGTTTTCGATATTGTATCAGACTCAATCCTTTTAATTTTAGTTGAATCCATCGGTGACTATACTAACCCAGGCTGCATCAACTATCTCCTCTCTACCTTTATTTGACGATAAGCCACAATTTGTTCTGTGCCAGCCTTGGTTTAAATATAAAATGACACAACGGGCTTTATTTAATCAGAATATTTCTTTTTAATGGCAGCTTTAAGAGCTTTATCTAGCTTAATTTGAAATTGGGAAAAGAAAATACTACGAACTAATCATACAAAGCTTAATTGCTATTTTAATGGATAAGACGTTCTTAACATTTGGATAATTTCCGTTGCTCGGCTTCCTCTTGAAGCCTGCGTCTTCTCAACGCATTTAGATAAAGCTCTTCCTATTCAAGCTACAAAATTCTCAAACATAAGCGGTCTTTTTCCCCTTTTCATTGCACTTTCTTCGTTAAAGTTGCTGAATATCCAATGCCATTTGGTCTAACATTTCATAACGTTTACGATACATAGAACGTTTTTTACTTGCGATATCTTCTAACTGTTTGCGTTCAATATCTAAAGGCAATTGCCAATAATTATTGCTATATTCCCCTTGATTCTCTTGCCAGAACTCATCGTAATTAAACAAAATCTTACTGCGCGCAGAAAGACGATATTTTCCCTGTGCTTTGTGCGGAATGCCCACTAGCTCACATTGCCATTTTTCAGTGAGCATTTTGAATGCATTGACTAACAGAAACATTGGACGCATACCGTGCAATGCTTTCGTAGCCTGTTTTACAAGTTCTTGAGCATTGCCACTTGAGGGGCCTTGAATCGAGGCGATAAGCAATTTATTCGGGCTCAAAAAAGTGAAAGAAGCATCATATACTCGCTCATTATGTTGATTACGAATATTAATAGAAAAATACCCTTCAAAGGGATCGATATGATTGATACTTAAAGATAAACGCAAATCATCAGTTAATTGTGTTAACACGATATTTTGCTGATCCAATAATTGTTGGCAAAGCGAACGTCCCATTTTTTCTTCTGCCAAACGTAAATTCTCCGTAATCGCCGTTAAACGTCCTGAAGCAGAAAAGCGTTTATCGCAAAAAGTAGTAAGAATTGTATTTATACGATAATAATCTTGTGTAAATAAAGGCTGCCATTGAGTTTCTGTATTAAGAAAATCCACTAATTGGCTACATTGCTTTTGATAGAGCCATTTATAGCCATAATAACGTAATTTTTCCCGCACTTGTTTGAGAAAAGGGCGATCCTTGGAGTAAGGATACATTTGAACGTAAGTGGGGAAAATAAAATTATTTTTCGGGAACATAACTCAATATTTTGTGAAATTTAATAAAATTGTCAGTTATTTTAGCGATTATCACTTCATTTGCCAAAATTCTTTTTTGTTTAAAACCCACTTTACAACTCAGATTTTGTTATAATCTTTTCCTTGAATTCCTTTTTCCCTACCCCAATATTTACCCAAATTATCGGAAAGAATTAAGAGAGATAAATTATGGCGAAGAATACCCAACGTACGATGCCCGTATTGCCATTACGCGATGTCGTCGTTTTCCCTTATATGGTGATGCCACTTTTTGTAGGGCGTGCAAAATCAATTAATGCCCTTGAAGAAGCGATGAACGATGATAAACAGCTTCTTTTAGTATCTCAAAGAGAGGCGGATTTGGAAGAACCAACCCCTGAAGATTTATTTGATGTGGGTACCATTGCTAACATTATTCAATTACTAAAATTACCTGATGGCACAGTAAAAGTGCTAGTTGAAGGTCAAAATCGCGCGAAAATTAACAGCCTTGAAGATGGCGAAAAGTGCTTTTCCGCAAAAATTACCCCTATCGAAACCACTTATGGTGATGAGAAAGAGTTAGATGTTGCGAAAAAAGCGGTACTTTCTGAATTCGAAAATTATCTCAACTTAAATAAAAAAATCCCTGCAGATGTATTAAATGCACTTCATCGCCTTGGTGATGCTGATCGTTTATCAGACACAATGGCGGCTCATTTACCGGTAAGTGTTCGCCATAAACAAAGCGTATTGGAACTTGCTAACGTGCAAGACCGCCTAGAATATCTGCTTGGCATGATGGAATCAGAAGCGGACATTCTTCAAGTTGAAAAACGCATTCGCGGCCGCGTAAAAAAACAAATGGAGAAAAGCCAACGTAACTATTATCTAAGCGAGCAAATTAAAGCTATTCGTAAAGAAATGGATAGTGGCGAAAATGAAGACACGATTGATGAAGTTGAGCAACTTCGTCAAAAGGTTGAAGCGGCAGGTATGCCAGCAGATGTGCGTGACAAAGTGGAAAGTGAGTTACAAAAACTCAAAATGATGTCAGCTATGTCTTCTGAAGCGACCGTTGTTCGTAGCTATATTGAATGGATGATCCAAGTGCCTTGGCATCAACGTTCTAAAGTGAAAAAAGACATTTCAAAAGCACAACAAGTATTAGATGCCGATCACTATGGCTTAGAACGAGTGAAAGAACGTATTCTTGAATATCTTGCAGTACAAGCACGTTTAAACAAAGTGAAAGGACCCATTCTTTGCTTAGTCGGCCCTCCAGGCGTAGGTAAAACCTCTCTTGGTCAATCTATTGCCAATGCCACTGGTCGTAAATATGTGCGCATGGCATTAGGCGGTGTTCGCGATGAGGCTGAAATCCGTGGTCACCGTAAAACCTATATTGGTGCATTGCCAGGTAAATTAATTCAAAAGATGGCAAAAGTGGGGGTGAAAAATCCATTATTCTTGCTTGATGAAATTGACAAAATGGCATCCGATATGCGAGGTGATCCAGCATCAGCATTGCTTGAAGTACTCGACCCTGAGCAAAACACCACCTTTAACGATCACTATTTAGAAGTGGATTATGATCTTTCTGATGTAATGTTTGTCGCAACATCAAACTCTATGAATATTCCAGGTCCATTATTGGATCGTATGGAAGTTATTCGTCTTTCTGGTTACACAGAAGATGAAAAACTTAATATCGCGATGCGTCATTTGTTAGCGAAACAAATTGAACGTAATGGTTTAAAGAAAGGCGAGCTTACTGTCGAAGAAAGTGCAATTTTAGATATTATTCGCTATTACACTCGTGAAGCGGGTGTTCGTGGATTAGAACGTGAAATTTCAAAAATCTGCCGTAAAGCAGTGAAAAATTTATTAGTAAATCCAAAACTTGGATCTATCACGGTAAATTCAGATAATCTGCACGATTATCTTGGTGTCAAACGCTTTGAATTTGGCAAAGCCGACACACAAAATCGCATTGGTGAAGTGACAGGTCTAGCTTGGACAGAAGTGGGTGGCGATTTACTCACTATTGAAACCGCCTCCGTTGTCGGTAAAGGAAAACTCACTTTCACAGGTTCATTAGGCGATGTGATGAAAGAATCCATCCAAGCAGCTATGACCGTTGTGCGCGCTCGTGCGGATAAACTTGGTATTAATTCTGAGTTCCATGAAAAACGCGACATTCACATTCACGTACCAGATGGTGCGACACCAAAAGATGGTCCGAGTGCCGGTATTGCAATGTGTACTGCATTAGTTTCTTGTTTAACAGGTAATCCTGTGCGTGCGGATGTAGCCATGACAGGTGAAATCAGTTTACGCGGTAAAGTACTACCAATCGGTGGATTAAAAGAAAAACTTCTTGCGGCACATCGAGGTGGAATTAAAACCGTATTAATTCCAAAAGAGAACGTTAAAGATCTCGAAGAAATTCCAGAAAACGTAAAACAAAATCTTGCGATTCATGCAGTAGAAACCATTGATGAAGTACTTGGCCTTGCCTTGGAAAATCCGCCTGAAGGCATTGAGTTTGTCAAAGTTGAAGCTAAAGCGGCAAAATCACCACGCCGTAAAGCGACCACTAAGGCAACAAGAGCGGTCAATTAATTGAACGTTTTAGGGCTTGTGAAAACAGGCCCTTTTTATCAATCTTCGCTATACGATTTAATCTTTACACAACATTGATTTGTACTTTTTCTAACTGTTCTCACATTTAAAACTTGTAAATAACAGCATGCTCAAACTTCCTCCACTTTCCCTTTATATACACATTCCATGGTGCGTTCAAAAATGCCCTTATTGTGATTTTAATTCGCACGCACAAAAAGGCGATATACCAGAACAAGGCTATATTCATCACCTTTTGCAAGATCTGCAGACCGATTTACATCGCTTTAACGATTCTATTCAACAACGAAAACTCCATTCAATTTTTATTGGTGGCGGTACGCCAAGTTTGTTCTCGGCAGAAAGTATTGAGTATCTCTTAAAAGAAATAAAAAAGCAGATTGATTTTGAAGATAATATTGAAATCACATTAGAGGCTAATCCTGGCACAGTAGAATCTGAACGCTTTGAAGGTTATGTATCAGCAGGCATTACGCGAATTTCTATGGGAATTCAAAGTTTCAATGATGACAAATTACAGCGTCTTGGGCGGATTCATAATGCAGCAGAGGCAAAAAGTGCGGTCAATTTAGCGAAAGTTTCTGGGCTAAAAAGTTTCAATTTAGATTTAATGCATGGTTTGCCGAACCAAACGTTAGAAGAGGCCTTAGATGATCTTCGCCAAGCTATTGAGCTATCTCCTCCTCACCTTTCTTGGTATCAGCTTACTATTGAGCCAAATACGATGTTTGCTTACCGCCCACCTAAATTACCAGATGATGATGAACTTTGGGATATTTTTGAGCAAGGCCACCAACTTTTAACCACAGCGGGCTACCAGCAATATGAAACATCCGCCTATGTAAAAGCTGGTTTTCAATGTAAACATAATTTGAATTATTGGCGGTTTGGGGATTATTTAGCCATTGGCTGTGGCGCACATGGGAAACTGACCTTCCCTAATGGCGAAATTACCCGCTTTTCTAAAACCAAGCACCCGAAAGGTTATTTGCGTGGCGAATATCTTTACGAAGAAAAAAACGTGCCAGAAATTGACCGCCCTTTTGAGTTTTTTATGAATCGCTTTCGTTTGTTAGAAGCGGTACCCAAACAAGAATTTGAAGATTACACAGGTTTATCGAAAAGTGCGGTAAAAAATCAAATTGATTTTGCCATTCAACAAAACTATATTGTGGAAAACGCTGATTCTTGGCAAATCACTGAGCATGGCAAGTTATTTCTCAATGAACTATTGGCATTATTTTTAACGGAATCATAGTTCATCCGTTAAACCTCTCATTGCTGAAAAATTACACTTGTTTATTCAATACTCTCGTAATAAAGTAATGCAATCGTTTACTTATTAAAATAAGGAAAAGAAATGAATCAATTAGAAATGAAAAGACTCGCTGCACAAGCCGCATTACAATATGTAAAAGCAGATACGATTGTTGGGGTGGGAAGCGGCTCCACGGTGAACTGCTTTATTGAGGCTTTGGGTACAATCAAAGATAAAATTCAAGGCGCCGTTGCAGCTTCAAAAGCATCAGAAGAATTATTACGTAAACAAGGTATCGAAGTATTTAATGCAAATGATGTCTCGAGCTTAGATATTTATGTGGATGGTGCAGATGAAATCAATCCACAAAAAATGATGATTAAAGGTGGCGGTGCAGCGCTCACTCGTGAAAAAATCGTCGCTGCATTAGCAAAAAAATTTATTTGTATTGTGGATTCGAGTAAACAAGTGGATGTATTGGGTTCAACCTTCCCATTACCAGTTGAAGTTATTCCAATGGCTCGTTCACAAGTAGGCAGAAAATTAGCCGCACTTGGTGGTGCGCCTGAATATCGTGAAGGCGTGGTGACTGACAACGGCAATGTGATTTTAGATGTGCACAACTTCACTATTTTAAATCCAGTCGAAATGGAAAAAGAATTAAACAACGTTGCAGGTGTCGTCACTAACGGGATATTCGCGTTACGTGGCGCAGACGTTGTGATCGTCGGGACGCCTGAAGGCGCAAAAATTATTGACTAATTCATAATAAAAATCATAAGGAAGCAAACATGACAAACAAAGTCTCTCTAGACAAATCAAAAATCAAATTTGTATTGTTTGAAGGTGTGCATCAAAGCGCACTTGATACGCTCCATGCAGCAGGCTATACCAATATTGATTACTATAAAAAAGCGCTAGATGGTGATGAATTAAAAGAGGCCATTAAAGATGCACACTTTATCGGCTTGCGTTCTCGCACCCATTTAACGGCAGAAATGATTGAGGCCGCACCCAAATTAATCGCAGTGGGATGTTTCTGTATTGGTACCAACCAAGTGGATTTAAACGCAGCAAAAGCGCGTGGAATCCCTGTATTTAATGCCCCATTCTCAAACACTCGCTCCGTTGCAGAACTTGTATTAGGTGAGATTTTATTACTTATGCGCAATGTGCCACAGGCTAATGCCGAAGTACATCGTGGCGTCTGGAATAAATCAGCGACGGGATCTCATGAAGTGCGGGGTAAAAAATTGGGCATTATTGGTTACGGCCACATTGGTTCACAATTAAGTATTATTGCGGAATCATTAGGTATGGATGTACATTTCTACGATATCGAAAATAAACTTCCGCTCGGTAATGCCAAACAGGTTCGTAGCCTTGAGGAATTACTCAGTTCTTGCGATGTAGTTTCATTACATGTTCCAGAGTTACCATCTACCAAAAACTTAATGAACGCTGAGCGTATCGCACAATTAAAACAAGGTGCAATTTTGATCAATGCCGCGCGGGGCACAGTGGTAGATATTGATGCGCTCGCTCAAGCCTTAAAAGACGGGAAAATTCACGGTGCCGCCATTGATGTATTCCCAATTGAACCTGCGTCAATTAATGAAGAATTTGTCTCACCGCTACGCGAATTTGATAATGTGATTTTAACTCCACATATCGGCGGTTCAACAGCAGAAGCACAGGAAAATATCGGTTTTGAAGTAGCAGGCAAATTTGTTAAATATTCAGACAATGGTTCAACGCTTTCTTCCGTCAACTTCCCTGAAGTATCTTTACCAGAGCATGAAGGAACAAAACGCTTATTGCATATTCACGAAAATCGTCCTGGTATATTGAATAAACTGAACCAAATTTTCGTCGAAGCCAACCTCAATATTGCCGCGCAATATTTACAAACTGACCCGAAAATTGGTTATGTTGTCGTAGATGTAGAAACGAATGATGCATCGCCATTACTGGCGAAATTGAAGGAAATCGATGGCACAATTCGTGCGCGAGTACTTTATTAGATAGAAAAAAGATCAGGTTAATACCTGATCTTTTTTACTTTATTATTCAGTAATCGAATAAGGTAATTGCACTCGCTCTAACAATATTTCACTATTCGGCAATCTAAATTGTTGTTCCGAATCAATGTCGTTATTCATCACAACTTGCAACCATAAAACACCGTCTAAATTGACCGCACTTGTAATCGCGCCTGTTTTTCGCCAATTTGATTCAATCTGCATTTCAATTTCACTACCAATTTCCACTTCCTGCTGGGTTTGTACTTTAAAGACAAACGTTGCGCGTTTATTCGCACCACGATATTTCGCACGAGCTACCGTTTCTTGTCCAATATAGCAACCTTTAGTAAAAGAAATGGCTTGCTCAATAGCCTGTAAATTTAGCGCCTGTGGAATAAATTCATTTTGCGTTTGTGGGCTTAAATTTGGCAATCCCGCTTGAATATCGGCTACATCCCAAATTTTTTCATCGCCATTAAAATTCACGGGCAATTCGGTTTCATTCAATAAAATTGAACGCTGTCCATCAATTTCCCATGAAAAATGCGGTGTGATTTTTCCACATTTTTCACCTATCACGCCAATGATTTGCCAATCACGTAAATCAAAACTGACTTTTGAAAATACCGCATATTTTTTCAAAGCATCCAGCCCACTTGGCAAAAGATCTTTCTTAATGAGCAAAAAGAATTGTTCGCTACTTACTTTAAACAAACGGTAAATTGCATTCATTTTACCTTTTGGATCGCAGTGAGCAGTAAGTGTTGTTGCTCCACTTGCTAATCGCACAACATCCGTCGTTAACTGCCCTTGCAAATATTTTTCTGCATCCGCACCATGTGCCTCAATCAGTTGATATTGAGTAAGAGAAATAAATTGAGACATTCTACTTTCCTATTCTAAATTCTGGATTTGCTCACGCATTTGTTCAATAAGCACTTTCAGCTCAACTGCAGAAGCCGTGATATCCGCATTAATGGATTTAGATGCAAGCGTATTCGATTCACGATTCAACTCTTGCATCATAAAATCTAATTTACGGCCAACTGCACCACCTTTTTTCAAAATATTAGTGGTTTCTTTCACGTGCATTTGTAAACGATCGAGCTCTTCCGCCACATCAACGCGTTGAGCGAGTAAAATCATTTCTTGTTCCACACGTTGCGGATCAAGATTAATTTGAGCATCTTCAAAACGTTGCAATAAACGTTCACGTTGCCATTGTAAAACTGCCGGCATTTGTGACCGTACTTTATCCGCTTCCACAGCAATGGCATCCAAGCGTTGTTGAATAATATCGTTAAGTTTTTCGCCTTCACGACCACGCATTGCAATAAAATCTGTCAGTAAATTATCAAAGGCCGTCAATAAATCTTGACTAATCGCATCTAAGTCTTGCTCTTGCGCTTCCACCACACCGGGATAACGCAACACGTCTGTCAAATTAATTTCACCTTCTCCAGCTTGAGTTTTAATCCATTGCAAAGACTTAATCACTTGATTCGCAAGCTCTTTATTTAAATTCAATTCAGCATTTGTTTGTTTTTTTGTTTCAATGCGCAAAGAACATTCAATTTTACCGCGAGTAAGACTTTGACGAAGTTTCTCACGTAACGTGTTTTCTAATCCTCGAAATTGCTCTGGCAAACGGAAAAAGTTTTCTAAATAACGTTGGTTAACGGAACGAATTTCCCATACTGCATCGCCCCAATCTTTTTTCACTTCAAGGCGTGCAAAAGCGGTCATACTGTAAATCATAAGCTCTCCTATTTTGTCTTAGTTGATTCGCTAAGTATTGTAACGAGATGAACACAGAAAGGGAAAAGAAAAGTGCGGTAAATAATAAAGATATTTTGTATTCTGTTGTTTACACACTGTAAATTTTAAAATACAATCACCGTAAATTTATTATTACACAATAAGGAAGCAAACATGAACAAAACTGTAGGCAGCACACTTCTCGTTGCCGGTACGATGATTGGCGCGGGAATGTTGGCAATGCCACTCACTTCCGCTGGTATCGGATTCGGCTTTACTTTAGTCTTATTATTAGGGCTTTGGGCATTATTAACTTTTAGCGCTCTTTTATTCGTTGAACTCTATCAAACTGCGGAAAGTGATGCGGGCATCGGCACACTCGCTGAGCAATATTTTGGTAAAGCAGGACGCATTATTGCCACGGCAGTACTAATTATTTTCTTATACGCATTAATTGCCGCTTATATCAGCGGTGGCGGTTCACTACTAAAAGATTTATTACCAGAAAGTTTTGGTGATAAAGTTAGCATCTTATTATTTACCGTAATTTTCGGTTCATTTATCGTCATCGGTACACATAGCGTAGATAAAATTAATCGTGTGTTATTTTTTGTGATGCTTGCGGCCTTTGCCGTGGTGTTAAGCTTAATGTTGCCAGAAATCAAATTTGATAACTTAATGGCGACGCCAATTGATAACGCTTTAATTATCTCTGCAAGCCCTGTCTTTTTCACGGCATTTGGTTTCCACGGTTCTATTCCAAGTTTAAATAAATACTTAGGCGGTAACGTAAAAGCATTACGCATTTCTATTCTGGCGGGTTCAGCAATTACCCTTTTCGCTTATATTTTATGGCAAATGTCGACGCACGGCTTGCTCACACAAAATGAGTTCTTACAAATTTTAAAAGAAGATGCCACCTTAAATGGCTTAGTAAAAGCAACGCTTGCTATCACTGGCAGTAACATGATCGCAGGTGCGGTAAAATTATTCTCAACTTTGGCGCTGGTTACTTCTTTCTTGGGCGTAGGGCTTGGATTGTTGGAATGTATCGAAGATTTATTAAAACGATCTTTTAATATTTCTGCAGGGCGCATCTCACTTGGCTTAATGACGTTCATTCCACCACTCGTCTTTGCGCTTTTCTATCCTGAAGGTTTTATTTTAGCGCTAGGCTACGCAGGTCAAATGTTTGCATTCTATGCCGTAGTATTGCCAGTTAGCCTTGTTTGGAAAGCTCGTCGAACTCACACCAATTTGCCATACAAAGTATGGGGAGGAAATATGACTTTAATTATCGTATTGGTATTAGGCGTAATCATTACATCCATTCCATTTGCGATTCGTGCCGGTTACTTGCCATTTGTGGTGGGCTAATAATATAAAAACACCGTTCAATTTTGAACGGTGTTTTTTTAACGCCAAATCATATTTAGTTTACGATGATTTATTGCGCAATCTTTTAAATAAGCATTAATTAAAGTTTGATAAGGAATACCTACCTCTTTAGATAATGCCTTAAAGTAATCAACCGCATCATCGTCTAAACGAATTGTCACCATTTTTTTTGCTTTCAATTGTCCCGCATAAGGGTTACGAATCCCCTGAGAAAAATCATATTCATCTTTCATCATAAATTCTCCTTATATTGTTTGCTTTCATAAATAGTTGCTAAGCGAGCTGAAATAATCCGAATATTCTCATCTCGTTCACAATGAACAACCACAAGTGTATTATTTTTTTCACTACGTCCTAACAATAAAAAACGTTCTTCATAAAAAGAATGCTCTGGATCGGGTATTAACAATGCATAATCATCATAAAATACTGTCATCGCCTTCTTCAAAGCTTATTACCATGTTTAATTTTATTGAGTTATGCTTTATTACGATCCCATTCAAACCCATTTAGCATAAGTATTATTCAATATTAAAATGTCAATATATTATATTTATAATTTGATGGAAAAACAAACAACATATAAGTTATCATTACCAAACATTAACAAAAAAACGCTAAGATTTTTATTTTTAGTGCCTTAAAAAATGCGGTAAATTTTTAATGCGTTTTATGGCTTGTGCTATACAAAATTTTGTCCGTATAAGCCAAAGCAATTGCCGACACCAAAAAGCCTAAATGCAATAATAACTGCCACATCATCGTTTTTTCTGGCGTATTGCTCGCGTTCACAAAGGTTTGCAGCATATGGATAGATGAAATGCCGATAATAGACATAGAAAGTTTAACTTTCAACACAGTTGCATTTACATGGCTCATCCATTCAGGCTGATCGGGGTGATTACGCGTACGCAATTTGGATACAAAAATTTCATAGCCACCGATAGTCACCATCACAAGCAAGTTTGCGATCATCACGACATCAATCAAATTCAACACGCCTAACATAATTGTGTTGGAATCCATATCATTTACATTAATCACTAACTCCCATAAGCCTTTGATAAATTTATAAGAGTAGATTGCAAGGGTTACAATCAAGCCCAAATAAATCGGCACTTGCAACCAGCGACTAGCAAAAATTATTTTCGCGATAATATTCGATTGTTCGTTATATTTCGCATAAGGATCAACAGGTTTGTTTTCTTCCATTCGATTTTATTCCTAAATTAAATAGTGGGTTAAATAAACAAAAAAACCGCAAGAAAATAGCAGTTTTTTTGAAAATAGCAATAAAGAAATCGAGTTATTCTTATTTTATTTATACATTTGAAGGGGAAGAAATTGATTCTCTCAAAATACAGGTCGGCTCTAACACTAAAGTGCGGTAATTTTCATTGGGTTCTTGTATACGTTGCAATAAAGTCTCAACAGCAAGCTTACCTAATTCAGCTTTAGGTTGACTGATTGTAGATAAAGAAGGGAAAAGATAACGAGCTAATTCAATATCATCGTATCCCATGATAGAAATATCTTGCGGAATACGTAAACCTTGATTCTGAATTGCCTGATAGGCGCCAATAGCAATAGTATCGCTACAACAGAAAATAGCCGTCGGTCTATCTGATAACGAAAGCAGTTTTTGCGCCCCAACTATCCCACCTTCAAAATCAAAATGACTTTCTACAATCCAATCAGGATTTAAAACTATATTAGCTTCAGACAAAGCTTTCTTATATCCCTGCAAACGATTTTTAGCTACTGACTTTCTGAGATTACCCGTAATAATGCCAATTTTCTGGTGTCCCGCATCAACCATAGATTTCGTTGCAAGATAACCACCACGTTCTGAGTTCTCTAAAATCTTGTCTGCATTTAACTCGGTAAACCACCAATCCATCACAACTAAAGGCAAAGATACTGTAAGCTCCATATCTGCTTGAAAACGACTATCTCCGCACATCAGTAATATACCATCTACTTGTTTACGTATTAAGGTTTGTAGATTTTGCTGTAAACGCTTGGCATCCCCACCCGTTGTAGCAATAATAAGATTATATTGATTTTTCTGACAATATTGCTCCACTCCAGCCATAACTTCAGAGAAAAAAGGATTATTAGTCGCTGTAACAAGCAACCCTATCGTTTTTGTCGTTTTTACCTTTAAACTACGAGCTATATAAGAAGGCGTATAATTAAGTTCAACAACTATACGCATTACCTTCTGTCGAATTTCGTCACTGACAAAACGAGATCCATTAATCACATGAGAAACAGTAGACGTAGATACTTGTGCCAATCGAGCAATATCTTTCATTGTTGCCATAAAATACCTAAAAAATTGACTGCACTTTAAACATGAGCCAGAAATTCTAATGTTTCTTGACGAGTAGGAATAGATGGTTGAGCTCCTTTACGTGTTACACTAATCGCTGCAGCGGCCTGACCAAATCTAACGGCATTTTCAAAGGATTGCCCCTCTAGCAAGGCTGTAACAAATCCACCATTAAATGTGTCACCAGCAGCCGTTGTATCTACCGCTTTTACACGGAAACCGTTAATTATACGAGTTTCACCATTTTGGCTAACAAACACACCTTTCTCACCTAATGTAATCATGACGCAATCAATTCCTTTTTTATGGAAAACTTGCGCAGCTTCCACCGCACTTTGTTCATCACTCACTCGTACACCAGTAAGGATTTCAGCTTCTGTTTCATTTGGTGTAATGATATCAATCATACTTAATAATGTATCCGATAAATCTCTCGCAGGAGCAGGATTTAGTACGACTTTCACACCATTTTCTTGAGCAATTTTTGCAGCAAGCTCCACACCTGAAATAGGCGTTTCTAACTGCATTAATAAATAATTAGATTGAGCAATTTTTGCTTCACTATGTTGCACCAATTTTTCATCTAAATGTGCATTTGCTCCACGAGCTAATACAATGCTATTTTCACCTGATTGAGCTACTTGAATAAATGCCATTCCCGTCATTTCTTGAGAAATAGAATGAATATTTGTCGTATCAATCCCCTCTTGTGAAAATGCATTTTTCATTGTTTCGCCTATAACATCGGAGCCAACACATCCAATAAACTCTACATTTGCCCCTAACCGAGCAGCAGCCACCGCCTGATTTGCACCTTTTCCACCATAGACAAGCTGGTAATTATCACCAGTTAATGTTTCACCAGGCTTAGAAAAATAAGGAACAGAAATCACATGATCAGCATTAATACTGCCAAGAACGATGAGTTTTTTGTTCATGTTAAACTCCTTGAACAATTAAAATTTGTCTTTATAAATTAAAAGAGACATGGTTCTGAAGAAACTGGAACTCCCCCTGCCATTAATGTAGTCTGTCGCATATAAGAAAGGGGGAGATAAAAGTGATGCAATAACTATTCACTAATTACTTTTAAATCTACTGGGATTTTTGATTCCACTTTTTCGCCTTTTAAGATTTTATCAGCTGTAACAACCCCCAATGAACCAATAAGATCAGGTTGTTGTGCAATAGTTGCAGCCATTTTTCCACCTTTCACCGCTTTAACACCATCATCTGTACCATCAAATCCCACAACAAGGACTTTTTTGTTAGATGCTTTAATTGCACGTAATGCACCTAATGCCATCTCATCATTTTGAGCAAAAATAGCCTGTACATCTCCTTTTGAGGCAAGTAAATTTTCCGTTACATTCAAACCTTTTGTACGATCAAAATCCGCAGGCTGACTAGCTAATACATTAAACTTATGTGCAGTTATGGCTTGTTTAAAACCTTCACCTCGTTCACGCGCTGCAGATGTACCCGCAATACCTTCAAGTTGGATAACCTTAGCTCCATCACCTAATTTTTGCGCAATGAAATCCCCAGCCATTTTTCCGCCTGCTATATTGTCAGATGCGATATGGCTTACTACTTTTCCTTTAGCTGCACCACGATCTAATGTAATAACTGGAATATGATTACGGTTTGCAATCGCCACTGCATTGCCAACAGCTTCAGAATCAGTTGGATTGATCAATAGCACTTTTGCACCACGCACTGTTAAATCTTCAACATTAGCAAGTTCTTTAGCTGGGTCATTTTGTGAATCAAGCACGACTAATTTATAACCTAATTCATCAGCCTTTTTCTGGGCACCATCTTTCAATGTGACAAAAAATGGATTATCTAATGTCGACACGACTAAAGCGATCGTGTCTTGTGCAGATGCTGAACCAGTAACAGCCAAACCTAATAATACAGCAGAAGTAAGAGCGGTTAGTTTTTTCATAATTTCTCCTTGAAGTGAATTACAGTTTTTTCGTACCAAGATAGTTATCGGCTAAAACGGCAACCAAAATAACCAACGCTTTTGCTATCATCTGATAGTAAGATGAAATATCTAATAAATTTAATGCATTGTTTAAAAATCCAATGATTAATGCACCGATGAGAGTTCCCATTACACGACCTTTTCCCCCCATCAAACTGGTTCCCCCTACAACAACAGCAGCAATAGCATCCAATTCATAAGATACACCAGCAGTCGGTTGTGCTGAAGATAAACGTGAAGTAACAATTAAACCTGCTAATGCAGAAAGAAAACCACTGACAGCAAAAACAAATACTTTGATTTTATTGACGTTAATACCAGAAAGTTGGGTCGCAGCCTCATTTCCACCTAAAGCATAAATATAGCGACCGATTGGTGTGTGTTTCAAAATATACCAAGCCACTGCAAACACAGCGCTCATAATCCAAATTGGTACTGGAATACCTAAGAAATATCCAGTACCAATACCAGCAAATATATCCGCATTATCAGAAAAACCTGTCGTAATAGGACGACCATCTGTATAAACCATTGTTATACCTCGCAGTAAGGTCATAGTGACTAAGGTAGCAATAAAAGCCTGAACTTTTCCTTTTGCAACAATTACGCCACTTACACCACCAAGAAGTGTTCCAATCAATAAAACAACAGGAATGACTAAAAAAATAGGCAATTCAATACTTACCATTGAGGCTGCAATAGCGCCAGTCAATGCCAATACAGATCCAACAGAAAGATCTATTCCCGCAATTAAGATAACAAAGGTCATCCCAACAGCAATAATCGCATTAACTGAAGTTTGACGTAAAATATTCAAAATATTATCTACGCTAAAAAAATCAGGATTAATCACTGATACAATTGCAATAAGAATAATCAACGCAATAAAAGAACGCTGTTCAACCAAAAATCTTCCTATTTGAAAATTAGATGTTTCATTTTTCATCATACTTACCTACTCTTATTTACCAATAGCTGCTGCTAATAACTTTTCTTGTGTAGCCTCTTCACGAGAAAATTCTGCACTAATTTTACCTTCACGCATTACCAACACTCGATCACTCATACCAAGCACCTCAGGCATATCCGATGAAATCATCAAAATACTCAAACCATCCTTCTTAAACTCATTAATAAGTTGGTAAATTTCCTTCTTAGCACCAACATCTACACCACGAGTAGGTTCATCTAAAATCAACACATTTGGGCGAGTCATTAATCCACGAGCAATTGCCACTTTTTGTTGATTTCCACCAGACAGTAAACCCACCTGTTGATCACGACTAGGAGTCTTAATATTAAACATCAAAATAAAATCATCTACTGCCATTTTTTCTGCTTGATGACGAATATTGCCTCTGTTAGAAAAATGATCGAGAGATGTCAGCGACATATTTTCTTTTACCGACATTCCTAAAATTAAACCATCACCTTTACGATCTTCGGATATATACACAATGCCATTATCTAAACCATCTTGAGGAGTGTGATTCTCAATATCCTGATTTTTTAACCGCACTTTACCGATTGTTTTTGGTAATGCGCCGTAAAGTAACTTTCCAAGCTCAGTTCTTCCTGCGCCCATTAAACCGGAAACGCCCACAATCTCGCCAGCAGAAAGCGTAAATGAAACATCATCAATACCACTACCACTCAGATGCTCCACACTCAACACACATTCACCTTTTTTTCGTGCCAAGTGTGGATATTGTTCATCTAAGCGACGCCCTACCATCATTTCAATTAAATCGTCTTCAACAATATCAGCTACTATACGCTCACCAATGAATTGCCCATCTCTCAGAACCGTTACATCATCGCAAATCTGAAAAATTTCTTTTAAACGATGGGAAATATAAACAATGCCACGATTTTCAGCTTTAAGTTCACGAATAACATTAAATAAAGACTCTGTTTCAGTATCGGTTAATGCATCCGTTGGTTCATCCATAATGATTACTTGAGATTCAAAACTTAGTGCTTTTGCAATCTCAACCATCTGCTGTTCACCAATAGAAAGTTCTGAGCATAATTTTTTACTACTATGGGTTACACCTAAACGAGCTAACAGTTTATCTGCCTCTGTATACATTTTTTGCCAATTAATTGCCCCCCACGAGGTTTTAAATTCACGACCAAGGAAAATGTTTTCAGCAATAGTGAGATTGCCGACCAAATTCAGCTCTTGGTGAATAATACTAATACCCGCCTCTTGTGATTCTTTTGGGCCTTTAAAGGTCACTTCCTTACTGAGATACTCAATGGTGCCAGCATCTTTAGAATAAATACCAGTAAGCACCTTCATCAAAGTCGATTTACCTGCACCATTTTCCCCCATCAATGCCATAACTCGACCAGAATAAACTGATAAACAGGCATTACTTAAAGCCTTCACGCCAGGGAAAGATTTATCAATACCAGAAATTTTAAGTAAGGTTTCCATAATTTCACCTAAATCAAAATGGCACACCAGAATATAAAATTATATTGGCATAAGGAGAACACTCACCACTTCGAACAACCGCTTTGCTTTGGTGTGTATATTTTTTAAAAGTTTCATGTGATACAAACTCTATCTGAAGCTTATTACCTTGATTAGTCTCAATTTGACTAAGTTTAGATAAAAGTGCGGTAAAAATTTCAGGATTTTTTTCTTTAATTTCTTCAGCAATCACTACTCGCTCGACATACATCTCAGTGATCACGGTATCTAAAGTTTGTAAAAAACTTGGCACTCCCGCAGTTAAGGCCAGATCTATACGTTCCACGCTTAATGGAATAGGAAGCCCCGCATCACAAATCGTCAAACTTTCTGTGTGACCAAGGGAAGCGATACAACGAGAAAGTTGTGCATTTAATAACATCGTTTTTTTCATATATTTCCTCTTTCCACCCTTATCGAAACGTTTCGATAAGATAAATATAAAGAACAAAAACAGAAAAACAACTGAGAAATTTCAAATTTGAGATATTAATCACAAAATTTTTTGTTTAGATAAAATAAAAAATTCTCCGACCAAATTCACATTCAATCGGAGAATAAATTATTTGAAATTATCTTAGTTCAACGTATCCAACCTAGCCAAATCAATCTGATTATTCAATAACTCCACTTCTGGCATAGTTTTATTCGCTTTTGCGGAAAGGGTTTTAAATCGTTCTACTTTGCCAACTAAACCTTGTTGGCCAACAAGTGCGGTGACTGTGTGGTTGTATTGGTTGCTGACGGTAGAAAGCGTATTACCGAGCTTACTTAAACGTTCTGCGACCAAGCAAATTTGGTTATAAATTTCACCCGCTTTTTCAGCGATTTCTTTTGCCTCAGCATTACCTCGTTCGATGCGCCAGAGGTTTGCTACGGTACGTAAAATCGGCATTAACGTAGTGTGAGAAACCATAATGACATTACGTTCATAACCGTAATTAAATAAAGCAGGATCAGATTTTAAAGCCTCAATATACGCCGGTTCCACTGCAATAAACATGAGAACAAAATTCGGGCTACGTATGCCAATAAGGTTACTGTAATCTTTTTTATGCAGATCATTAATATGACTTTTCAATGCGGATATATGTTCTTTTAGTAAACGCTCACGTTCAAAATCATCGTCAGAATTCACCGCACTTTCGTAAGCCACCAACGACATTTTGCTATCGATAATTAAGTGTTTTTCATCAGGTAGATTCAACACAAAATCAGGGTAATTACGTCCGCCTTGTTCATCTTTAAAATGTGCTTGAGCACGATAATGCACATTTTCTTCAAGTCCAGCCAGTTGCAACGCTCGTTCTAATTGCACTTCGCCCCAGTTGCCTAACGTTTTCTTTTCGCCTTTCAACGCAGAAGTTAAATTACTCGCCTCTTGCGACATATTCAGACCAATTTCCAGCACTTTTTTGATTTCAGCTTCCAATCCTGCATTACCTTTCACGGATTCGGAGTGAATTTCATTGACACGTTTTTGAAAACCTTCAATTTGCTCACGGAAAGGCTTGAGCAACGTTTCCAAAGCAGTTTGATTTGATTGACTAAATGAGCGACTTTTTTCATCCAAAATCCGATTGGCTAGATTTTGAAATTCCACGCCCAACTGTTGCTTAGATTGTTCAAAGTTCTGTTGTTGCTCTGAAAAATGTTTTTCTTTCTCAGCTAACGTTGTTTTTAATCCTGTTAATTCTTGAGAAAGTGCGGTCAATTTTTCGGTTAAATGTTGTTGTTCCTGTTCTTTACGAGATAACTGGCTTTGGCTATGTTGAAGCTGTGCATTCAAACTTTCTGCTTGCGCAGAAGCGATCCCGAAGCGTTCTTTTAATGCAGTAATTTGCTCCGCGATGGCTGAATGGCGAGCCTGCTCCTCATCTAATTCTTGGGTAAGATAGTGGATTTTTTCATCACGCTCATTGAGTCGAACTAACAAACCTTGGCTTTCTGTTTGAGCTTTGATGGTTTGCTGCTCTAGCTGATTTTTGATGATGGTAAGTTCATCAAATTTACTAGCAAGTTCATTATAATCTTGAGTCGTTTTCGATAATTCTTGATGAAGATGTGTATATTTTTGCTGGCGTAGAATAAGCAATAAAATTAACAAAATAACGACGGCTAACAAGCTAAAAAGCCACAAATTCTCTGACATATATCCCCCTTAACATGATGCCGTAAATTGTAACATAGAAATGTGAGTTAAATTTTAGCTTTAAGTGCAGTGAAATTATCTTACTCACCGCCCTTATCATAGGCTGCATCAGTCAACGTTTTCAAAAATGCTTCCAACGCATCAATTTCCGCATCAGTAAGCGGTTTACCTTTAAGATCGCTATGGCTTATCGTTGGAGCATATTCTGCTACCGCCCAAGGTTTACCCGTTTCGGGATTTATCTTACGCTCAGGATTGTTATGGCTATCCAAAAATAATAATACGGTACGCAGCTCTTTAAATACACCGTTATGCATATAAGGCGCAGTCACGGCGACATTGCGCAATGTCGGCACTTTAAATTTGCCTTTTTGAGCAATATCACCTTTCACCATTGGATTATCTAATAATCCATTATCCACCCAGTCCTCGCCTAATTTATTGTGAGCAATCAATGCCTCATTTTTCGGCACGCCGAGATTGAAATAACGATAATTTGTAAAAGTTTCTTCACGGTGATCTTTATCATTCAGCTGATGACAATTACTGCAAGTTGTTTTTTCTTTATCAAAAAATAACGCCTTGCCTAATGCTTCTTGCTCAGTAAATTTATCTTGCCCTGCCAAAGTGCGGTCATATTTAGAACTGAATTGAGCAAACAAATCTAATTGCTGAAATGCAGCAAGTGCTTGTTCCATAATGACATAAATTTTCTCATCATCTTGCCAAATTTCCTCGCCCCAATGCTTGGTAACGTAGTCTTTCACTGCCTGATTTTCGGCAATACGTTTTACCACGCTAGCTTTGTCTTTCATGCCCATTTCGACAGGATTGAGAGGAGGCCCCCCCGCCTGCTCAGCTAAATGTTTTGCTCGCCCATCCCAGAATTGGCCGCCAACATAATCCTTAATTTTTTCATCGAAATGAAAATCTGGGGAATATTTTGCATAAATGGCCGTTGGTGTGTTGCGATTACCAAACTTTGTCGGATCATCACCTTGCGAAACCATTTTATCGATATCATTTTCACGTAAATCCGCAAAAGCCGCTGCAGGCATATGGCAAGTAGAACAACTCTGTGTTTTATTGTGTGAAAGTGATTTATCAAAAAAGAAAACCTGACCTAATCCAAGTAATGCGGGATTTATGGGTTCTTCTTGAGCGAAACAAAAAATAGGTAAGGCAAATAATGACAAGAAATATTTTTTCATTCTAACTCCACGGGCATAAAAAATAACTGCACTTAGTCAAAGTAAATCCATCATTATAAATTTAGACTGTGCATAAATAACTTAAACATTGATATCTTACACTAAACTCAAATTTTTAAACCTTTTCTTACATACTTAAACTTAATAGTAGAAAAGCAATACTTTTGGGAATTGAAAAACTGTTAAAACATTTTTTAACTGCGCTTTTTTGATGATCTCAATCACAATAACCTACTATTTTAGTCAATTACTTTATTATAGGTATTATTTTAGCACCACAATACCCGATATAATTAGTCAGGTATTTTACTTTATGTAAAATATTTACCTATGATTTTAAATAGGAAGTTAATTTTTCAATAACCTAGGAGTGATAAAATGGGACAGTATAAAAAGTTCTGGTACCTATTAGTCGCCGTATTAATTGGAGCATTCTCTATTCTCGGTTACTATGGGTTCGAAGTTTATCGTGAAGCACCACCAATTCCGCAACAATATGTTTCGGAATCAGGTGAAAAAGTGATTACTCACGATGAAATTTTACATGGTCAAACCGCTTGGCAAACCACTGGTGGTATGCAAGTGGGTTCTGTTTGGGGGCACGGTGCATACCAAGCGCCTGACTGGACGGCAGATTGGCTTCACCGTGAATTAACTAACTGGTTGGATATTACAGCGAATCAAGAATTTGGTAAAAACTTCTCTGATTTAAATGATGAGCAACAAACTTTATTAAAAGCGCGTTTAACCAAAGAATATCGTGGTAGCAAAGTTGAAAACGGTACTGTTGTGCTTTCAAACACCCGTTTAGCGGCAATGGAAAAAACTGCACAATACTACATTTCTTTATACGGCGATGATCCTGCTACTAAAGTCACTCGTGAACACTTTGCTATGAAGGATAATACCCTTCCAGACTTACAAGCGCGTAAAGACTTAACAAAATTCTTCTTCTGGACTGCATGGACTGCCTCTGCAGAACGTCCAAATACAAATGCAAGTTATACCAACAACTGGCCACATGAGCCATTAATCAATAACGTGCCAACACCAGAAAATGTGGTTTGGTCTATTGCGAGCGTGGTATTCCTCATTGCAGGTATTGGTTTTGTAGTATGGATTTGGTCATTCAAAAAACGTGAAGATGAAAAAGAACCACCAACACCTGAGTTCGATCCACTTACAAAATTACAACTAACCCCCTCTCAACGCGCATTAGGCAAATATCTCTTTACTGTGCTTGCATTATTCTTACTACAAGTAAACTTAGGGGCGATTGTTGCTCACTATACCGTTGAAGGTCAAGAATTCTATGGTATTGATATTTCTCAATACTTCCCTTATTCATTAGTGCGTACATGGCATATTCAAGCGGCATTATTCTGGATTGCAATGGCATTCTTAGCTGGCGGTTTATTCCTTGCACCAATCATCAATGGCGGTAAAGATCCTAAATTCCAAAAATTGGGTGTGGATGTTTTATTCTGGGCATTAGTGGTATTAGTCGTCGGTTCATTCACTGGTAGCTATTTAGCGATTGCACATATTCTTCCAGAAGAATGGAGCTTCATGTTCGGTCACCAAGGCTATGAGTTCATTGACTTAGGTCGTTTCTGGCAAGCGGTGAAATTCGCAGGTATCTTATTCTGGTTAGTCTTAATGCTCCGCGGTACAGTGAACGCATTCAAACAACCAGGAGACAAAAACTTATTAGCGTTATTCTTCGCTTCTGTCATTGCAATTGGCTTATTCTATGGCCCAGCACTATTCTACGGCGAGCACACTCACATTTCAGTGATGGAATACTGGCGTTGGTGGGTAGTTCACCTATGGGTAGAAGGCTTCTTCGAAGTATTCTCTGTAGCGGCGCTTTCATTCATCTTCGTAAGTTTAGGGTTAGTTTCACGTCGTACTGCGACTGTGGCAACCATTACTGAAGCGGCATTGTTCTTAATCGGCGGTATTCCTGGTACGTTCCACCACCTATACTTCGCAGGTGCAACCACCCCAATTATCGCGGTAGGTGCATCATTCTCTGCACTTGAAGTGGTTCCATTAGTGTTATTAGGTCATGAAGCTTGGGAACACTGGGCAATGCAACAAAAAACACCTTGGATGGACCGTTTAAAATGGCCTCTTTACTGCTTCGTTGCCGTTGCATTCTGGAATATGTTAGGTGCAGGTGTATTTGGTTTCTTAATCAATCCACCAATTTCACTCTACTATGTTCAAGGCTTAAACACGACTGCCGTTCACGCGCACGCTGCATTATTCGGTGTGTATGGCTTCTTAGCATTAGGCTTCGTATTCTTAATCTCTCGTTATTTACGTCCAGATACACCATTTAACGATAAGTTAATGAAATGGGGCTTCTGGTTATTAAACGGCGGTTTAGTACTCATGATCGTATCAAGCTTACTACCTATCGGTGTTATTCAAGGATATGCAAGTATCTCTGAAGGCTTATGGTATGCACGTAGTGAAGAATTTATGCAACAACCATTATTCGATACCTTACGTTGGGTTCGTTTAGGTGGTGACGTAGTATTCATCTTCGGTGCACTCGCCTTCTTCTGGCAAATCTTTACGATGATTTTCTTCAGACCTAAACATACTTAGTTAGGTTATCGCCCAAAGCGACTTATGTGAAAGTAGGTCGCTTTTTTATTCTTATCTACCATATCTTATATAAGCTTACAAAGTTTTTCACATAAAATTAACATTACATAAATATTAAAAATATTAGAGGACGAAGTAGATTAGCAATTATGTTAATCTGCTTCAGCCCCTTAAATAATATCGAATAATGCTTGTTAATAATCTACACCTTAATCAATTGGTTATTTAGTCCAAATTTGGGGGACAGATCAAAGTGCGGTCAAATTTATGATTATTCTTCTTTTGGTAATCGAATCAGGGCGTAAACCAATCCACCCCATACCAAAGCGAGAGACACGATCATCATAATAATTGCACCAGTACTCATTTTATTCTCCTTTAGTTTCATCAATCGTTAATTTGGTTTCGCTTTTCCATTTTAAGCGAGAAAGGAAAAATGCCACGACAAGTAAGCTAATAGACATTCCCCAACCAAAGGTGTTTACGAACCAGTTTGGATAACCTTCGTAACCTTCAGAGAAGACTTTTGCCCCTTCGCTGAAAAGCATGAATGCTAAAACACCACTCGTTAATACAATGCATAAACGCCAGAAGAAACCCACTTTGAAAGATGACGTTTCGTTTAAGTGATTACCCAATAAACCGAGTTTTTCATTTGCCACAATCGCAATTAAAGAAGCGAATGCTACAGCAACAATACCGAAATAGTTTACGAATTTATCGAATACATCTAACATTGGTAAGCCAGTTGTCGTACCGAATAAGATGACAGAAACTAGCATCATCGGTACACCAACGATGAACGTTACTTTCACACGGCTAATACGAATTTTATCTTGGATTGCAGAAATAATTACTTCAATTACAGAAATGAATGAAGTTAATGCCGCAAAGGTTAATGAGCCAAAGAAAAATACACCTAGCACTTCACCAAATGGTGCTTTGTTGATGATGGTTGGGAACGCAAAAAATGCCAAACCAATTCCGCCTTTTGCCACTTCGCTAACCTCTTGACCTTGCGCTGTTGCAATAAAACCTAACGCCGCAAATACGCCGATACCCGCTAACACTTCAAAGCTACTGTTAGCAAAACCTACAACCAAGCCACTGCCAGTCAAATCGGATTCTTTTTTAAGATAAGAGGCGTAAGTCACCATAATCCCAAAGCCGATAGAAAGAGAGAAGAAGATTTGCCCATAGGCCGCAATCCACACACTTGGATTAGAAAGTTTCGACCAATCTGGCGTGAATAATGCATCCAAACCTTTTGCCGCACCTGGTAAGAATAAGGAATAAATCACAAGCGCTATAAACATTACAACGAGCACTGGCATTAATACAGAAGATGCTTTAGCAATCCCTTTTTGAACACCCATAGAAAGTACGCCTAATGCAACAATCCACATCGCAATTAATGGGCCAGTCACCATACCGACAAATTCAAAACTTACACCGTTTTTAATATCGCCCATTTTTAAGAATTCACCGATGAAGAAATCAATTGGTTTATCCCCCCATGCGCCAGTGAAAGAAAAATAGGTGTAGCTTGCCGCCCAGCCTAATACCACAGCGTAATATAATCCGATGATGACATTCACCATCATTTGCCACCAACCAAATACTTCAAAGTGCGGGCTAACGCGGCGATAAGAAAGTGGTGCACCACCACGATTGCGGTGACCAATTGCATAATCTAAGAATAAAAGAGGAATCCCTGCGGTTAACAACGCGATAAGGTAAGGGATGATAAATGCTCCACCACCATTTTCATAAGTGGTATAAGGGAAACGCCAAATATTACCAAGACCGACGGCTGAGCCAATCGCGGCCATAATAAATGCACGACGACCAGAAAAAGTCTCACGCTTTTGCGCTTTTTGGGCTGAGTGCGCCATAAATTATCCTATGTAAAAAAATGAAAAGAGTTTCAATATAATGAAATCTAATCATCAGTCAATAAATAAGCCAAAAGAGCGGTAAAAATTCACGAATTTTTTAATAAAAAGACCATAAACATTCAAAAAAAGCCAATTTTCACCGCACTTTTTTCGTTTTTTTCGCCCCAAACCCTACCAATGACTCGAAATTTCGCTACAATGCTGAACTTATCCCAAAATAAAAACAACTGGACGCAAACACAATGACAGGTGCACAACTCATCATGGAGTGCCTGAAAGCACACCATGTCACGACTCTTTTCGGCTATCCTGGTGGCGCAATCATGCCAACCTACGATGCCCTTTATGACGCAGGCTTAGATCACTTACTTTGTCGTAATGAACAAGGTGCAGCCATCGCAGCGATTGGTTATGCTCGTTCCACAGGAAAAGTGGGCGTCTGTATTGCAACATCAGGCCCTGGAGCCACCAATTTAGTTACTGGATTAGGCGATGCCATGATGGACTCCATTCCAGTTGTAGCCATTACCGGTCAAGTTTCCTCGCCATTAATCGGCACGGATGCGTTCCAAGAAGCGGATGTTCTTGGACTTTCCCTTGCTTGTACCAAACACAGCTTTATCGTGCAAAGTGAGGATGAATTAGCCGATGTTTTTGCGGAAGCCTTTGAAATTGCCCAAAGCGGACGTCCAGGCCCTGTTCTTATTGATGTGCCTCGCGATATCCAAATCGGTGAAGTGCCTGAGAATGTAAAAGCCTACGTTAAAACACCAGAAAAACCGACCGCACTTTCAGGAGATAAACTCGCTGAAGCAAAAGAATTATTAAAAAATGCTAAAAAACCTGTGCTTTATGTGGGTGGCGGCGTTGGTATGGCGAAGGCTGTTCCAGCCTTACGCGAATTTTTAGCCCAAACCCAAATGCCATCAGTCTCAACTTTAAAAGGTTTAGGTGCAATTGATCCAAATGATGATGTGTATATGGGAATGATTGGTATGCATGGTACAAAAGCTGCTAATTTTGCCGTGCAAGAAAGCGATTTATTACTTGTATGCGGCGCTCGTTTTGACGATCGTGTAACAGGTAAACTCGATACTTTTGCGCCTCATGCTAAAGTGATTCATTGTGATATTGATGCAGCGGAAATCCATAAATTACGCCGTGCAGATGTTGCCCTACAAGGAGATTTAATCCAAGCACTTAATGCTCTCAAACAAGAGCTTGATATTGAGCCTTGGCGTGAACAAATCAGAAATTTCAAAGCAAAATTAGATTTCACTTATATTGAAAATCAAGGCAATCGTCCAATTGATCCTTGGGCATTACTCAACAGCCTATCTAATCGCAAACCAAATAATGCTGTAATTTGTACCGATGTAGGTCAGCATCAAATGTGGTCAGCGCAACACATGAAGCATTTTGCGCCAGAGAACTACATTACTTCGGCAGGTTTCGGCACAATGGGCTTTGGCTTACCCGCTGCTGTAGGTGCAAAAAAAGCACGCCCGCAAGATGAAGTCATTTTGGTTACGGGTGATGGCTCACTCATGATGAATATCCAAGAATTGGGTTCAATCAAACGTGGCAATTTACCGGTAAAAATTTTGCTATTGGATAATCAACGCTTAGGTATGGTTCGTCAATGGCAGGATTTATTCTGGAATAAACGTCGCAGTGAAACTATTTTAGATGACAACCCAGATTTTGTGGTGCTTGCTAATGCGTTCGGTATTCCTGCAGAACGTATTGAGTCAGCCGATGATGTGGATGCAGCACTCAACCGATTATTAAACAGCAAGACAGCCTACTTATTACAAGTATGTATTCCACCGGATGAATGTGTATGGCCACTTGTGCCACCAGGTGCATGTAACGCGGATATGGTAGAGGAGATGAACTAATGAATGAATATAAATTGGAACTCGTCGCTCGCCATCGTCCTGAAGTACTAGAACGCATTTTACGCGTAACACGCCACCGCGGGTTTACCGTTACAACGATGGAAATGACACTAATTGAAACCCAAGTGCGATTAAAAATCACTGTAAAATCTGACCGCACTTTAGATCTATTAGTGAATCAGTTGGCGAAATTGCCAGATGTGCTGGAGATAAAATAATGAAAAATATACGTTTGTTATTGGAGTTACTTATTACTTTCGTACTATTTGGATGCACTTCATTACAAGATAAAGAACTATCTTCTCAAAAAGAAGTAATACACTCTTTCTTTATAGCAGAAGACAACATTTATGCTATAGGGCAACTTAATAGTTATCACTTTGCTGGTTCAAAATATAGTGAAACTGGAGATTTAATTCGCATCTTACGATCACCTTATGTAAAAAACATATCATCTGTAAAAATTCATTCTATCGCTAAAGATGTTGAAAAAAACAAAGTGAAAGCTACATTAACACTATATTTTAATGATAAAGAGCTTACCCAAAAGCAATCTAATGAGCTCTATGGACAAAATTATTACAATATGCAGGAGCATAATATATTTTTTAGAATGGAAGATGGTGAAATTGTTGATATTAAAAATAAAAATGAGATTTTAAAAAAAGCCAAATTGATTAAACCTTTGGAAACTAAGTACTTAGAATATCGTCAAGAAAAAAGATTCAGTGCTGAAGCAACAGAGGATAACATTACAGTAGCTGGACGAGCATCAGCGGCAATGATTATTTTTGTACCATTAGCAATTATCTCATTACCTTTTTATGCAATTCAGTCTTTATCTGGAAAATAAAAACAAACCCTAAAATTTACTCGGAGAGATTATTTATGCCAAAACTACGTTCAGCGACTAGTACACAAGGTCGTAATATGGCAGGCGCACGTGCCTTATGGCGTGCAACAGGGATGAAAGAAAATGACTTTGGTAAGCCGATTATTGCGGTGGTGAACTCTTTCACTCAATTCGTACCTGGTCACGTGCATTTAAAAGATATGGGACAGCTTGTTGCCGCAGAAATTGAAAAAGCAGGCGGCGTAGCAAAAGAATTTAATACCATTGCGGTGGATGATGGTATCGCGATGGGACACGGCGGGATGCTTTATTCTTTACCAAGCCGTGATTTGATCGCTGATAGCGTGGAATATATGGTCAATGCGCACTGTGCTGATGCGATGGTGTGTATTTCCAACTGTGACAAAATCACTCCAGGAATGTTGATGGCGGCAATGCGCTTAAACATTCCGACAATTTTTGTCTCAGGCGGCCCAATGGAAGCGGGCAAAACTAAACTTTCTGATCAATTAATCCGCTTAGATTTGGTTGATGCGATGATTGAGGCAGCCGATCCAAATGTGTCAGATGAACGCATTGATGCCATTGAACGCAGTGCGTGCCCAACTTGTGGTTCTTGCTCAGGGATGTTTACCGCTAACTCAATGAACTGTTTAACTGAAGCTTTAGGTTTATCTTTACCCGGCAATGGTTCCATGTTAGCCACTCACGCAGACCGCAAAGAATTATTCTTAAAAGCAGGTCGTCAAATTGTTGAGCTTTGCAAACGTTATTACGAACAAGATGATGTAAGCGTATTGCCTCGTTCAATCGGTACTTTTGATGCCTTTGAAAATGCAATGAGCCTCGATATCGCAATGGGTGGTTCAAGCAATACAGTTTTACACTTGTTAGCAGCAGCACAAGAAGCAGGCGTAGATTTTAAAATGGAAGATATTGACCGTTTATCGCGCAAAGTACCTTGTTTAAGCAAAATTGCACCAAACACCAATAAATACCATATGGAAGACGTACACCGTGCAGGCGGTATTATGGGATTGTTAGGTGAATTAGATCGCGCTGGATTAATTCATAAAAATACACACACCGTGCTTGGAATGAGCATGGGAGAACAACTAGACCAATACGATATTATTCGCAATCAAGATGAAGAATTACATAAATTCTTCCGTGCAGGCCCTGCAGGCATCCGCACAACTCAAGCATTCTCACAAGATTGTCGCTGGGATACCGTCGATAATGATCGTGTAAACGGCTGTATTCGAAATAAAGAAAATGCGATCTCGCAAGAAGGGGGCTTAGCCGTATTATTCGGTAATCTCGCTGAAGACGGATGTATCGTTAAAACCGCTGGTGTAGATGAATCTATTTGGAAATTCACTGGCACTGCTATAGTATTTGAAAGCCAAGAAGATGCGGTTGCAGGCATTTTGGGTGGCAAAGTCAAAGAAGGTCATGTGGTTGTTATTCGTTATGAAGGGCCTAAAGGCGGACCAGGTATGCAAGAAATGTTGTACCCAACCAGTTACTTAAAATCGATGGGTTTGGGCAAAAAATGTGCTTTATTAACGGACGGACGTTTCTCTGGTGGTACATCAGGTTTGTCTATTGGACATGCTTCACCAGAAGCTGCTTCTGGCGGTGCAATCGGCTTAGTACGCGATGGCGATATTATCAACATTGATATTCCAAACCGTGCAATTAACTTAGAAATCAGTAATGAAGAACTCGCTGCACGCAGAGCTGAACAAGATCAAAAAGGTTGGCAGCCAGCTAACCGTGAACGTGAAGTCTCTTTCGCATTGAAAGTATTCGGTCACTTTGCAACCTCTGCAGACAAAGGTGCGGTACGCGATAAAACATTATTAAAATAATTTAACGGTTCCCCCTCCTTCATAAGAGGGGGATAAAACAAAGGAAAAACTAACCGCACTTCATCATCAAAACAAACACTATGAAAAACCTACTCACCAATCCTCAACCCTCTCAATCAGATTATATCAATGCTATTGTTAAACTTGGTTCACGCGTATATGAAGCTGCGCAAGTGACCCCTTTACAAAAAATGGGAAAACTTTCTGAACGACTGCACAATAATATCTGGATCAAGCGCGAAGATCGCCAACCAGTAAATAGCTTTAAACTACGCGGTGCTTACGCAATGATTTCTAGCCTTCCAGCAGAACAAAAAGCAGCAGGCGTAATAGCGGCCTCTGCGGGTAACCATGCGCAAGGCGTGGCATTATCAGCGAAACAACTAGGCTTAAAAGCATTGATCGTCATGCCACAAAACACTCCAAGCATTAAAGTGGATGCCGTGCGTGGTTTTGGTGGTGAGGTGTTGTTGCATGGTGCTAATTTCGATGAAGCCAAAGCAAAAGCTATCGAGCTTTCAAAAGAAAAAAACATGACATTTATTCCACCATTCGATCATCCATTAGTGATCGCAGGACAAGGCACGTTAGCGATGGAAATGCTACAACAAGTGGCAGATTTGGATTATGTGTTTGTACAAGTCGGCGGTGGTGGCTTAGCTGCAGGTGTAGCAATTTTGCTTAAGCAATTTATGCCAGAAATTAAAATTATCGGTGTAGAATCAAAGGATTCTGCATGCTTAAAAGCCGCTCTCGATAAAGGTGAACCAACAGATTTAATCCATGTTGGATTATTTGCGGATGGTGTTGCCGTAAAACGCATTGGTGACGAAACATTCCGCCTATGCCAACAATATCTTGATGATATGGTATTGGTCGATAGTGACGAAGTATGCGCAGCAATGAAAGATTTGTTTGAAAACGTTCGTGCTGTTGCAGAACCATCAGGTGCATTAGGTTTAGCTGGTTTGAAAAAATATGCCAAACAAAACCATATTGAAGGCAAAAATATGGCGGCAATTTTGTCTGGCGCGAACTTAAATTTCCACACATTACGTTATGTATCTGAACGTTGTGAAATTGGTGAAAACCGAGAAGCTTTATTAGCCGTGACCATGTCTGAACAACCCGGTAGTTTCTTAAAATTTGCTTATGTATTAGGTAACCGAGCAGTAACAGAATTCAGTTACCGTTATGCAGATGATAAACGTGCTTGCGTGTTTGTCGGGGTAAGAACGACAAATGAGCAAGAAAAAGCAGACATTATTGCAGACCTCACTAAAAATGGTTTTGATGTTGAGGATATGTCTGATGATGATATTGCGAAAACGCATGTTCGCTATTTAATGGGTGGTCGCGCATCAAATGATAACGAACGCTTATATACGTTCGAATTCCCAGAGCAAAAAGGTGCGTTATTGAAATTTCTAGAAACCTTGCAAAATCGTTGGAATATTTCATTATTCCACTATCGTGCCCACGGCGCGGACTATGGAAATATCCTTGCTGGTTTCCAAATTGAAGAACGCGAACAAGCAGAATTTGAACTGGCACTTGCCCAACTCAATTATGTTTTTGAAGATGTAACAGAAAGCAAATCTTATCGTTATTTCTTACGTTAATCTTATAAAAATGGCGTGATATTTTTCGCGCCTTTGTATTATTCAAACTCTAATTCCACCGCACTTTCGCCAAGTAAATTCACCAATTCCGTCAGAATTTCATCTGTTGGAATGATCGACCATTGCACGCCCAAACGTAACAACGCACGACCTTTCGGACTTTGATAATACACATTAATCGGCAACGTTCCACCACTCACCGGCTCAAGTAATGCTTTAAGTAGTTTAATAAAACTTGGTGTAATTTGATGCTCAGAAAGACTAATAGCTAAGGATTTGATATAACGGGAACGAGCTTCATCTAAGGTCATTAACTCGCGCACCGTCATTTTTAAGCCACCAGAGAAATCATCAAAGCTAACCTGTCCAGAAGCAACAATCACTGTATCTTTTTGTAATTTCTCACCAAATTGTTCTAGGCTTTCACCAAATAATGTTAAATCTAAGCGACCTGAACGGTCATCCAATGTAGCAATACCTAGCCGATTGCCTTTTTTCGTCATCGCAATTCTCGATGCCACAACTAGCCCCGCCACAGTGCTAATTTGTCCACGACGATTTGGTGCAAGATCTTTTAAGCGAGTTGAAGTGTAATGAGAAAGTTCTTTCAAATAACGGCTAACAGGATGGCTACTTAAATAAAGCCCCAAGGTTTCTCGTTCACCATCAAGGATTTGTTTTTCGGTATAAGGTGGTGTATTAGCGTAAGCATTTTCCACTTCTTCATGGGTTTCTGTCAGCACGCCGAACATATCCGTTTGCCCCATTGCTTCATCTTTCGCATGCTGATCGGAAGCTCTAAGCGCGTCTTCCAAATTCTTAGAAAGTGCGGCGCGATGTGGGCCTAATTTATCAAAGGCACCTGACATAATTAGGCTTTCAAAGGTGCGGCGGTTAATTTTTTTCAAATCTACACGAGCGCATAAATCGAATAAATCTTTGAAAATTCCCCCTTCATTTCTTGCCGTAACAAGTGCTTCAATCGGGCCTTCCCCCACACCTTTAATCGCGCCAATCCCATATACAATTTCACCTTGTTCATTAACGCTAAAATGGTGTTTGCCGATATTAATATCTGGTGGCGTTACTTTTAAGCCCATACGCAGACATTCATCGTATAAACCTACGATTTTATCCGTATTATCCATTTCAGATGTCATTACCGCTGCCATAAATTCCGCAGGGAAATGAGTTTTTAACCAAAGGGTTTGGTAAGATACCAAGGCATAAGCAGCGGAGTGAGATTTATTAAAACCATAGCCAGCAAATTTTTCTACCAAGTCGAAAATCTTCATAGATAGCTCGCCATCAACACCGTTTTTCTCCGCCCCTTCTTTAAACACTGAGCGCTGTTTTGCCATTTCTTCTGGTTTCTTTTTACCCATTGCTCGACGCAATAAGTCAGCCCCACCCAGCGTATAGCCAGCCAACACCTGCGCAATTTGCATCACTTGTTCTTGGTACAAAATAATACCGTAGGTCGGCTCAAGAATAGGTTTCAAGCTTTCATGTTGATATTCCGCATCAGGATAAGATACTTCTTCTCGTCCATGTTTACGGTCGATAAAGTTATCCACCATGCCTGATTGCAACGGACCAGGACGGAACAATGCCACCAACGCGATGATATCTTCAAAACAGTCAGGTTGCAGGCGCTTAATCAAATCCTTCATTCCTCGCGATTCCAACTGGAACACGGCTGTAGTTTCGGAACGTTTAAGTAATTCAAAAGATTCTGGATCATCAAGTGGAATAGATGCAATATCTACTCGAGGCTTGCCCTCACGCACCATACGAGCATTAATCATATCCAATGCCCATTTAATGATGGTGAGAGTACGCAAGCCCAGAAAGTCGAATTTCACAAGCCCCGCATATTCCACATCATTTTTATCAAAGTGAGTAACAGGATGTAAGCCTTCATTATCACAATAGAGTGGTGCAAAATCAGTAATTAAGGTTGGTGAAATGACCACGCCACCAGCATGTTTACCTGCATTACGCGTCACACCTTCCAGCTTACGCGCCATATCAATCAACGCTTGCACTTCTTCATCGCTGTCGTAGGCTACCTGTAATTGTGGCTCGGCTTCAAATGCTTTCGCAAGCGTCATACCAGGATCTGGCGGAATTAATTTCGAAATACGATCAACGAAACCATACGGATGCCCCAGCACTCGTCCTACATCTCGAATAACAGCTTTCGCTGCCATGGTTCCAAAGGTGATAATTTGTGATACAGCGCCACGGCCGTAAGTTTCAGCAACGTGCTCAATCACTCGGTCTCGACCATCCATACAGAAATCCACGTCGAAATCGGGCATAGACACACGTTCTGGATTTAAGAAACGTTCAAATAGCAAATCAAACTCTAGCGGATCTAAATCAGTGATTTTTAATGCATAAGCCACTAATGAACCCGCACCAGAACCACGACCCGGCCCAACAGGAATGTCGTTATCTTTCGACCACTGAATAAATTCCATTACGATCAAGAAATAACCTGGGAATCCCATTTGGTTAATCACATCTAGCTCAACTTGCAAGCGCTCATCATATTTTGGTCTTTTTTCTAACCGCACTTTTTCATCAGGGAATAAAAAAGCTAAACGTTCTTCCAAACCTTCTTTGGCTTTTTGCACCAAGAAATCTTCTGTACTCAAATCTCCCGTCGGGAATTGAGGCAAGAAATATTGACCGAGACGAAGCGTTACACTACAACGCTGCGCAATTAATAAGGTATTTTCGAGAGCGGAAGGAATGTCAGCGAATAACTTGCACATTTCCTCTTCGCTGCGGAAATATTGTTGTGGGGTATAACGTTTTGGACGTTTAGGATCATCTAATGTATAGCCATCACGAATCGCAACACGAATTTCATGAGCTTCAAAATCATCAGATTTCAAAAACATCACATCATTCGTCGCCACCAAAGGCAATCCATGACTTTTAGCTAATTTTAATGCGGCTTGGATATAACGTTCTTCATCAGGTCTTCCAGTGCGCGTAAGTGCAAGATAAAAATGATCAGCAAAAAATTCTTGGTAAAAAGCAACCGCACTTTCAATTTCTGCAGCGTTTTCTTTCAACAATTTTTTACCCACATCGCCTTGCGTACCACCAGATAAAATAATCAGCCCTTCTCGGTGTTCAATTAACCAATTTTGATCGATATAAGGATAGTCATCATAACCGCGCTGATAGGCTTTTGAGAGTAATAATGTAATGTTTTTATAGCCTTCGTTATTCTTCGCCAAAAGCGTCAAATCAAACATTTCATTACCGCATAGTGCATTTTTCACTTTAACATCGGCGCCAATAATCGGCTTCATACCCGAAGAAAGCATTTCGCCATAAAAACGCACCACACCACAAAAATTAGCAAAATCCGTTAATCCCATTGCGACCATTTCATTGGCAGCACAAGCTTTCACAAGAGGTTTCACTTTGACAATACTGTCAATCATCGAAAAATCTGTGTGCGTGCGAAGATGGACGAAACGAGGCTGGGATGACATTGAAAATCCTTAAAGTGCGGTTAAATTTTGCCGTAAATATTGAGGCGGTATTATAGCGAATTTTTCAAACAAATGCCTATGCAACAAATGGCTTTCCTAATTAGTTCGGATAACCGATTGCGTGAACAAAAAATGTTAAGTAGATCAAAATTTTGATAATTATCCGTTCCCATTTTGGGTGATTTCGGCTAGTCTAGCAGCGATTTATTTATTTCAAGAGAATAAGGATGATCCTATGACAACTCTTTTTCATGTAGCGCAAAATTGGTTAAACCAAGATCCTGACGCAGAAACTCGTGCAGAATTAACCGCACTTTTAGATGCGGCAAAAGGCGGAGATAAAGCGGCAGAAGCAGAATTACATGCGCGTTTTGATGGTCGTTTACAATTTGGTACGGCAGGTTTACGTGGCCGTTTACAAGCTGGCTCAATGGGGATGAACCGAGTTTTAGTTTCTCAAGCTGCTGGCGGTTTAGCGGAATATTTAAAAGGTTACGATAAAGAACCATCAATCGTAATTGGTTACGATGGCCGTAAAAACTCTGATGTATTTGCCCGTGACACAGCTGAAATTATGGCCGGTGCAGGCGTAAAAGCTTATTTATTACCACGCAAATTACCGACTCCAGTTTTAGCTTATGCTATCCAATATTTTGATACCACTGCGGGTGTAATGGTGACAGCAAGCCATAATCCACCGGAAGATAACGGCTATAAAGTATATTTGGGCAAAGCAAATGGTGGCGGTCAAATCGTTTCACCGGCAGATAAAGACATCGCAGCATTAATTGATAAAGTTGCGGCTGGCAATATCCAAGATTTACCACGTAGCGATAATTATGTAGTGTTAAATGATGAAGTGGTAGATGCATACATTGCAAAAACTGCATCATTAGCTAAAGAGCCAGCTTGCGACATTAACTATGTTTATACCGCTATGCACGGTGTTGGCTATGAAGTGTTAAGTAAAACGCTAGCAAAAGCAGGCTTACCACAACCTCACGTAGTCGCAGATCAAATTTGGCCAGATGGCACATTCCCAACTGTGAATTTCCCAAATCCAGAAGAAAAAGGCGCATTAGATTTAGCAATTAAAGTGGCAAAAGAAAAGAATGCTGAATTTATCATTGCTAATGACCCAGATGCAGACCGTTTAGCCGTTGCTGTGCCTGATGCGCAAGGCAACTGGAAATCACTACACGGCAACGTGGTAGGCTGTTTCTTAGGTTGGTACTTGGCAAAACAATATCAAGGTAAACAAGGCACATTGGCTTGCTCACTTGTTTCTTCTCCTGCGCTTGCTGAAATTGCGAAAAAATATGGTTTCCAATCAGAAGAAACCTTAACCGGTTTCAAATATATCGGTAAAGTATCTGGCTTATTGTTTGGTTTTGAAGAAGCATTGGGCTATTTAGTTGACCCCGACAAAGTACGCGATAAAGACGGTATTTCTGCGGCAATCGTGTTCTTAGATCTTGTGCGTAACTTGAAAAAACAAGGCAAAACTTTAGCAGATTATGCTGATGAATTTACCAAAGAATTTGGTGCTTATGTGAGTGGACAAATCTCTATTCGAGTAAGCGATCTTTCAGAAATCGGAAAATTAATGACCGCACTTCGTAACAATCCACCAGCAGAAATCGCAGGCGTGAAAGTGGCACAATTTATCGACCATACTAAAACAGATCGTCAAAGCGATATCCTTGTATTTAACTTGGAAAATGGCGGACGCTTAATTGCTCGTCCTTCAGGTACTGAACCAAAAATTAAATTCTACTTAGATGCGCGCGGTAAAGATCCAAAAGATGCAGATCGCGTATTAGCAGAATTTGATGAAGGTGTTCGTCACATTCTTCGCCAAGATGCTTATGGCAAACAAGCTTGCTAATTGCTTCTAAAAATAACAAACCGCACGTAAAACGTGCGGTTTGTAGTTAGGGGTAAATATAATATGATACTTAGATAATTACAAAAACTAATGACGACCTAAGTCACATGTAAAGCGACTTAAATACATATTATTCTAATTAAATAAAAATTAGTTTTTCGCTGCTGCCGCTGCTTTCACGATGACTGCAAACGCAGGCGCTTTAAGTGAAGCACCGCCCACTAATGCACCATCGATATCTGGTTGAGTGAATAATTCTGCTGCATTAGCGTCATTTACCGAACCACCGTATTGAATGATCATTTGATCTGCTACAGCTTGTGATTTTGCTGCGATGTGGCCACGGATAAATGCATGAACAGCTTGTGCCTGTGCTGGAGTCGCTGATTTACCAGTGCCGATTGCCCAAATTGGTTCGTATGCGATCACTGCACCATTAAATGCTTCTACGCCTAATGCGTTGATGACGGCATCAATTTGACGTGCACATACTTCTTCTGTTTTACCTGCTTCGTTTTCAGCTTCAGTTTCACCAATACATAATACTGGTACTAAACCAGCTTCTTTTAATGCACCAAATTTCTTCGCTACAAATTCGTCGCTTTCTTTGTGGTAAGTACGACGCTCAGAGTGGCCGATAATGATGTATTTTGCGCCAAAATCTTTTAACATTTCACTAGAAATATCACCAGTAAATGCACCTTTCACATTGATATCTACGTTTTGTGCACCTAACTGAATCACACTTTTACCGCCGCAGCTGCAACCACAACCAGAAAGTGCTGCTTCAGCCGTACCTAAATACATCACTGGTGGGGCAATTGCCACATCACAACCTGTTACATCATGTAATTCTGCTTTTAATCCTTCGATTAATTCTTTGGTGAACGCTTTGGAACCGTTTAATTTCCAGTTACCCATCACTAAAGGACGACGTGCCATTTTTGTTTCTCCATAGTTGATAAAATTAACTTGCTTACTATACCAAAATTTCACCACGATTCTTTGCAGAAGATCATAAAATTAAAAAAATTCTCATAGAAAGATGATTATCTTGTGCTAAAAAGCTACAATTACCTGTATGGAACCAATAAAAAATAACCAATTATGAAACTTTTCAAAGCCGAACAATGGAATATTGACGTGCTTCTTCCTCTTTTTGAAGCCTATCGCCAAGCCTATGGACAAGCAGAGAATCCAGAACGCACCTTGGCTTTTTTAACTAATCGTATGCGTTTTAATGAAAGTCTGTTTTTTATTGCGGTGGATGAAAATGAAAAGGCTATTGGCTTTGTGCAGCTTTTCCCTCGCCTTTCTTCTTTACAATTACAACGCTATTGGCAAATCACCGATATTTTTGTGTTGGAACATGCTCAACAAACGGAAATTTATGCGGCGCTGATTTCTAAAGCAAAAGACTTTGTGCATTTCACGCAATCCAATCGTTTAGTGGCAGAATTAGCGCAAAATCAATATTCAATGTTGGAATCGGAAGGGTTTAAATTGAACCCGAAAGAACGTTTATTTGAATTGAGTTTGTAATGCTAACCGCGTTAAATCGTTATTGGGATTATTTGCGGATTGAACGCCAAATGAGCCCTCACACGCTCACTAATTATCAACATCAACTTGATGCCATCATCAAAATTTTAGCGCAACAAGACATTCATGCTTGGGCACAAGTAACACCCAGCGTGGTGCGCTTTATTTTGGCAGAAAGCAAAAAACAAGGCTTAAAAGAAAAAAGCTTGGCTTTGCGTTTATCCGCATTGCGCAGATTTCTCAGTTTTTTGGTGCAACAAGGCGAATTGAAAGTGAATCCCGCCACAGGCATTTCCGCACCGAAACAAGGCAAGCATTTACCGAAAAATATGGATGGAGAGCAAGTTCAACAGTTGCTTGCCAACGATAGCAAAGAGCCAATTGATATTCGTGATCGTGCTATTTTGGAATTAATGTACAGTTCAGGTTTACGTTTATCTGAATTACAAGGCTTAGATTTAAACAGCATTAATACCCGAGTGCGGGAAGTGCGTGTTATTGGGAAAGGCAACAAAGAGCGTGTGGTGCCGTTTGGGCGTTACGCTTCGCATGCAATTCAAGAATGGTTAAAAGTGCGGGCATTATTTAACCCAAAAGATGAGGCATTATTTGTTAGCCAGCTTGGAAATCGTATTTCTCATCGAGCGATTCAAAAACGTTTGGAAACTTGGGGCATTCGTCAAGGCTTAAATAGCCATCTTAATCCGCACAAATTACGTCATTCTTTTGCGACGCATATGTTGGAAGCCAGTTCTGATTTACGCGCCGTTCAAGAATTGCTTGGGCATAGCAATCTTTCCACCACTCAAATTTATACTCACTTAAATTTTCAACATCTGGCGGAAGTGTACGATCAAGCTCATCCAAGAGCAAAACGTAAAAAATAAAAATACGGTAAAAATTAAAAGCCTACACTATTTACTCAAGGACGGATGACGATATTTTATCGAACTCAGTCCTTTTAATTTTAGTTGAATCTGTCGGTAATTATACTAATCTCAACAATCCCTAACTGCATCAACTATCATCTCTCTACTATTAAATTCCCAATCATAAAAATATTCTGTTTTTAATAGCCTAAAGAAACTTTCCATCACAATATTGCCCGAGCAATTCCCTTTTCTCTACATACTTTGAATAATGCTATTTTCAGCCAATATTTGACAATAAGCCACTATTTGATACAGCCAAGCTTTGGCCTGAATGTAAAATGACTTCATAGGCTTTATTTAATCAGAATAGATTGGAGAACCTATCATTTAAATTCGATTGTGTAGTATTTACCCATAAAAAAATCTGCACCTCAATTGTTAGTTTGTTCAATCCAACTTTTGGGGTGCAGATCATTTTTCATCATACTTTTTTTATTATCGTCTTGTTTTCAAGAGTTTTTCAGTCAACTCATAAGCTCGAAGTTTTGCTAACTCTTTAGAAAGTTTCGCAACCAGTAAATCATGATCTACATCTGATGCATGAGATACAATGTTCTCTTCAGCTTTACGTTTTGCTTCGCGAATACGATCTGCATCTAATTCACTACCACGGATAGCAACATCTGCTAGCACCGTAACAATATTTGGTTGAACCTCTAAAAAACCACCGGAAACATAGATAACTTCTTCATTTCCATCTTGAAGAGTAAATTTAACAATCCCTGGCTTAATTGCCGTTAGCAATGGAGTGTGTCCAGGGAGAATACCTAATTCCCCCTCAACACCTGTTGCTTGGATTTGTTTTACTTCACCTTCAAAGATTTTTCGCTCTGCGCTTACTATTGTTAAATTAAATGTCGCCATTTTTGTTCTCCTTCAAATGACTTGAAGTGATTACATATTTTTGGCTTTTTCTAGCGCTTCGTCGATTGAACCTACCATATAGAACGCTTGTTCTGGGATATGGTCGTAATCACCGCTTAAAATACCTTTAAAGCCGCGAATGGTTTCTTTTAATGGAACATATTTACCCGGAGTACCGTTAAATACTTCAGCAACGAAAAACGGTTGTGATAAGAAACGTTCAATTTTACGCGCACGTGCTACCACTAATTTATCTTCTTCAGATAATTCGTCCATACCAAGAATTGCGATAATATCTTTCAATTCTTTATAACGTTGTAAAATACCTTGTACACCACGAGCAATATCATAATGTTCTTGACCAACAACAAGTGGGTCTAACTGACGTGAAGTTGAATCTAATGGGTCAACCGCAGGGTAGATACCTAAAGATGCAATTTGACGACTTAATACAACGGTTGAGTCTAAGTGTGCGAAAGTTGTTGCTGGAGATGGGTCAGTTAAGTCATCCGCAGGTACATATACCGCTTGTACAGAGGTAATAGAACCTGTTTTGGTTGATGTAATACGTTCTTGTAACACACCCATTTCTTCAGCTAAGGTTGGTTGATAACCTACCGCTGATGGCATACGACCTAATAACGCAGATACTTCAGTACCAGCAAGGGTATAACGATAGATATTATCCACGAAGAATAATACATCACGACCTTCATCACGGAATTTTTCTGCCATGGTTAAACCAGTTAACGCAACACGTAAACGGTTACCTGGTGGCTCATTCATCTGACCATAAACCAAAGATACTTTATCTAATACGTTAGAATCTTTCATTTCATGATAGAAGTCGTTACCTTCACGAGTACGTTCACCTACACCCGCAAATACAGAGTAACCTGAGTGTTCGATCGCGATGTTACGAATTAATTCCATCATGTTTACGGTTTTACCTACACCCGCACCACCGAATAGACCAACTTTACCACCTTTAGCAAATGGACAAATTAAGTCAATAACTTTGATACCAGTTTCTAATAATTCCGTACTGTTTGATTGTTCTTCATAGCTTGGTGCAGAACGGTGGATAGCCCAACGCTCTTCTTCACCGATTGGACCTTGTTCGTCAATTGGTTCACCCAATACATTCATAATACGACCAAGGGTTTTTGTGCCTACCGGTACTTGAATCGGATCATTCGTATTTTCTACTTTTAAACCACGTTTTAAACCGTCAGAAGCACCTAATGCGATACAACGTACCACACCGCCACCTAATTGTTGTTGCACCTCAAGTGTTAAACCTGATTCAACTTTTAATGCATCGTAAACTTTTGGCACTGCATCTTGTGGAAATTCAACGTCAATCACCGCACCGATGATTTGTACAATTTTTCCTGCTGACATTACCGTTCCTCTTTTCTTAAATCGCTGCCGCACCGGCTACGATTTCATTCAATTCATTTGTGATACTTGCTTGACGAGCTTTGTTATACACCAACCGCAGATCATTAATTAAATTACCTGCATTATCAGTTGCTGCTTTCATTGCTACCATTCGAGCCGCTTGTTCTGAAGCTAAATTATCTACAACCGCTTGATAAATTTGAGATTCTAAATAACGAACTAAAAGACTATCTAATAGTACTTTTGGTTCTGGTTCATAAAGATAATCCCAAGTCTGTTGTCTTTCATTTAAATGATCGTCTTTAGATTCTGGTAAAGGAACTAATTGTTGTACAACAGGTTTTTGCGACATCGTATTAACAAATTTATTGTATGCAATATAAACTGCATCAATTTCACCATTACGATAAGCATCAAACATTGTATTTGCGACACCAATTAATTCTTCTAGAGCGGGCGTATCGCCTAAACCAGAAAGTTGACCTTTGATATTAAATCCAAAGGAACGGAAAAAACTAATCCCTTTTGAACCTATTAAGCCCAAATCTGTAGAAATATTTTGTTCTTTCCAATTTTTGATTTGGTTAAGTGTGGTTTTGAATAAATTAACATTTAAACCACCACACATACCACGATCTGTTGAAATAACCAAGATACCGATTTTCTTCACTTCACGCTCAACTAAGAACGGATGTTTATAACCGACACTTGCTTTAGACACATGACTAATAACGTTACGGATAGTTTCAGAATACGGACGAGATGCAGCCATACGATCCTGCGTTTTACGCATTTTCGAGGTTGCCACCATTTCCATTGCCTTAGTAATTTTTTGTGTACTTTGTACACTGGCAATTTTGGTTTTTATCTCTTTTGCACCTGCCATCTTATCTCTCCGTTACTACCAAGCACTATTCGCTTTAAAACTATCTAAAATACCTTTTAATGTATCTTTGATTTCGTCATTATAGTTACCGGTTTTAGTAAGCTCTTGCATAAACTCAGCGTGATTACGGTTAGAATAATCTAAAAGTGCGGTCTCAAAACTTGCAATTTTTGATAATTCCACGTCATCCAAATAACCAAATTCAACAGCAAACAATACAACCGCTTGTTCTGCAACAGATAATGGAGCAAATTGTTTTTGTTTTAATAATTCAGTTACTTTTTCACCGTGAGAAAGTTGCTTACGAGTCGCATCATCAAGATCTGATGCAAACTGTGCAAACGCTGCTAATTCACGATATTGAGCTAGCGCGGTACGAATACCACCCGCTAATTTCTTAATAACTTTAGTTTGCGCTGAACCACCAACACGAGATACCGAAATACCTGGGTTTACCGCAGGACGAATACCTGAGTTAAACAAGTTAGATTCTAAGAAGATCTGACCATCGGTAATAGAAATTACGTTGGTTGGAACAAACGCAGATACGTCGCCAGCTTGGGTTTCAATAATCGGAAGTGCGGTTAAAGAACCAGTTTTTCCTTTCACTTCACCTTTAGTGAATTTTTCTACGTAATCTTCGTTTACACGAGAAGCACGTTCTAGTAAACGAGAATGTAAATAGAATACATCACCTGGATAGGCTTCACGACCTGGTGGACGGCGTAATAATAATGAAATTTGACGATAAGCTACGGCTTGTTTTGATAAATCATCATAAACAATTAATGCATCTTCGCCGCGATCACGGAAATATTCACCCATCGCACAACCAGCATAAGGTGCTAAATATTGTAACGCTGCTGATTCAGATGCTGATGCGGCTACCACGATAGTGTTTGCAAGCGCACCATGTTCTTCTAATTTACGCACGACGTTTGCAATAGTAGAGGCTTTTTGACCAATCGCAACATAGATACATTTAATACCAGAATTACGTTGGTTAATAATAGCGTCAATTGCTAACGCAGTTTTACCCGTTTGGCGGTCACCGATGATTAATTCACGTTGACCACGGCCGATTGGCACCATTGAGTCAACAGCTTTATAACCAGTTTGAACAGGTTGATCAACAGAACGACGATCGATAACACCTGGCGCAATCACTTCTACTGGTGAGAAACCATCATTTTCAATTTCGCCTTTACCATCGATTGGTTGACCAAGCGTATTAACTACACGACCTAATAAACCACGACCAACTGGTACTTCAAGAATACGACCTGTACATTGAACTTCCATACCTTCCGCTAAGTCTGCGTAAGGACCCATTACTACCGCACCAACAGAATCACGTTCAAGGTTAAGTGCCATTGCGTAACGGTTGCCTGGTAAGGCGATCATTTCGCCTTGCATCACATCGCTTAAACCGTGGATTCGAATAATACCATCGCTTACAGAAACAATTGTCCCTGTATTACGCGCTTCACTTACCACGTCGAATTGAGCAATGCGTTTTTTAATCAATTCACTAATTTCAGTTGAATTTAGTTGCATCTTGTATTCCTCTTATAATTGCAACTCGTTTGCGAGACGAGTAAGTTGCCCACGGCTACTTCCGTCAATCACAAAGTCTTCAGTACGAACAATCACACCAGCAATAAGTGCGTTATCCACGTTGCAATTTAATTTCACTTTGCGAGCTAATCTTTTTTCCATTGCAGCTGCAATTTTTTCGATTTGTGTTGCATTCAATGGTTGCGCAGACGTTACTTCAACTTCTGCAATAGCTTGGTGCTCCTCTACGTGATGTTTAAATTCTTCAAACACCGCAGGAATAGCACTCAAACGCTTATTTTCAGCCATTAACCGAATAAGATTTTGCCCATATTGATCCAATTGTTCGCCACAAATAGAAATTACTGTATCAGCTAATTTCTGTGCAGAAAGAGAACTACTTAAATAAGCTTTTACCGTTTCATCTTCAGCTACGGCTGCAGCAAAACCTAACATTTCAGTCCATTTTTCGACCGCACTTTGTTCAATGGCAAAGTCAAATGCAGCTTTTGCATAAGGGCGAGCTATTGTAGTTAATTCTGACATAAGCTAAGCCTCTTATAACTCTGCAACTAATTTATCAATAATGTCATTGTTTGCCGCTTCATCAATAGAACGACCCACAATTTTCTCAGCACCAGCCACTGCCAAGGAAGCCACTTTAAGACGTAATTCTTCTTGAACACGTTTACGTTCTGCTTCTACTTCTGCATAACCTTGAGCAATAATTTTTGCTTTTAGTTCTTCGGCTTCTGCCTTCACTTCGTCTAATACTTCATTGCGACGTTTATTCGCAGCATCTAAAATGTCTTGAGCTTGTACTTTTGCAGCTGAAAGTTCTTGTTCAACAAGATTTTTCGTATCTGCTTGCTCTTTTTTAGCTGCTTCAGCTGACGCTAAAGCGTTCGCAATTTGGCTTTGACGTGTTTCAATCGCATTAATAATTGGTGGCCAAACAAACTTCATGCAAAACCACACGAAAAGTGCGAATGCGATAAGTTGACCAATCAATGTTGCATTTAAATTCACAACGTCCTCCTTACTATGCTTGTTTTACGTTGATAAGCAAATAAGGTGATTAGTGTAATAAACCGATGAATGGGTTTGCGAAAATGAAAAGTAATGAAATACCAACAGCAATCATTGCAATCGCATCTAAAAGACCAGCCACGATAAACATTTTAGTTTGTAAGCTAGATGCTAATTCTGGTTGGCGAGCTGATGATTCTAAGAATTTACCACCTAGAATAGCAAAGCCAATTGCAGTACCTAATGCAGCAAATGCAAGAAGAATTGATGCACCGATGATTGTAGCTGTAATTACAGTTTCCATAATTTTCTCCAATAGAAGTTAAGTTTTAGCCCTAGAGCCGGTTAATAAAAAATGATTAATGATCTGCTTTGTTATAAGCAATACTTAAATAAACAACCGTCAACATCATAAAGATGAAAGCCTGCAAGGTAATAACCAAAATATGGAAAATAGCCCAAGCAAGATGTAACGGAATCCCTAATGCTGCAATGGCCATATTAGCGGAATACATCACAGCGATAAGAATAAAGATCAATTCCCCTGCATACATGTTACCAAACAAACGAAATGCGAGTGAAATTGGTTTAGCCAATAAAGTCACGGTTTCAAGAATAAAGTTAACAGGAATAAACGCCCAATGGTTGAATGGATGAAGCGTATATTCTTTAACTAAACCTTTGAATCCTTTAGATTTTATTGTGTAGAAAAGAATTAAAAAGAAAACACAAATGGACATACCCAAAGTTGCGCTAATATCTGCTGTCGGCACTGCACGAAGATAATGAATACCGAACAAACCTGCAAATTGAGGTAAGAAATCAACAGGAATTAAGTCGATAGCATTCATGATGAATACCCAACAGAAAATGGTTAATGCAAGTGGCGCAACTACGTTACGTGGACCATGAAAATTTTCTTTCACGATTCCATTAACCCATTCCACAACAATTTCAACTAAGCATTGCATTTTTCCTGGAACGCCAGTTGTTGCTTTTTTCCCTACTCGAGAAAAAACAAATAGGAAAATAACCGCAGCAAGAATAGAAAAGAACAACGTATCTATATGAACATTCCAAAATCCATCCCCTGTTTTGAGAAAGGATAAATGGTGGCTAATGTATTCTGATGTTGTTTGTCCAGACATAATAAACCCTTAGTACAAGTATAAAAATCAAATTCGGCGAAGCAAAAATGGAACTAAATTATTCAACATTAATGCAATAAAAAAACCACTAAAAAAAATAATAAAATTTGTAACCGAAAAGTATTTAAATGAAATACTAATAAAAACAATGGTTAGAGCAAATTTTATTGCTTCTCCTTTATAAAGTGCGGTCAATTTTGTGGCTAAATGTTGTTTTCTATAAAAAACCACATACACAAAAACACCGAAAGGAATTAATGCCGAAAGAAATCCGAATAAAAAATCAAGCGCACTTTTCATTTGCCATAAAGCAAAAAAACAAGCCAATAGCAGCATAATGACTATTTCAATAAAAATAGCTTTTTGATACTGAACTTTCGCTTGTTGTACAATTCTCGACATTTTTAAAACCTTAAAACGTTCTAATTATACATTTGATCAAATTAGATTCAACTTAAAAAGCACTGAAAAACGTTAACTAAATCACACTTTTAGAAAAATTTTTACAAAATTGTAACTATTTAACGCAAAACGATTAAATGTCGTTCACCTACAAGTTCTGGAACATGTAATTCAATCACTTTTTGAATAGTATGTTTTTTATTCAATTCATTAATTTCATCTTCCTGATAAATCCCTTTTAATGCATAAAAATATCCATTTTCTTTTGGTAAATGATGACACCAATCTGTCATATCTTTTAACGAAGCAAAAGCACGACTTAATACACCGTCGAATTTTTGTTCAGGTTGATATTCTTCTACTCGACTTAAAATAGGGGTTGCATTAGTTAGTCTAAGCTCACGTATAGCATTTCGAATAAAACTAATACGCTTGCCTAAACTATCAAGGAGGACAAATTGTTTGGAAGGATTAATAATTGCCAAAGGTAAACCAGGCAAGCCAGGGCCTGTACCGACATCAATAAAACGATCACCCTGTAAATAAGGACTTACAACAAGACTATCTAAAATATGTTTAACTAACATTTCTTGTGGATCACGAACTGACGTCAAATTATAAGCTTTATTCCATTTATTGAGTAAATTGACCAGATCAATCAACTGCTGAATTTGTTGATCACTTATTTTTATATTTGCTTGCGCAAGTAAACTGACTAATTTGGCTTTCATATTTATTATCTCTTTGGAAAATTGCGCTATTTTACTTAAAAGTGCGGTAGATTTCCTTAATGTTTTTTTGTTGCAGCCAAAATTCCTGTCAAATTTGTTTCCAACCAATCCACCAACTCAAACATCTTATTAGATGCTTCTGTCCCAAATTCTGTTAACGTGTAATCTACTTGTGGTGGCACAGTATTATAGGATTTACGAATTAACATGCCATCTGCTTCTAACTCTTGTAGCGTTTTTGTCAACATACGTTCGCTAACACCATCAATCGCACGGCGAAGCTCACTAAAACGCTTGGTACCAGAATGTAAACTCACCAACACCAATGCTCCCCAACGACTGGTTAAATGTTGCAAAATTTGGCGAGAAGGGCAAGCTGAAGCCAGAACATTCCCACGATTTAAATTTTTTTCCATTTTTAATTCATTAAAAATCAACAGGTTAAAAATTATTTTTTAAAAAATTCCAAAACTTACGTTTATGTAAGTACTTCTCAAAAGTAAGTATTGAAATATAATACGCCACATCAAGCGAACAATCAAATGTTCAAATATCATTTCAACTTAACAAGAAGGAAAACATCATGACAACTAAAACTATCGCAATTACTGGTGCAACAGGTCAATTTGGCGCAATCGCATTAGACTTATTAAAAGCAAAACACGCAAACGTCATCGCGCTTGTACGTAATCCTGCAAAAATTTCAGGTGTAGAAACCCGCAAATTTGATTATTCAAAAACAGAAGGTCAAGTAGAAGCATTACAAGGCGTAGATACTTTAATTCTTGTTTCAAGTAATGAAGTCGGTCAGCGAGCAGTACAACACAACAACGTGATTGAATCAGCGAAAAAAGCAGGCGTGAAACATATTATCTACACCAGCTTACTCGGTGCCACCAACGACAACACAGTGAAATCTCTTGCCGGTGAGCACGTTGAAACTGAAGCCGCATTAAAAGCTTCGGGCATTACTTACACCATTTTACGCAATAGTTGGTACACCGAAAACTACACTGAATCAGTCTCAGCTGCATTAGCAAACAATGATTTCTATGGTTCAGCAAAAAACGGCAAAATTTCGTCTGTACTCCGTGCAGAACTTGCTGAAGCAGCAGTAAACGTTGCATTAAGTAAAGGGCATGAAAATCAAACTTACGAGCTTTCCGGGTCAACCAGCTGGACATTAGCTGACCTTGCAGCAGAAATCAGCAAACAAACAGGTAAAGATATCCCTTACGTGGATATTCCTGCAGCAGATTATGCCGCAGCACTTGTACAAGCAGGATTAGATGAAGGCTTTGCAGGATTAATTGCTCAATGGGATGTAGATGCGTCAAACGGTGCATTATTCTCAGAAGACAAAACCCTTGAGAAATTACTAGGTCGCACAACAGCTGGATTGGATGTGGCGGTAAAACAGGCTCTTGCCCATTAATTATATTTTTTAAATTAATCTATAAAAAAGTGCGGTCAAAATTAACCGCACTTTTCATTTCTAAACATTATTCTCCACGTTTTAGCATGCCTTGTTTTTTCAAATTCACTAGGATAATTGAAATCGCTGCAGGGGTAACACCTGAAATTCGGCTCGCTTGGCCAATGGAAACTGGACGATGCTGTTCCAATTTCGCACGTACTTCATTAGATAAACCAGACACTTTGCTGTAATCAAAGTTAGCCGGGATAGCTGTATTTTCGTGACGTTTTTGTTTTTCAATTTCTTCTTGTTGATGCTCAATATAGCCTTGATACTTAATAGCAATTTCCACTTGTTCTACGGCTTCTCTATCTTCCATTGCTGGTTTGTATGGCGTTAAAGAAGTCAAAATATCGTAGGTCATTTCTGGACGGCGCAATAAATCTTCACCGCTGGCTTCACGCACAAGTGGGCTACCAAGCACTTTATTCGCTTCTTCTAAATATTCAGAACGCGGATGCAACCAAATGCTACGTAAACGTTGGCGTTCTTGTTCAATATTTTCCATTTTTTGATTAAAGCGTGCCCAACGAGCCTCATCAATCAAACCTAATTCATGGGCTATTGGCGTTAAACGAATATCCGCATTATCTTCACGTAATAACAAACGGTATTCTGCACGAGAAGTAAATACGCGATATGGTTCTTTGGTACCAAGTGTACAAAGGTCATCCACCAATACGCCTGTATAAGATTGATCACGACGTGGATACCATGCCTCTTTTTCTTGTACGTAAAGACCTGCGTTAATCCCCGCCAATAAGCCTTGTGCCGCCGCCTCTTCATAACCTGTTGTACCGTTAATTTGACCTGCGAAGAATAAACCTGAAATAGCTTTTGTTTCTAATGTTGGTTTTAAATCACGTGGATCAAAATAATCGTATTCAATGGCATAGCCTGGCTTCACAATACGTGCATTTTCTAAACCTTTCATGGAATTAACAATACCCATTTGTACGTCAAACGGTAAACTGGTAGAGATCCCATTTGGATACACTTCATTACTGGTTAAGCCTTCTGGTTCCAAATAAATTTGATGTGAATTACGATCCGCAAAACGCATCACTTTATCTTCAATGGATGGACAATAACGCGGACCGATCCCTTCAATTACACCGGTATACATTGGACTGCGATCCAAGTTATTACGGATCACTTCATGAGTTTGTTCATTGGTGTGAGTAATATAACAAGGAATTTGTTGTGGGTGATCAGAAACAGATCCCATAAAAGAAAATACGGGTAATACGGCATCACCATGCTGTTTAGCTAAAATATCAAAATTGATCGTACGCGCATCAATACGTGGTGGTGTACCTGTTTTAAGGCGATCCACACGTAATCCGAGATCTCTTAATCGATGTGAAAGATTTACAGAAGCAGGATCTCCAGCACGACCACCTTCATAATTTTCCAATCCAATATGAATTTTACCAGCTAAGAAAGTACCTGCAGTTAATACCACTGATTTAGCACGAAAAGTTAATCCCATTTTTGTACTAACGCCTGTAACTCGATCTTGCTCAATCAGAATATCTGTCGCTTCTTGTTGGAAAATATCTAAATTGGGTTGATTTTCTAATGTAGTACGAACAGCTTGACGATATAAAACTCTGTCAGCTTGAGCTCGAGTAGCACGTACTGCTGGGCCTTTACTGCTATTTAAAGTACGAAATTGAATCCCTGCTTTATCTGCAGCATGCGCCATTAAACCGCCCATTGCATCTACTTCTTTTACTAAATGACCTTTACCGATCCCACCAATTGCAGGGTTACAAGACATTTGCCCTAAAGTATCTACATTATGTGTTAATAAAAGGGTTTTTAATCCCATTCGAGCTGGTGCAAGCGCGGCTTCTGTACCCGCATGACCACCACCGATCACAATCACATCATAAGTTTCAGTGTAAAACATATCTATCTCTATATTATTCGGATCAAAAAATTGGCGTTATTTTACAGAAATTTAAAACACCTGACAAAAAAAGAATGGATCTATTGATCCTTTGAAAGATCACGTTTGTATTAGTAAATAAGATCTCTTTTTATATATAAAGATCTTATTATTGTTACTATTAAGATCCTTTGCGGTTGTGAGTAACCTTATTCGATCCTTACGGAAGCTGGTGTTATAGAATCTAAAGATCTTGTGAAAATGCGATCATTTTCTTTAAAAATCTTGTGTGTAAAATGGAAAGTTATTAACAACTTTATTTTTTCTCAAAGTTATCAAGTGAGTAAAAACAGTTTTATGACAGATTATTTATGAGTTATCCACAGATAAAAATGAATTTTTATTGAAATCTCTATAATTTAGATTTTTTTAAGCAATTAATTTTATTAAATGTAAGTTTTATGATTTGACTTTGTAGTTACTACAGGTTTTATGCTTCCTTCAAATCAAATAGTTAAGGAAATAAAATGAAAGAAGTTTCTCTAGTAAAAAATTATACTCCTAAAGAATATCAGCAGCACGCATCTTGCCCTCATAGTCAAATTTCTAAAAATAAAATGGTATTAGGCATCAGTTTTGCAATTATTACCTTTTATATGGTTGTTGAATTTCTAGGGGGATATTGGTTTAACAGCCTTACTTTGATGGCTGATGCTGGGCATATGGCAAATGATAGTTTATCTATTTTTTTAGCATGGATTGGGTTATTTTTAAGTCTAAAATGGCAAAAATGGTTAGCTTTAATCAATGGAATTTCATTAGTTTGGGTCGCTATTTGGATTTTTATTGAGGCTGTAACACGTTGGCAGGCTCCGATAGAAATAGCCGCTTTGCCAATGTTAGATGTAGCTTTACTAGGGTTTGGGATTAATTTGTTGGTAGCTTTTATAATGCTAAAAAGTAATCGCCATAATTTGAATATTCGTGCAGCATATTTGCATGTTTTAGTAGATTTATTTGGTTCGGTTGTTGCTATTATTGCAGGAATAAGTGCTTGGTGGTTAAATTGGCAGTGGGTTGATGTAGTTGCTAGTGGTATCTTAAGTATTTTTGTATTACAAAGCGGTATTTCTACAGTTTTTCAAGCTATTAAATCCTTATATAGTAGCGATGACAATTCATTGCCGAATGATCATTCTCATTAAAGTAAAAAATTGCTTGAGGAAATAATGAAAATTAATGAATTAAGTAAATCTACACATACTAATATTGAAACTATTCGCTACTATGAGAAACAAGGAGTATTACCTCCACCTAAGCGATTGGCTAATGGTTATCGATTTTATGATGAAGAGAGTATAGAGCAATTAAACTTTATTAAAAAATGTCGAATGTTGGGCTTCTCTTTAGAGAATATTCGGGAACTCAATCGTATTAGATTTAGTACGAAAGATCATTATCAAGCAGATCAATTAGTACTTAATCAACTTATTCAAGTAGAAAATAAAATATCTCAATTATTAGAAATTAAAGCTTTTTTACAATCTATTGTTACCGAAAGTGAACATAATGAAGAGGAATGTAAAGCAATAGAAGGATTGAAAAGCGAATGCAATTTGTAAAAGAGAGAAGGTAGATTAAAAATACTCAGAAATTTGACCGCACTTTAGAAGAAAAAATGCCGTCTAAATTTTGATATTCAGGCGGCATTTTATTTTTCTAATTATTATTTAGATAAATCAATTTGGTATACAGCAAATCCAACTTCATCTGTACCCACTTGTTTCATTGGATACTGTGCTTTTTCTTTGATGAATTGGGCTGCTTGTTCGCTTGGTGAGGTTTCAAAACGAACATCTAATTTATCGTTGCCTTTGATTGGCGTAAAGCGCCAGTTTTTATCTGCGCTAGGGTTTACAGAACCTTCTTTTTCACTGGTTACTTTAATGTAATCAGCTAAAATTTGACGGTTTTCATCTGGTGATGCGTAAACAATATGTTGATCGCCAGTGCCTGGGAATTTATTACCATAAGCACGATAGTTATTCGTTGCAATCAAAAATTCTGCTTTTGGATCAACTGGTTTGCCTTGATAAGTGAGGTTCACTACACGATGCGATTCTGGGTTAATTAATTTACATTCACCATCGTAACGAGCAGGTTTGGTTAGATCGTATTCATAATTAACGCCATCAATCACATCAAAGTTATAAGTGCGGAAACCTTCCCAGTCGATTAATGATTGTGGTTTATCACTTGTAGGGTCAATTTGTTTAAACATACCTGCACTGCATTCTAACCATTCTTTTAATTGCTCGCCTGTCGCTTTAACAACTACTAATGTATTTGGATAGAGATATAAGTCCGCAGCATTACGGAAAGTTAATTCACCTTTGTTCACTTCGGTATAGCCCGTTGGGTCATTTTTACGACCACCCGCTTTAAATGGAGCACCTGCACTTAGAATAGGTAATCCAGCCATTGCTGCAACACTTGGTGCAACTTTTTCTACATAGGCTTTTTGTGCTTGATTCACAATTTGAATGGTTGGATCATCTTGTACTAATGCAAGATAGCTGTACATATTATCTGTTGCTTTACCAATAGGTTGAGAAACAAACTTACGTGTCGCTTCGTGAACTGGTTTTAAAAGTGCGGTAATTTCTGGGTCATTTTCTGCAAGCGCTTTTTTATTTTCTGCATCATAGATTGGACGAAGAACCGCTTTTCCAGAGGTAACAATCCATTTACCTTTGTGTTCTGTTAATCCTAAATCCACCACGCTGATATTATTTGCCCAGTAACCAGCCATACTTTCTGGTACACCTTTTACTGTACCATTCACAATGTCTGCATTTGGTGATTTCGCAAATTCTTTATTTGGGAATAAACGGTGTGAGTGACCAAAAATGACGGCGTCAATATGTGGAACATCCGCTAAATAGAATGCCGAATTTTCAGCGCCTTCTTGATAAGGTTCATCAGATGGGCCTGTGTGAGCTAATGCAACGACAATATCAGCCCCTTTTTTCTTCATTTCAGGTACATATTTTTGTGCTGTTTTTACAATATCACGGGTTTCAACTTTGCCTTGAAGGTTCGCTTTATCCCAAACCATAATTTGCGGTGGCACAAAACCGATGTAACCAATTTTTAATTTATGTGTTTTACCGTGATTATCCACCACAGATTTTTCTTGAATGACATAAGGTGTGAAATAAGGTTCTTCAGTTCCGACTTTTACTACGTTGGCATTTACAATTGGGAATTTAGCTTGTTTGATACAGTCAGCTAAATAATCTAAACCATAGTTAAACTCATGGTTACCTAAAGTTCCTACTTCATAGTGCATTGCATTTAAGCAATCAACTGCAGGGTTAGATTTGCCTTCTTTATAGCCTTGTGCCGCTTGATAATCAGCAATAGGGTTACCTTGAATTAAATCCCCGTTATCAACCAATACGCTATTTTTTACTTCAGAACGTGCTTGACGAATAAGACTTGCTGCACGAGTAAAACCGAATTTCTCGGTTGGTGCGTCTTTATAATAATCAAAGTCTGTTAAGAAACTGTGAACGTCAGTAGTAGCAACAATACGTAAATCTACATCATGTTTACCTTTTGCTGTTGCAAAATGGCTTGCACTTAATGCAAGAATACTGCTTGCACCGATTTGAATAAAATGACGTCTATTAATCATTGAGTTTTCCTTATAAGGTGGGTAGATATTGCCTTTATTCTAAGAAAAATAGAGGATTCTTAAAAGAAAGGAGTAAAAATATTTTTTATTTAATTAAGCTAATAATCTTTGTACTAAAGAAGTATAAATATTAACCCCAGTAAGCAATTGATTTTCATCAAAATCAAATTCAGCTTCATGATGACCTGCTGTGCGATCTGCACCAAGAATGAAGTAAATAGCTTTGCCCCCATGTTCTTGTACACGTCTACCTAAAATAGTCGCATCTTCACTTGCATTGAAAGCATAATCTGAATTTACGTTATTTATTTGTGGTTGTTCAAGAGATATTTCTTCGATGAGTTTTATAAGTTCAACATCATTATTCATATCCACGGCTTCACCTACAATTTCAGTTTCATATGCGACATCAAAACTTATAGAGATACCTTTGGCTATTTGCATGACTTGTTCAGTCATGTATTCATTAATTGCTTTATTTTCTCCCCGCACTTCTAATTGTAATTCAGCAGAGGATGGAATGACATTTCGTCCTTCACCTGCTTTTAGCACACCCACATTAATTCTTGTCATGCCTTCACCATGGCGTGCAATACCATGAAGTTGAGTGACTGTATGCGCTGCAGCTAATAAAGCATTACGACCTAAATGAGGCGCAGCACCTGCGTGTGCAGGTTTACCTTTATAGTGAATATCAATTTTTGTGGTGGAAAGAAAATTTCTTGGATTAGCAATAACTGTGCCTGTATTCGCGCAAAAACTAATGTGTGAAGAAGCAAAATAATCTGCATCATCAATTATGCCACTTTGTGCAATGGCTGCTGCACCTCGAACACCTTCTTCTGCTGGTTGGAATACAATTTTTACTTTTCCAGTGAGTTTATCTTTGTTCTGAGCGATCCATAATGCAACGCCTAAACCTATTGTAATATGTGAATCATGTCCACAAGCATGCATAAAACCATCGTTAATTGAGGCAAAACCTTCTTTATTTGGAATATGCTCGGGCGAGCGAGTTTCCGTTACATTCACACAGTCGATATCAAAACGTAATGCGATGGTTTTTCCTAGTTTACCTGAATCAAATAATGCCACACAACCAGTATATCCTTCCATTTTTTCGAGCCATTTTTCATTGGCTCCATAGGCTTTTGCATTAGCTAAACCTTTATCTACTGCGGCTTGTTTTCGTCCACGAACAAAGTCTGGATTTATAATTTGTTTGCCAAGAAAAATTTCAAAACAACCTAAGTCTTCCAAGTAATCCGCAATGCGAGAAGTTGTCCAAAATTCACTCCAGCCAATTTCTGGAAAACGATGAAATTCACGACGCCATTTAACAAGTTGATTTAAATCTAAGTTCATTTTTTTCTTCCTTTAAAAGTCTATAAAAACAGACCGCACTTAAATAAAGTGCGGTCAATTTTTTACTATTTCTACAACATAAATAATGCTAAGAATAAAACAGCAAGTATCATGCCTGGTGCGGTACGTTTTACCATTTCTACTGGGCTTACCATCGCAAGGCCTGCACAAACAATGGTTACACCTGCAATTGGTGAAGCTGTACGACCAATTGCACCAGCAATGGCTGCTGCCATACCAAGATTTACATGAGTGTAGCCAAGTTCTACAGCATGTGGTGTGACGGCACTGTTAAAGGCAATCGCTGCTGCATCGCCAGAGCCTGTAATTAAGCCCATTAAGAATGGTCCAATTGTTGCGCCCCAACGTACAAATTCGTTGGATTCTTTTAAGAAAGAAATTGCAGCATCAACTGCGCCCGTAGATTTTAATCCTGCTACAAATACGCTGGCTGCAATGATGATACCAAGTACGTTTGCATAAGAATTTCCCATACCATTGAAAAATTCTTCAGTGATTTTTACTGGGGAAATGCGAGTTACTATAATGCCGTAAATTGCACCAATAAGCATCGCTTGAGGAACGCCCATTTTAGTCCATTCAAGACCCGGCACTTGTTGTAATGACGTTCCACCAATTACTAAAATAACTAATGGTATTAATGGTGCAAGGGCATAAAGTACATTGACGCCTTCAACAACTTTTATTTCACTTTCTTTTTGTTCTGCAAGATAAGCTTGGCGATGTTGTTCACCATAATCTTTAAAAACAAGCGCAAGAATTGTTAAAACAACCGCACCTATTGCTCCCGCAATCATATTATATGGCGCATGAGAAAGGTTTACTTGAGCGATAGTTAAGCCTGACATTTCACTAATCATTGCTGAGTGAGAAGAACCTGGGCTCATCATTGATCCAAAAGTCCCAGCTAAAATAGCTGCACCAGCAGTAGCTGGTCGAACACCCGCACTTTTTAAAACAGGAATTAATGTTGCACCAACCGCAGCTGCACAACCAGCAGCAGAAGGAATAGCAATATTGATGAAAAAGGTGATGACTGTTGCAATCGGAATTAAGAAGAATTTTAATCCGCTTAATGGTTTGGTAAGTAAATGTACCAGATGAGTATCACATTGAGTGTATTTCATTACATAAGCAAAACCCATACTAGAACAGATAGCCATAATTAATCCGCCAGATGTCATGCTTTTAGCAAAAGCATCTAATGCACCCATTGGATTAAGCGTCAGAATGGACATTATTAAACCAACACCAATCAAAACGGTTCGGGTTTCGGCTTTTTTAATTAGAAAATAAATTGTGGCAATAATGCCAACCACTGCAACGATGGATTTAAATAATTCCATTATATGTTCCTTTTAAGTTAATAAGAAAAAGTTGTATTGATATCAAATGTGCCACATTCCATATTTTCACTGAAGCACAAAATAGGATTTTCGCCCAACACAGTTGCTATTTCATTTTGTATATGAAGCGCAGAACCTTCAGGTAAGGCATATACAAATGCAGTTGGATTAACGAGTAAAAATTCTGCCAAACGTTCTTCTCGGCTTTCACCATTGTGGCCTTGCATTTTACCTGAAATAAAGTGCGGATTAATTTGATGAGGAAAAAGTTGTAATGCTTGAAATGAAGGAGGATAAGTAATTGGCATATCATTAGTTGTCATAATAGATGCGCCAGCTACATTGGCCCCAGCACTCCAACCAAAATAAGGCGTACCGTTATTTACTTTTTCACGAATGATATCAATCAAATTGTGTTCATAAAGCTGTTTTAACAAACAAAATGTATTCCCGCCGCCAATAGCGATGACATCTGCTTGTTCAATGATATCTCGATGTTGTTTACCACGATGAACGGAAACAATATTCATCCCTAAATCAGAAAGTGCATTTTGCACAGTTTTTTCATATTCATCAAAAGTGCGGCGTACCCCAGCATAAGGCACAAAAGCAATTGTTTTACCACGATAATCAGTCAGGAAATTTTGTAACCAAGGTAGGGTATGTTCAAGATAACCCGTGTTCTTGTATTTTGAGCTACTGAGCAGTAACATGTTTTTCATATTTATAATCCTTTTTAGGGATGAAATATTATTGCTATTATGCCGAAGCTAAAAACAAAATCCAGCATAAAAGCTGGATTTTTATAAAGGCAATTCAGTTGTTGACTTAACCGTTTTTAGAGTAACTTCTGATTTTAAGGTTTTAATGCCAAGCCTAGAATTGAGATAGGTGTTTTTGATGTAATTAAATTGGTCAAGATCGGATACATTGAGTTTCAATAAGAAATCAAAGCTACCAGCCATAAAATGGCATTCGGTAATTTGAGGGATTAATTTCATTTCAAAAATAAACCGCTCTTTTAATTCTGGATCTTCTTCAAAGAAAGAACCTAATGCATAAACGATGAGATTACAGTTTACTTTTTTAGGATTTAATAAAGCTACATAGTTATCAATAACGCCAGTTTCTTCCAAGTGATTCACTCGACGTAAACAAGCTGAATTGGAGAGACCTATTTCGTTGGCCAGTTCATTATTTTGTAATCGACCATTTCGTTGTAATGCTTTAAGAATTCGAGTATCGATATTATCGAAACATTTTTTAAGCATAGTAAATCCTTTTTATGCTAACAAAAAAGATAACTTATTATAAAAGAAACCGCCTAGAAAAACTGTGATCTAGGCGGCAATTTGACTAATTAGTTAAACACTATATAAAGATACTTGTACTACCAATAAAATGGAACCAATTAGCAATAAGCATCCAATCATTGGCATGACGAATTTAACCCATCTATCAAATGGAATATGCAACATTTGGAGAGTCACCAATACTAATCCTGTTGGTGCCAAGAATAGCATTGCATATTGTCCCCAGTTGTAAGCGGAAACCACGATATCACGTGGAATACCCACTGAGTCAGCAAGTGGTGCCATAATTGGCATTGAAAGTACAGCTAAGCCAGAAGAAGATGGTACGATTAAACCTAGGAAAATAAATACGACTAATTGACCTAAGATAAATACGCTACCTGGCATACCACTAACCACATTAGACATATAATCAAGGATAGTGTCAGAAATCATACCTTGTTCGAGCACTAAGTTCACGCCACGGGCAAGACCGATGATTAAGGATACCCCTACTAATTCTGATGCACCTTCTGTGAAAGATTCCACAATATCTTTTTCAGACAATCCACTGATAAACATAATAATGATAGTAATGGCAAGGAAAGATGCAGCCATTTGAGGGAACCACCATCCGCCAACCATTACACCCCAAATCATAATAGGGAATGCGATGCAGAAAAGCGTTAAGATTAATTTGCGACGAGCTGAGAATGCGATAGTTGTGTTCGGATCAAAGTTTTTCATATAACGTTGACGGAATTCTTCGCGATCGTCGTAAGTATAAGAAAAACTTGGGTCAGCTTTGATTTTTTTACAGTACCAATAAAGATATGCGATTACGCAAGTTGCCCCTAAAACTAAACCTAGAGCACGGAAACCAATACCTTCAGTAAATTGAATACCAGCTGCATTTGATGCAATAACAACGGAGAATGGGTTAATTGTAGAGAATGCGGTTCCCATAGATGAAGCAAGGAATATAGCCCCTACGCAGACTATCGCATCATATCCCAGAGCCAAGAATACTGGCACCAGAATTGGATAGAATGCCACGGCCTCTTCTTCAATACCACATGTTGTACCGCCTAACACCATTAAGACGGATACGCTGAATACAATAAAAAACTCATTACCTTTGGTTTTCTTCGCGAGTGCCATTAAACCAGCATTAAAAGAACCTGTGCGGTTAATGACACCAATCATACCACCTAACACGAAAATAAAGACCATGACATCAACAGCTTCAATGGTGCCTTCCACCATACTTTTGGTGATGTCTTCAATGCCTTTGTGGTGTTGTTCTACACGTTGATAAGTGCCTGGAATAGCGATTGGTTTTTTGATCACGCCTTCGGTGAAGTTTGAGAGTTTAATTTTGATATTGAGATTATCAAGAGTGTCTGTTGTGGCGGGATAAGTTTTATCGTCAACGCCGTAAGCTTTGACCACAAAAACATTATCAGTGGAGTTATATGTTAATTTTGAATATGAACCGGATGGAATAACCCAGGTCAATCCAACAGCGAGAATTAAGATTGCAAATAAAATAGTAAACGCTGATGGGAAATTAAACGTTTTCTTCTTTTTGGACGCATCCATAGTGAGCTCCTTATGTTAACGTTTAAAGTGCGGTTGGTAAAAACATCGGTTAAACCGACCGCACTTTTTACTTTGAGAATGACTTCTCAAAGTTCTTTTATTATTTAAGCATAATAGGATATGCCTTCAGCTTTTTTCGTAATACGAGTACCAGCTTTTCCTTTCACAATGTCCACAATATCAGATAAAGAGCCTATTACTGCATCTTTTCCTGTTTGTTTCGCAAAGTTGATCGCGGCTTGTACTTTCGGCCCCATGGAACCTGCAGCGAAACCAAGTTCTGAAATGGCTTCAGGTGATGCGACAGAAATTGCTTTTTGAGTTGGTTTACCCCAATCTACGAAAGTTGCAGAAACGTCAGTTGCGATGATAAATAAATCAGCGTCAAGATTTTCTGCAAGTAAAGCTGAACATAAATCTTTGTCGATAACAGCTTCAACACCTTGTAAATTATGATGTTCATCATAATAGGTTGGAATGCCACCACCACCTGCACAAATTACGATACTGCCTTTTTCAAGCAACCATTTGACTGGACGAATTTCAAAAATACGTTTTGGCAATGGACTTGGCACAACACGACGATATTTATCACCATCTTGTGCGATAGACCAATTTTTTTCTTTTGCCAAACGTTCAGCTTCTTCTTTCGTATAAACAGGGCCAATTGGTTTAGTTGGATTTTTGAAAGCTGGGTCGTTGATATCAACTTCTACTTGAGATAATAAAGTTGCAAATGGCACTTCAAATGGAACTAAATTACCGAGTTCTTGTTGAATCATATAACCAATCATTCCTACTGATTCTGCACCTAATACATCTAAAGGATAGGTTGGTACATCAGTATAGGCAGCGCCTTGTAAGGCGAGCAAACCCACTTGTGGGCCATTACCGTGTGCAATTACTAATTCATTATTTGGCCAAATCTTAGCAATTTGCTCACAAGCAATACGAACATTTTGTCGTTGATTTTCGGCTGTCAGCGGCTCTCCGCGTCGTAATAACGCATTACCGCCTAATGCAATCACTATTCTCATACGTTCTCCTTATGCCAAACTTGCTACCATTACCGCTTTAATTGTGTGCATACGGTTTTCTGCTTGTTCAAATGCAATGTTCATTGGAGATTCAAATACGTCTTCAGTTACTTCAATACCATTAGCTAATTCAGGATATTTTTCAGCAATTTGACGACCCACTTTGGTTTCACTGTTATGGAAGGCTGGTAAGCAGTGCATAAATTTCACTTTTGGATTACCAGTGCGTTTCATTAATTCAGGTGTGACTTGATAAGGAAGTAATAATTTAATGCGTTCGCCCCAAGTTTCTAATGGTTCACCCATTGAAACCCACACATCAGTATGGACAAAATCTACACCTTTCACCGCTTTGTCGATATCTTCAGTTACAGTAATACGAGCGCCACTTTCTTTCGCAAATTTTTCGCACATTTCCACAAGACTTGTTTCTGGTAATAAAGCTTTAGGTCCGCAAATACGAACATCCATACCTAATTTTGCACCAATTAATAAAAGTGAATTACCCATGTTATTGCGAGCATCCCCAATATATACATAGCTAATTTCGCTTAATGGTTTGTCGCAATGTTCAATCATGGTAAGTACGTCGGCAAGCATTTGTGTTGGGTGGAATTCATCGGTTAAACCATTGAATACTGGCACACCAGCATAATCAGCAAGTTCTTGAACGATACTTTGTTTAAAGCCACGATATTCAATGCCATCATACATTCTGCCTAATACGCGGGCGGTATCTTTCATACTTTCTTTGTGGCCAATTTGGGAGGAGTTAGGGTCGATGTAGGTGACTTGTGCGCCTTGGTCATAAGCGGCGACTTCGAATGCACAGCGTGTGCGGGTGGAGGTTTTTTCAAAGATGAGCGCGATATTTTTGCCTTTTAATTTTTGTTGTTCTGTGCCGGCATATTTGGCTCGTTTCAAATCTCGGGAGAGATCTAAGAGATATTTAATTTCACGTTCTGTGTGATGAACAAGACTAAGTAAATGTCTGTTTTTCATATTGAAAGCCATAATAATCTCCTTGTTTTTTGACTATCCATTGGGGAATAAACATACATCATTCGAGATACTGCTTGTTGTTCGAACAGTTGCATTATAAGAGAAATAAAATGAAATTTGTTATCGTTTTTCAACTGGTAATGCCAATATATGAAATTTTATTGCGTGGTTTTTAGTATTGTTAGAATTTGTGTTATTTCAAATAAAAATAGATTAATTCGTTATTGGTATTAATTTAATCTAGATCAAACAAATTCTAATTAATCAAATTTCCTTTTGTATCTGCAAGAAAAAAGGTTTTATTATTCTTTTATAAATCTGAGTGATTTTATCGGGTTTATAACGAAACTTTCTATTCTAATCAAAAGGACTTAATTATGTACTGCGTACAATGCGAACAAACAATGCGCACACCAGTGGGTAACGGTTGTAGTTACTCTCAAGGAATGTGCGGTAAAACTGCGGAAACTTCTGATTTACAAGACCTCCTTGTTGCAACTCTGCAAAGCTTATCTGCTTGGGCTATTCAAGCGAGAGATTTAGCTATTATCGATAATGAAATTGATGCTTTTACGGCACAAGCATTTTTTTCTACCTTGACTAATGTAAACTTTGATTCTCAACGTATAGTTGAATATGCGCAACAAGCTATCGCTTATCGTGATAATTTAATGAAACGTTGCCGTACACTGAATCCAAGTATTGATATAAACCATCCATTAGCTCATTTACAGCTTAAAGGTGCAACGATTTCTGATTTAACAAAACAAGCTGCGAATTTTGCCCTAAATTCTGACCGCACTTTAATTGGGGAAGAAGTACATGGCGTGCGTATGCTTTGTTTATACGGTTTAAAAGGTGCGGCTGCTTATATGGAACATGCCCATGTTTTAGGTAAATTTGATAATGAGGTATATCGTCAATTCCATGAGTTTATGGCGTGGCTAGGAACGAATCCAAGCGATCTAAATGAATTGTTAGAAAAGGCGCTTGGCATCGGTAATATGAATTTTCAAGTAATGAGTTTATTAGATGCGGGTGAAACAGAAGCATTTGGTCATCCTGTTCCCGCAACGGTAAATGTGAAGCCTGTAGCAGGAAAATGTATTTTAATTTCTGGTCATGATTTAAAAGATTTAAAAGCTCTTTTAGAACAAACGGAAGGCACAGGGATAAATATTTATACTCATGGTGAAATGTTGCCTGCGCATGGTTATCCAGAATTGAAAAAATACAACCATTTAGTTGGTAACTATGGAAGCGGTTGGCAAAATCAGCAGAAAGAATTTGCCAAATTCCCTGGTCCTGTAATTATGACGTCTAACTGTATTATTGATCCTAATGTTGGTAATTACGCAGATCGTATTTATACCCGTAGTATTGTGGGCTGGCCTGGTGTAACGCACATTGAAGATCGTGATTTCAGTCAAGTTATCGCGAAAGCGCAAGAAATGGCAGGATTCCCTTATGATGAATTAGAACACAAAATTACCGTTGGGTTTGGACGTCAAACTTTATTAGATGCTTCAGATGCAGTGATAAATCTTGTTGCTGGTGGAAAATTGCGTCATGTTTTCTTAGTGGGCGGTTGTGATGGTAGCAAAGGTGAACGTAGCTATTACACTGATTTCGCTCGTCAAGTACCAGAAGATTGTGCGATTTTAACTTTAGGTTGTGGTAAATATCGTTTTAATAAATTGGATTTTGGCGCTATTGATGGGTTACCTCGCTTGTTAGATGTTGGGCAATGTAATGATGCGTATTCTGCGATAATGCTTGCTGTAAATCTTTCACAAAAACTGGGTATTGGCGTTAACGAATTGCCATTAACACTTGTGCTTTCTTGGTTTGAGCAAAAAGCTATTGTTATTTTGCTTACCTTATTAGCGTTAGGTGTAAAAAATATCTATACAGGACCTACTGCTCCAGCGTTTTTAAATGATAATGTGATGGCATTATTAAATGAAAAATTCGGTTTGCGCGGTTTGACTACGCCTGAACAAGATATGGCAGAAGCTTTAGCTAAATAATATTTCATAGAAAAGTGCGGTCGATTTTTTAATTTGTAGTATTAGTTTTATAAACATTTTAAAAATCCACCGCACTTTTTTCTATCTTCAAAGAGAAAATTCTATGTCAAATAATCAGAATCCGTTGTGTTATAACGAAATGCAGGTGCATTCCATTCATCAGGAAACTGATGATGTCTATACAATTGAATTAATAGCACAAGATTTTTACCCTTATGAGCCTGGTCAGTATGCTTTAGTCAGTATTCGTAATACACCAAATATTGTACGAGCTTATACACTATCATCTACGCCAGGAATGAGCCGTTTTGTTACTTTAACCGTTCGTCGTATTAAAAATGGAGTTGGTTCTAATTGGATTACATACGAAATTAAAGAAGGTGATCAAATTTGGCTATCTGATCCAATGGGTAAATTTACCTGTACCCGCATTGTAAGTGATCGATATTTACTTGTGGCTGGTGGATGTGGCGTTACGCCAATCATGTCTATGACTCGCTGGTTATTAAAAAATAAACCGGGTGTAGATGTGGTTGTATTCTATAGTGTCCATTCACCTAAAGATGTTATTTTCAAACGAGAATGGGCATTACTGAAAGAACAATTTCCACAGTTAAAATTATTTATTAATGCTTCTGTTGATGCAGATGATGGCTTTATCGCTGGACGTTTAAATAGTCAAATGTTATCTGAACTTGTACCCAATATAGCTGATTATACAGTGCTGACTTGTGGCCCAGAAAGTTATATGCGTGATTTACGTGCGATGACAGAATCCCTTGGTATCCCATCTGAGCGTTTCTTTTTGGAGCAATTCCATTCTTCAGCAGAAAATTGTATGTTAGATAATAGTAAACAAGTGACGCTTTCTATTACTAATCCAGTACCTCAAACTTTTTCTGTACCAGTTGGAAAAACCTTATTAACTGCTTTGGAAGAACATAAAGCACCGATTATTGCCGCCTGTAGAGAAGGTATTTGTGGTTCTTGTAAAACTTTAGTGGTGAGCGGGGATTATGAAGTGAGTTCAAACGGACCGCTGACAGAAGATGAAATTAAACAAGGTTATGTTTTAGCGTGCTGCTGTCAAATGAAAGGAAATATATCAGTTGATTTAATGCCTTAATCCTTAATAAAGTGCGGTTATTTTTATTACGGTTTTTTATACATTGATCTTGGACAAGGGCAATTTGTATATTTAGTGATATGATAACCGCAAATTATTTTTTGAGGTTTTTATGAATTTACCTTTTCGAGCAATGGTGTCTGATTTAGATGGCACCCTTTTAACTCCTGAACATTTAGTCGGTGATCTTACCATTGATACGCTGAGAGCATTAGAGCAAAACGGTGTGGATATCATTTTGGCAACGGGGCGTAACCATACCGATGTGTCATCTATTCTTGGAAAAATTGGTGCGGAACGTGCGGTTATGATTACATCAAATGGTGCTCGAGTACGGGATTTACAGGGTAATTTGCTTTATAGCAACAGCTTGCCTGAAGAATTAGTTCTTGAGCTTTACAAAACGCCATTTGATACTTCCAAAGTATGCATGAATAGCTATCAAGATGAAGGTTGGTTTACTAATAAAGATATTCCTGCAATGCGTCAGTTCCACAAAGAATCTGGATTTGATTATAACGTTGTCGATTTCTCTAAACACCATGGACGTGAGACAGAAAAAGTCTTTTTTATTGGTAAAACTCCTGAGGATTTAGTTGAAGTAGAAACTTATTTACGAGATAAGTTTGGTGACGTAACGACAATTGTTTATTCTGCATTAGCTTGTTTGGAAGTAATGAATAAGAATGTTTCAAAAGGGGATGCATTAAAACATTTACTCGAATCACGCGACTATGAGTTAAAAGACTGTATTGCTTTTGGTGATGGAATGAATGATGTAGAAATGCTTTCTTGGTCTGGTAAAGGATGTATCATGCAAGATGCAGATGCTCGTTTAAAAAAAGCTTGTCTAGAGTTAGAAGTTATTGGCTCAAATAAAGAAGAATCAGTCGCTCGTTATTTGCGAACCCAATTTGGATTAGATTATTAATGCAGGCATTATTATTCATAAGTTGTGGTGCAATATTAGGTGCGTCATTGCGTTGGGCTATAGGATTGTTATTTAATCCTTTATTTTCCTCATTTGCTTTTGGAACTTTAATCGCTAATTTGCTTGGTTGCTTAATTATTGGTGTATTACTTGGGCTTTTTTGGCAATTTCCACAAATTAATTCTGAATGGCGGTTATTTTTAATTACCGGTTTTTTAGGATCGCTAACCACATTTTCTTCTTTTTCTTCCGAAGTTGTGGAATTATTTTTTTATGATAAATGGTTAAATGGATTTAGTGTACTGGCTATGCATTTATTCGGATGTTTAGCTATGACAACATTAGGCATTTGGATATATAAAATTTGTTCTCAACTTTTAAATTAATCCCATTCACTTTGGTTTTTCCCAATTAAATCAGCAAATTCATCGCTACGAAATCCGTGTGATAGCATATATTGCCAAATTTTTTGTTTCATTTTAGGCATTTGCTGTTCGTTGTAATTTGGGAATTTTTTACGTAACAAGTTCTCAGCCATTTCATACCAATCAATTTCTGACTCCATTAAAACTTCATCAATAATATCAGAAGACACACCTTTTAATTGGAGTAATTCTTGTCGAATTCTTCCTACACCATAACCTTTTTGTACGCGTGAATTTAGATAATTTTCTGAAAAACGACGATCACTTTGCCAATTTTTTGCCTGGCATAAAGATAATGCATCATCAATTTCTTCTTCCGAAAAGTTCTTTTCCTGCATTTTATTGCGGAGCTCGAATTCACTATATTCTCTGCGAGAAAGAAGATTAACTATGTAATTAAAAGCAAGGGATGACAAGGAATGATTCCTTTATTTTTTATTGAATTGATATAAAGTGCGGTTAAAAATGACCGCACTTTTGGCGTTGATGATTTGATTTATTCAAAATCACTTTCTGATTCTGAACTATTTTCAGATTGTTCAATGTCAGCCATTAAAGCTTGTTCTGGATTAGCCACTAATTCTGTGCGTAAACGTGCTTCTAATTCATCAGCTTTTTCTGGATTTTCATTGAGCCATTTCATTGAGTTAGTTTTACCTTGGCCAATTTTTTCTCCATTATAGGCATACCATGCACCTGATTTCTCTACAAGCTTGTGTTTTACACCAAGTTCTAATAATTCCCCTGCTTTTGAGATACCTTCGCCATAAAGAATTTGGAAATCTACTTGACGGAATGGTGCCGCTAGTTTGTTTTTTACTACTTTTACGCGGGTTTCATTTCCAATAATATTTTCGCCATCTTTTACAGAACCAGTGCGACGGATATCTAAGCGAACAGAAGAATAGAATTTTAATGCATTACCGCCAGTGGTGGTTTCAGGGTTACCAAACATCACACCTATTTTCATTCGGATTTGGTTAATAAATACAACTAAACAGTTTGCATTTTTAATTTGGCCAGTAAGTTTACGCAAAGCTTGTGACATTAAACGAGCCTGTAGCCCCATATGGGAATCACCCATATCCCCTTCAATTTCAGCTTTTGGTGTCAGTGCGGCAACGGAGTCTACAATGATTACATCAATTGCGCCAGATCGAACTAATGCATCACAGATTTCAAGCGCTTGTTCACCATTATCAGGTTGAGAAATAAAAAGTTCTTTTACATCCACCCCAAGTTTTGCTGCATAAATAGGATCAAGGGCGTGTTCTGCATCAATAAATGCACAGGTTTTTCCCGCTTTTTGTGCTTGAGCAATGACGGAAAGAGTCAATGTTGTTTTACCAGATGATTCAGGCCCGAAAATTTCTACAATTCGTCCCATAGGTAAACCACCAATTCCTAGTGCAACATCTAAGCCAAGTGATCCGGTAGAAATAGATTCTACATCCAACGTTTTGGTATCACCTAACTTCATAATTGAGCCTTTACCAAATTGTTTTTCGATTTGTCCTAATGCTGCAGCTAGTGCTTTTTGTTTTTCTTCTTTAGTCGCCATAAGTGAATTCCTGTTTGAATGTTCAAGTTTTTGTGATTATATCTGTATTGATGTACAGGTCAAGAAAAAAATTCATATTTGGAAAAATATGGGATCTGTATTCCAAAAAAAGCAGATCTAAACCTTAAAATGAGAGGGGGATAAAAGCTTGTTAATTGAATTGTTAGGTTGAATTATATACAAAACATCATAATGGTAAGAAAATTTTTAAATATAGTATATTTATATATAAACCAATTGTTTACATAAAAATAAATTTCAAATTTACGATCAGCTTCACAAATCTGAAATTTATTCTTAGTCAGATTAAAAACTTCATGATATAAACCAAATCAGAAGTACTTCTACTGACCATCTTTAAAATTGTTATTCATAGGAGATTTATATGAATATAAAAGACGAGCATATAGATAATGTTTGCTCTATATTAGATCAGTTAGTAGGAAATGTAACCTTTAAAAATCTTTTTACAGGTTACGGTTTGTTTCACAAGGAAGAGACAATGTTTGCCATTTGGCAGAATAAAAAACTTTATCTACGTGGTGAGGATGAACTTGCTATTCAATTAAGTAAATTAGGTTGTGAACCATTTACAACAAATGAGTTGAATAAGAGATTTGTACTTTCTCAATATTACGCACTTTCAGAGCAGGTGATGCGTAATAATATGTTGTGTAGAAAGTTGATTATTCTTTCTATTCAGCAAATTCGCGATCAGAAGTTAGATCGTACTTTAAGAAAGCTAAATAGATTAAAGGATTTACCCAATTTAACAATCAAGCACGAAAGAGCGCTAATAAAAGCTGGCATTACTGATGTTGCTATGCTAAGAGAAATTGGTGCAGAAAATGCATTGGTGGAATTAAAGAAAAGCGGAAGTGGAGCAACTTTAGATTTTTATTGGAAGTTAGTATGTGCTTTGCAAAATAAAAATAGTCAATTTTTAAGTCAATCGGAAAAAGAGCGTTTATTGAAAAAGTTAAACGAAGTTTTGAGAAAGAATGGCTTAAAAGGTTATAGAAAATTAGATGACGAATAAAATTTGTTCATTTAAATAATTTTTTACAAAAAGTACTTGCAAGGGTTTTGAAAATCTCTATAATGCACCGCACACAACGACGCACTGTTGTGAAGTATTTAAGTTTGCACGTGCGTCGTTGTTTTTTGCTCTTTAACAATATATCAGACAATCTGTGTGGGCACTTGTTGATTGACTTGTTTTAAAAATATTTTTTAATTTTGAAGTCTTAATAGGTGCTAACTAGAAATTCATTATACTTTTTAAGTAGTGACATTTTATGTCAGCAGTATTGAGCGATTGAACTTGAATTGAAGAGTTTGATCATGGCTCAGATTGAACGCTGGCGGCAGGCTTAACACATGCAAGTCGAACGGTAGCAGGAGAAAGCTTGCTTTCTTGCTGACGAGTGGCGGACGGGTGAGTAATGCTTGGGAATCTGGCTTATGGAGGGGGATAACTACGGGAAACTGTAGCTAATACCGCGTAATATCGAAAGATTAAAGTGTGGGACCTTCGGGCCACATGCCATAAGATGAGCCCAAGTGGGATTAGGTAGTTGGTGGGGTAAAGGCCTACCAAGCCGACGATCTCTAGCTGGTCTGAGAGGATGACCAGCCACACTGGAACTGAGACACGGTCCAGACTCCTACGGGAGGCAGCAGTGGGGAATATTGCGCAATGGGGGGAACCCTGACGCAGCCATGCCGCGTGAATGAAGAAGGCCTTCGGGTTGTAAAGTTCTTTCGGTATTGAGGAAGGGATGTGTGCTAATAGTAGACATCATTGACGTTAAATACAGAAGAAGCACCGGCTAACTCCGTGCCAGCAGCCGCGGTAATACGGAGGGTGCGAGCGTTAATCGGAATAACTGGGCGTAAAGGGCACGCAGGCGGTTATTTAAGTGAGGTGTGAAAGCCCCGGGCTTAACCTGGGAATTGCATTTCAGACTGGGTAACTAGAGTACTTTAGGGAGGGGTAGAATTCCACGTGTAGCGGTGAAATGCGTAGAGATGTGGAGGAATACCGAAGGCGAAGGCAGCCCCTTGGGAATGTACTGACGCTCATGTGCGAAAGCGTGGGGAGCAAACAGGATTAGATACCCTGGTAGTCCACGCTGTAAACGCTGTCGATTTGGGGATTGGGCTTAAAGCTTGGTGCCCGTAGCTAACGTGATAAATCGACCGCCTGGGGAGTACGGCCGCAAGGTTAAAACTCAAATGAATTGACGGGGGCCCGCACAAGCGGTGGAGCATGTGGTTTAATTCGATGCAACGCGAAGAACCTTACCTACTCTTGACATCCATGGAATCCTGTAGAGATACGGGAGTGCCTTCGGGAACCATGAGACAGGTGCTGCATGGCTGTCGTCAGCTCGTGTTGTGAAATGTTGGGTTAAGTCCCGCAACGAGCGCAACCCTTATCCTTTGTTGCCAGCGATTTGGTCGGGAACTCAAAGGAGACTGCCAGTGATAAACTGGAGGAAGGTGGGGATGACGTCAAGTCATCATGGCCCTTACGAGTAGGGCTACACACGTGCTACAATGGCGTATACAGAGGGTGGCGAAACTGCGAGGTGGAGCGAATCTCAGAAAGTACGTCTAAGTCCGGATTGGAGTCTGCAACTCGACTCCATGAAGTCGGAATCGCTAGTAATCGCGAATCAGAATGTCGCGGTGAATACGTTCCCGGGCCTTGTACACACCGCCCGTCACACCATGGGAGTGGGTTGTACCAGAAGTAGATAGCTTAACCTTTTGGAGGGCGTTTACCACGGTATGATTCATGACTGGGGTGAAGTCGTAACAAGGTAACCGTAGGGGAACCTGCGGTTGGATCACCTCCTTACCAAAGACGAGAGACAGCGAGTGCTCACACAGATTGGCTGATTGTTGTAGACAAGATTTGAAACGAAGCGAAAGCAACGTTGAAAGATAAGAATAAGATAGAGTATCTTTAATTGATGTCCCCATCGTCTAGAGGCCTAGGACATCGCCCTTTCACGGCGGTAACCGGGGTTCGAATCCCCGTGGGGACGCCAATTAAAGATAACTTTGTTAGATTATCTTACTGTTCTTTAAAAAATTGGAAACAAGCTGAAAACAAGAGATTTTCGAGAGAAAGTCTGAGTAGGCAAGGCAGGAAAGTGAAAGAGGGAACTGAAAAGGGAAATCTAAAAATAAAACCTGTTTTGCATAAAATCTTGATTGAACAAAAGCAATCAAGTGTTTAGTTGAATGAAGATACGCATCAAATTGACCGCACTTTCAAGTGAAAACTTAAAGTGATTGAAAACATTTGAGGTTGTATAGTTAAGTGACTAAGCGTACAAGGTGGATGCCTTGGCAATCAGAGGCGAAGAAGGACGTGCTAATCTGCGAAAAGCTTGGATGAGTCGATAAGAGGCGTTTAATCCAAGATATCCGAATGGGGAAACCCAGTAGATGAAGAATCTACTATCACTTACTGAATACATAGGTAGGTGAGGCAAACCGGGAGAACTGAAACATCTAAGTACCCCGAGGAAAAGAAATCAACCGAGATTTCGTCAGTAGCGGCGAGCGAAAGCGAAAGAGCCTGTTAATGATAGCAGCAGAGATAGAGGAATAAGCTGGGAAGCTTAGCGACACAGGGTGATAGCCCCGTACTCGACATCCAGGCTGTGGTACTAAGTTAACGATAAGTAGGGCGGGACACGTGATATCCTGTTTGAAGATGGGGGGACCATCCTCCAAGGCTAAATACTCCTGATTGACCGATAGTGAACCAGTACTGTGAAGGAAAGGCGAAAAGAACCCCGGTGAGGGGAGTGAAATAGAACCTGAAACCTTGTACGTACAAGCAGTGGGAGCCTGAAAGGGTGACTGCGTACCTTTTGTATAATGGGTCAGCGACTTATATTTTGTAGCGAGGTTAACCGAATAGGGGAGCCGAAGGGAAACCGAGTCTTAACTGGGCGAATAGTTGCAAGGTATAGACCCGAAACCCGGTGATCTAGCCATGGGCAGGTTGAAGGTTGGGTAACACTAACTGGAGGACCGAACCGACTAATGTTGAAAAATTAGCGGATGACTTGTGGCTGGGGGTGAAAGGCCAATCAAACCGGGAGATAGCTGGTTCTCCCCGAAATCTATTTAGGTAGAGCCTTGAGCGGACACCTTTGGGGGTAGAGCACTGTTTCGGCTAGGGGTCCATCCCGGATTACCAACCCGATGCAAACTACGAATACCAAAGAGTGATACTCAGGAGACACACGGCGGGTGCTAACGTCCGTCGTGGAGAGGGAAACAACCCAGACCGCCAGCTAAGGTCCCAAAGTCTATATTAAGTGGGAAACGAAGTGGGAAGGCTTAGACAGCTAGGATGTTGGCTTAGAAGCAGCCATCATTTAAAGAAAGCGTAATAGCTCACTAGTCGAGTCGGCCTGCGCGGAAGATGTAACGGGGCTCAAATATAGCACCGAAGCTGCGGCATCAGACGTAAGTCTGTTGGGTAGGGGAGCGTTCTGTAAGCGGATGAAGGTGGCTCGAGAGGGCTGCTGGACGTATCAGAAGTGCGAATGCTGACATAAGTAACGATAAAACGGGTGAAAAACCCGTTCGCCGGAAGACCAAGGGTTCCTGTCCAACGTTAATCGGGGCAGGGTGAGTCGGCCCCTAAGGCGAGGCTGAAAAGCGTAGTCGATGGGAAACAGGTTAATATTCCTGTACTTGGATAAACTGCGATGTGGGGACGGAGCAGGTTAGGTTATCGCACTGTTGGATATGTGCGTTTAAGTTGGTAGGTGGGAAGTTTAGGCAAATCCGGACTTCTATTAAACACTGAGAGATGATGACGAGGCTCTACGGAGCTGAAGTAACCGATACCACACTTCCAGGAAAAGCCACTAAGCTTCAGGTTTATCTAAACCGTACTGAAAACCGACACAGGTGGTCAGGTAGAGAATACTCAGGCGCTTGAGAGAACTCGGGTGAAGGAACTAGGCAAAATAGCACCGTAACTTCGGGAGAAGGTGCGCCGGCGTAGATTGTAGTCCCTCGCGGGCGAAGGTTGAACCGGTCGAAGATACCAGCTGGCTGCAACTGTTTATTAAAAACACAGCACTCTGCAAACACGAAAGTGGACGTATAGGGTGTGATGCCTGCCCGGTGCTGGAAGGTTAATTGATGGTGTAATCGAAAGAGAAGCTCCTGATCGAAGCCCCAGTAAACGGCGGCCGTAACTATAACGGTCCTAAGGTAGCGAAATTCCTTGTCGGGTAAGTTCCGACCTGCACGAATGGCATAATGATGGCCAGGCTGTCTCCACCCGAGACTCAGTGAAATTGAAATCGCCGTGAAGATGCGGTGTACCCGCGGCTAGACGGAAAGACCCCGTGAACCTTTACTATAGCTTGACACTGAACATTGAATTTTGATGTGTAGGATAGGTGGGAGACTTAGAAGTAGTCACGCCAGTGATTATGGAGTCGTCCTTGAAATACCACCCTTTAACGTTTGATGTTCTAACGAAGATTGCGGAACGCGGTCTCGGACAGTGTCTGGTGGGTAGTTTGACTGGGGCGGTCTCCTCCCAAAGAGTAACGGAGGAGCACGAAGGTTTGCTAATCACGGTCGGACATCGTGAGGTTAGTGCAATGGTATAAGCAAGCTTAACTGCGAGACAGACAAGTCGAGCAGGTACGAAAGTAGGTCATAGTGATCCGGTGGTTCTGAATGGAAGGGCCATCGCTCAACGGATAAAAGGTACTCCGGGGATAACAGGCTGATACCGCCCAAGAGTTCATATCGACGGCGGTGTTTGGCACCTCGATGTCGGCTCATCACATCCTGGGGCTGAAGTAGGTCCCAAGGGTATGGCTGTTCGCCATTTAAAGTGGTACGCGAGCTGGGTTTAGAACGTCGTGAGACAGTTCGGTCCCTATCTGCCGTGGGCGTTGGAGAATTGGTTGGGGCTGCTCCTAGTACGAGAGGACCGGAGTGGACGCACCACTGGTGTTCCGGTTGTGTCGCCAGACGCATTGCCGGGTAGCTAAGTGCGGAAGAGATAAGTGCTGAAAGCATCTAAGCACGAAACTTGCCAAGAGATGAGTTCTCCCAGATTATAAATCTGTAAGGGTTGTTTAAGACTAAGACGTAGATAGGTGCGGTGTGTAAGTGTAGTGATACATTGAGCTAACGCATACTAATTGCCCGAGAGGCTTAACTATACAACGCTCAAGTGTTTTTGGAAAACAGAGTGAAAGAAAAAGAAATTAACTAAACGTTCAGCTTGTGGCCAATGAAGAACATAGATAGAATTTAAAATAAACGTTATCAAAGAATTATCCTGGCGGCGATAGTGCGGTGGAACCACCTGACACCATACCGAACTCAGAAGTGAAACGCTGTAATGCCGATGGTAGTGTGGGGCTTCCCCATGTGAGAGTAGGGCACCGCCAGGTTACCAAATACTTATCTAAGTTAAATTAAATAAAAAAGAAGAACCCCGTGTCGAAAGATATGGGGTTTTTGTTTTTTGGTTTAACAAAATCAGTTTAGATAAAGTTTATATTTATTAGTGAGAAAAATACGCATTAGTGATACAATCCGCAAAATTTTTGGAAGGATACCTTATGGCTCGTAAGAAAAAAACACGTCGAATTACCGATATTATGCCAATTCGAAAAGCAGATAAAAAAATAGATATAACAAAGGCACGCTCTGGTAAAAAGCTTACACGTTATGAATTGGACGCTAAAGCTCGTGAAGATAAGAAAAAACGTAAGCACAAAGGTTTAGCTTCAGGATCTCGTCATAGTGCGGTTGAAGAAAAATCGAATAAACTTCAAAATGAAATTAGAGATCCAAAAATCGGTAGTAAGAAAAAGATACAGTTGGTTGTTGAATTTATTAATAAGCCTGAAAAAGGTCAATTAATTCCTGTAATAAAACAGGTGAAAAAACAAGATCCAATGAAAGAGCTTGAAAATCTGGAAAATAATGAAATTCTTAATGAATTATTGGATGCTTTAGATGAAGGTAAAACTATTAGTAAAGCAGATCAACAATTTGTAGATGAATGCTTAGATAGAATTTCTGAATTAATGGAAGAACTTGGCATTGAAGACGAAGATGAAAGTGAAGATGATTTATACCGAACTTTCGAGCGTATTGATATTAACCAATTTAGATAAGTTATGATTTGGCTATTTATTGTAGTTGCATTTTTCTTGGTGATTGGATTGAGTTTATATGCAATATATTTATTAAAACAGTTAAAAATCCAAAAGAAATTGATTAATAAAGCCAAGCGTCAGCGCACTATACGATTAAAAGAAAGCATTGATGTTATTGCTCGAGCAATGCAATCTGGAGAATGTAATACTTCAGAGGGAGTGCTCCGTCTTACAATTCTATTAAGGCCTTTTGGTAAGAATTTATCTGCTTATCCTGCGATGGCTAACTTATATGAAGTTGTGCGTGATATGCCTACACATGATGCTCGTAAATTGCTTGATAAAAGAGAAAGAATGCGTCTAGATTTAGATCGAGAAAGTGCAGAAGTACAATTTGAACAAGATATTAAAAAAGAATTGTATATATTATTAGAAGATATTAAATCTATTGAATTAATGTAAATAGTGTGACTGTAAAGAAAAATGCGCTAAGTTCATCCTAGCGCATTTTTTATGATTATTTTTGTTAACGATTTTGTTCAAAAAATAATACCGTTGCAGCAACGCGAGAATGTACATTTAATTTGCGCAATAAATTACGGATATGTACTTTCACGGTTTCTTCTGAAATAAACAGTTGTGCTGCAATTTGTTTATTTGATAGACCTGTCGCAATTTGACGAAGTACGCCCATTTCACGATCAGTTAGGCTGTCTAATGGATTTTCTTCATGAGTACGTTCTAACAGTAAATTTTTAATAGAATCGCTCAGAATGACTTCACCTTGTGCAATGCGCTTTATTTGGTCTAGCAACGTATCTGGTTCCGTATCCTTTAGCAAGTAACCATCTGCACCTGCATCAATCAAAGTATAAATATCATTTTTTGCATCAGACACTGTTAAAATTAAGATTCGTGCATCAACACCTTCTGAGCGTAATCCTTTGAGTGTATCTAACCCAGAAAGTCCTTTCATGTTGAGATCTAAAATGATCACATCAGGTGATGTTTGTAATGCCACAGAAATCCCTTCTGTGCCGCTGCCTACGTCAGCCACTACTTCAAAATTATCGTCTAATTCTACAAGTTGTTTAATGCCACGACGCATTAACGGATGGTCGTCAATCAATAAAACCTTTAGTTTTTCTTGCATAATTTCCCCTTTAGTGGAAAAAGTCCACTTTAAAAAACGTAGTATTCTATAAAGAATTCAATTCTATGCCAATCTAGAATAGAAAAAAATTTGATTTATCTCACAAACTTACCGTTTGAGATAAGTTTATTGATGGATGGAAAAAGAGCGGTAGAAAAATAGATAATTTTTTTACCGCTCTTTTAGGATAAGAAAGATTAAATGGTCGACTCTAATGCCCAAAGTTCTTGTAAGGTTTCTCGACGACGAATTAAATAGGATTTATCTCCATCTACTAGAACTTCTGCAGTACGAGGTCTTGAGTTATAGTTTGATGACATGCTTGCTCCATAGGCGCCTGCTGAGCATTGAGCTATATAATCACCTTCAGCAATAGAAAGTTCTCGTTGTTTGCCTAAGAAATCTGACGTTTCACAAACTGGCCCGACAACATCATAAATGGCTTTTTCTCTTACTAAAGTGCGGTCAATTTCTACGATATTCATATAAGCCTCATACAATGCAGGGCGGATCATATCGTTCATTCCTGTGTCGGTAATGGCGAAATTACGACTTTCATTATTTTTTAGGTATTGTACTTTTGCTACTAAAATTCCTGCATTTGCAGAAATTGCTCTGCCTGGTTCAAGAATAATTTCAAGTTCGGAATAATCTTTTAGTTTTTCTAATAACGCATTTGCGTAATCGCTTGGATGCGGAGGCATTTCATCCGTATAAGTCACGCCTAAACCACCGCCTAGATCGAGATGTTTTAATTTAATCCCATCCTCTTTTAATTGTTCCATTAGGATAATTAAGCGATCTGTTGCATCTAAGAATGGTTGTAATTCAGTGAGCTGCGAGCCTATGTGGCAATCCATCCCTGTTATTTTTATGTTTGGCAGCGTTGAGGCTAATTTATATACCTCTCGAGCTTCATTTACGCTTACACCAAATTTATTTTCTTTTAATCCTGTTGAGATATAAGGGTGTGTATGCGCATCAACATCTGGATTCACACGCAAAGAAATTGGTGCTATTTTCCCCATCTCGCCTGCAATTTGGTTAATGTATTTGAGTTCAGAAATTGATTCTACATTAAAGCAACGGATTTCAACTTCTAGTGCACGAATAATTTCTTCTCGGGATTTAGCAACGCCCGAAAAGACTACTTTTGATGCATCGCCACCCGCTGCAAGTACACGCTCAAGTTCGCCTTGCGAGACAATATCGAAACCTGAACCTAGTTTTGCCATGATGTTTAATACGCCGATATTCGAGCAAGATTTTACGGCAAAGCAAATTAAGTGAGGACGATTACCGAAGGCTGAGTCAAAAGCATGCCAATGGCGTTCAAGTGTTGCGCGAGAATATACATAAAGAGGTGTACCGAATTGTTCAGCAAGTTGTTGAACCGGAATATCTTCAGCATAAAGCTTATTATTTTTATATTGGAAGAAATTCATGTTGTGTTCCTGTTTTTATTTTGGGATTGTAATTGGATAATCGCTTATTTGGTTTGTTGTGCTTGTTCTTTTTCTGGGAAATATAAAGGACCTTTTACGCCGCATCCTGTTGTCACAATGCAAATTACACTAAGCACTAAAATTGATAGTAGTTTTTTCATTTTTCTCTCTCTTACTTATCGGTAAATCCGCCTTTCACAAGCTAAAGAAAGGCTTTATAATTTGCCGCATTCTATCAGATTTAAACAGGAATATTTTATGAATATTGCAGAATTTCACCAAAATATTGAACAAGTTTGGCAAAAAATTGAAGAAGAATTAGAAGAGCAAGGTGCGGATGTAGATTGTGAAACGCAAGGTTCAGTATTTACAATCACCTTTGATAATCGCACACAAATAGTGATTAACAAGCAAGAACCATTACTTGAGCTTTGGATTGCGAGTAAATTAGGTGGTTTTCATTTTGCTTTTAAAAATGGCGACTGGGTTTCTAATGACGGAAAACGTTTTTGGGATTGTTTAGTAGAAGCTTGTGCTGCACATGGCGAGAACGTGCAGTTCTAAGATGCTTGATTCTCATTTATCACCAAAAATAATAGAAAAACCAACCGCTCTTTCTGTTTTGAAATCGGTTTTTGGTTATCAATCTTTCCGTAAAGGGCAGGAAGAGGTCATTAATGCCGCTTTAAACGGACAAGATGCTTTGGTGGTAATGGCAACGGGGAATGGCAAATCGCTCTGTTATCAAATTCCCGCACTTTGTTTTGCTGGTTTAACTTTAGTGATTTCTCCGCTGATTTCCTTGATGAAAGATCAAGTGGATCAGTTGCAAGCTAATGGAATTGAGGCGGATTTTCTTAATTCTAGTCAGACTTTAGAACAGCAGCAACAAGTACAAAATAAGCTTATTTCTGGGCAACTTAAACTGCTCTATGTGTCGCCAGAAAAAGTGATGACGAACAGTTTCTTTCAACTTATTTCTTATAGTCGAGTCAGCTTTATTGCGATTGATGAAGCACATTGCATTTCTCAATGGGGGCATGATTTTCGTCCTGAGTATACCCAGCTTGGCGGTTTAAAAGCTTGTTTCCCTCATGCGCCAATTATGGCGCTCACCGCGACAGCCGATTATTCGACTCGCCAAGATATTTTGACTCACCTCAATCTGGAAAATCCGCATAAATATATTGGTAGTTTTGATCGACCAAATATTCGTTATACTTTGGAAGAAAAATATAAACCAATGGAGCAATTGACACGTTTTGTGTTGGCTCAAAAGGGCAAAAGTGGGATTATTTATTGCAACAGCCGAAACAAGGTTGAGCGAATTGCGGAAAGTTTACGCAATAAAGGTGTCTCTGCTGCTGCTTACCACGCGGGAATGGAAACAGCATTGCGTGAGCGCGTGCAACAGGATTTTCAGCGTGATAATGTTCAAGTAGTCGTCGCAACCATTGCTTTTGGAATGGGGATTAATAAATCCAATGTGCGGTTTGTTGCTCATTTTGATTTACCTCGCAGTATTGAATCTTACTATCAGGAAACAGGGCGAGCAGGGCGTGATGATTTACCTGCTGAGGCTGTTTTGTTTTATGAGCCTGCGGATTACGCTTGGTTACAAAAAATTCTCTTAGAAAAGCCAGAAACGCCACAGCGTCAGATTGAGCAGCATAAATTAGAAGCTATAGGTGAATTTGCAGAAAGCCAGACTTGTCGCCGTTTAGTGCTTCTCAATTATTTTGGTGAGCATCGACAAACACCATGTAATAACTGTGATATTTGCCTTGATCCTCCTAAAAAATATGATGGCTTAGTCGATGCGCAAAAAGTAATGTCTACTATTTATCGAGTGGGCCAATGTTACGGTGCTCATTATGTGATTGCGGTGTTGCGTGGAATGCACAATCAGAAAATTATTGAACGCCAACATGATAAACTTTCAGTGTATGGTATCGGAAAAGATAAAAGCAAAGAGCATTGGCAGTCTGTCATTCGTCAGCTTATTCATTTGGGTTTTGTGCAACAGGTTATTAGTGAATTAAATCCAACGTTGCAACTTACTGAAGGTGCGAAAGTAATTCTGAAAGGTGAAGAACCATTAGAACTGGCAATGCCTCGTATTTCTGCAATCAGTAAAATTACCCATAATCCACAACGCCAAAGTGTTACAAATTACGATAAGGATTTATTTGCACGCTTGCGTTTCTTACGCAAACAAATTGCCGATAAAGAAAATATTCCGCCGTACATTGTCTTTAATGATGCGACTTTGCAAGAAATGGCACAATATATGCCAACAAGCAATATTGAAATGCTGCAAATTAATGGCGTGGGCTCTATCAAATTAGAACGGTTTGGTCAGCCTTTTATGGCATTGATTCAGGAACATAAAGCAATTTTGGCGAAAGCGTAAAATAATGAGTAAGTATCGAAAGTGCGGTTAAAAATCACCGCACTTTTTGTTATACTTGCGCCAATTTTTTCAGTTCTTAGAATCTAAGGTTAAACAATGCGTACAAGTCAATATTTATTCTCCACCCTTAAAGAAACGCCAAATGATGCTCAGGTAGTGAGCCACCAATTAATGTTGCGTGCAGGTATGATTCGCCCAATGGCATCAGGTTTATATAACTGGTTGCCGACGGGTATTCGCGTATTGAAAAAAGTAGAAAAGATTATTCGCGAAGAGATGAACAAAGGTGGGGCAATTGAGGTATTAATGCCTGTGGTGCAACCTGCGGAATTATGGGAAGAGTCTGGCCGTTGGGAGCAATATGGCCCTGAGCTTCTTCGTTTTGAAGACCGCGGAAACCGTAACTTTGTACTTGGGCCAACTCACGAAGAAGTGATTACTGATTTAGTGCGCCGAGAAGTTTCTTCATACAAACAACTTCCACTTAACTTATACCAAATTCAAACTAAATTCCGTGATGAAGTACGTCCTCGTTTTGGTGTGATGCGTTCGCGTGAATTTATTATGAAAGATGCCTACTCGTTTCACACTACACAAGAAAGTTTGCAAGAAACTTATGATGTGATGTACCAAGTATACAGTAACATTTTTAACCGTTTAGGCTTAGATTTCCGTGCGGTGCAAGCGGATACGGGTTCAATCGGTGGTTCTGCTTCTCATGAGTTCCAAGTGTTAGCTTCAAGTGGGGAAGATGATGTTGTATTCTCAACAGAATCGGATTTTGCGGCGAATATCGAATTGGCAGAAGCGGTAGCAGTCGGCGAACGCCAAGCACCAACGGTAGAAATGACCTTAGTAGATACTCCAAATGAGAAAACCATTGCGGAGTTAGTAGAACAATTCAATTTACCGATTGAGAAAACCGTGAAAACCTTGATTGTAAAAGGTGCCGATGAAAATCAACCTCTTGTTGCTTTAATTATTCGTGGTGATCATGAATTAAATGAAATTAAAGCTCAAAAACATCCATTAGTGGCAGATCCTCTTAAATTTGCAGATGAAGCAGAAATAAAAGCGAAAATTGGTGCGAGCGTGGGGTCATTAGGCCCTGTGAATTTAAATATTCCAGCAATTATTGACCGCACAGTGGCGTTAATGTCTGATTTTAGTTGTGGTGCGAATATCAATGGAAAACATTACTTCAATGTGAACTGGGAACGCGATGTTGCAATGCCAGAAGTATTTGATTTACGTAATGTCGTTGAAGGTGATCCAAGTCCAGATGGTAAAGGTACTCTTCAAATTAAATGTGGTATTGAAGTGGGACATATTTTCCAACTTGGTAAAAAATATTCTGAAGCAATGAAAGCGACCGTTCAAGGCGAAGATGGTAAACCTCTTGTGATGACAATGGGTTGCTACGGTATTGGTGTAACTCGTGTGGTGGCTTCAGCGATTGAACAGCATCATGATGATCGCGGTATTATTTGGCCTTCTGATGAAATTGCCCCATTCACTGTCGCCATTGTGCCAATGAACATGCACAAATCTGAAGCCGTGCAAAAATACGCTGAAGAACTTTACCGCACTTTACAATCACAAGGCGTAGATGTGATTTTTGATGATCGTAAAGAACGCCCAGGCGTGATGTTTGCAGACATGGAACTTATCGGTGTGCCGTATATGATTGTAATCGGTGAGAAAAACTTAGAGAACGGTGAAATTGAATATAAGAACCGCCGTACCGGTGAAAAAGAAATGATTGGTAAAGATCAGTTGCTCAATTTTTTGAAAGAAAAGTTGGGTAAAGCTTAATAAGTAAAATTAATTAGAGTTTTGAACTGATTCTAAAAACTAGCTTATTCACTTAAAGACTGACGACTATATTATATTGTCGTCAGTCCTTTTATTTCAGTTAAATTCATCGATGATTACAGTAATCTAAATAATCTCTTACTGTATCAAGTATCTCTTCTCTACTGTATAAAATTAAGGGGCTGACGTAGATTAGCAAGTGTGTTAGTCTATAAAAATGAAGATAACTCATTATAAATTAAAGAAATCTATACAAAATAAGCTCCTTGAATTTTTTGTATTAGAAGTGACAGCCCGAGCAGCGGCTGATTTACTCGGTATCCAAGCCAATTCAGCGATTTTGTTTTACCGAAAAATTCGTGAAGTCATTAGCTATCATTTAGCCCTTGAAGCCGATGAGGTTTTTGATGGTCAAATTGAGCTTGATGAAAGATATTTTGGCGGTCATCGTAAAGGAAAACGAGTCGAGGTGCAGCAGGAAAAGTTGCCGTATTCGGTTTGTTAAAGCGACAAGGAAAAGTATTTGCAGTAGTGGTAGAAAATACCAAAACAGGGACATTAATGCCTGTTATTGTGAGAAAAATTAAGCCTGATAGCTGGGTTTATACCGATACTTATCGACTCTATGATGCCCTTGATGTGAGCAAATTTCACCACGAACGAATCAATCATTCCGAACTATTTGCGGTGAAACAAAACCACATAAATGGAATAAAAAATTTCTGGAGTCAGGCGAAGAGAATCCTTCGAAAATATAATGGAATTGACCGAAAAAACTTTCCTTTATTCTTGAAGGAATGTGAATTTAGGTTTAACTTTGGAGCACCAAAAGAACAGCTTAAAATATTGAGAAAATGGTGTGGTATTTAGGGCTAATCTACGTCAGCCCCAAAGATCTTGATGCAAAATATATCATTATTGGCCATTCTGAACGCCGCACTTATCATAAAGAAAGCGACGAATTCGTAGCGAAAAAATTTGGTGCATTAAAAGAAGCTGGTTTAGTACCAGTATTATGTATCGGTGAAACTGAAGCTGAAAACGAAGCTGGCAAAACAGAAGAAGTGTGCGCGCGTCAAATTGATGCAGTAATCAACACATTAGGTGTTGAAGCATTCAAAGGTGCAGTGATCGCATACGAACCAATCTGGGCGATCGGTACTGGTAAATCTGCGACCCCAGCACAAGTACAAGCTGTTCATGCATTTATCCGTGGCCACATCGCAGCAAAATCACAAGCTGTAGCAGATCAAGTGATCATTCAATATGGTGGTTCGGTAAATGACGTTAATGCAGTTGAATTCATCGACAATTCCCTCCACCAAATAATCCCTTACTACATCAACTATCTTCTCTCTACGGTTAAATAGCCAGCCATAAAACATCCCGTTTTTAATGGTTCAAAGAAACTTTCCATTATTTCATTAGCGAATATTTTTATAGCTATACTGTCTGGCTATAATAAAATCTGCACCTCAATTATTGGTAATTTAGTCCAACGTTTGAGGTGCAGATTATTTTCTCTGCACTTTTGTGCTTTTAGATACAATTAGAATTCAAATTGAACTGACATTCTATAGTTTCTACCTGGGGCATAGAAACGATTGATACCTAAGCCTGTATCTTGATTAATCATATTACTTGTACCAAATGGTCTAATTGATCTAGCAGAATCCCAAGTAATATATTTTCTATTAGTTAAGTTATACACACCAGCTCTTAAAGTAAGATTTTTAATTGGTTTGATATATCCTAACAAATCAATGGTTGTATAAGATTCACTTCTCCATTTGATTGTAGTTTCTTTTTTACCTTCTTCTTTATAGAACATATTATAAGTATCTTCTGTATTTTTAGCTGATGCATGAGAGATATAAAGATCTAGACCATATTTATCATCAGGATGAACATAACTTACTCCATAAACAGCTGTTCTAGGCTGAATTGCATTCATTGGTATATTGCCATTTATTCTGCCTTTTTGATAGGTGTATTTATAGCTTAAACTGAAACCATTGAATAATTTAGTAATATTTCCTAAGGATATTTGTGAAGCAATTTCAAAACCAGTTACTTTAGCATTTGGTCTATTTACATTTTGATAAAAATGAAATGGTATTAGTTTTGAGTGCCCATGAACGTCACGACTCCCTTGATAGGATAAATCAATAAAGTTTTGATATCGAGTATCAAAAACAGAAGTTGTAATATATCCCATGTGATTATGCACAGTTAAAGATAACTCTTTGGTTTTTGCTGTTTCTGGTTGAAGATCTCTATTTGGTCGAATAGAAAAATCTGGATGTTTAAATGTAAAGTAGATTTCATCACTTGTTGGTGCTCGGAATCCCTTACTATATTTTGCCTGTAAACGTAACCAATTTAACGGATCAAGTGTTGTACCAAAAGAGTAGGAACTTGCAGAAAATTTTTTCGGTTGTGCAATTTCTTTAATATTTGCTGCAGCATTGGCTTCTTTTTTTAATAATTCATCAGCATCTGAATCTGCTTGACTTGCATTAAATTCTGGTGTGGTGATATAAAGATTTGTCACCATATCATCAGGGATTTTTGGTGTTTTTCCAGGAATATATTCTGGTTCATATTTCACTCGATCATAACGATAACCTAAATTAAAAGCGATATAGTTATTCACACGGAAATCATTAATAAAATATAACGCGCCTGTTTTCGTTTTCACTGGAATTAGGAAAGAGAACACATTGACATTATTACATAATGTACTCGTCCGTTCTGGATTTAACGTTGGTTTAGCACCTGTTGTAGAAGGAGCTAAAAAGATATCACAATTATGTGGATATTGAGCCCACCATTTTACATTTAGAGGGGCATCTCCAGCTAGATTGGTCATTGATTTTTTCATTTCAGACCACAGACCACCATAAGACAAATCGTGCTGTGTTTTACCTAACTCTAGATGTTTTGTTAAGTCAAGGTTAATTTGTTTGGTTTCACTTGTTAAGTCACGTTGCGACCAAAGATTCGCCTGATAACCCTTTTGATTTGGCATAAATAGGTATGGACCAGATCGCTGATCATTAGCTGTAACTTCTGTTTTGGCATATTTTTTGCCATTTTTTTCAATCACATCAAAAGGAATATCTACAGTAGTTCCATTTTTGTTAAATCCTTGAATTGTTTTTTTATCGCAATTTAATCCATCACAGCTAAAAAGATAGCTGATGTTAGTCGGCAATCTTTGTTCATCAGAGATAACGTTTTTATCTGCTTCAGATAAAAGATCGTATTTTTTACCATTGATTTCAAAAGTATTTTCTTTTTGAAGAGTTTTTACCTCGTAAGTACACTTATCCATTTCATCATCAATACAATATCCATAGACTGTCTTACCTGGATGTTTTGCTCGAACAGCATCCCAATCTACTTTTTGCCATGCCCATTTTCCTGGTTTAGTTAGTTCTGCTGATCCTGCCACTCCTGTCTCTTTTATCTCTTTATCAATATCTTTATATTTTACAGAATTACCATCCTTCCCAACAAGTTGATTATCCTGATTGTATTTCATTCCAAGCAAATTACTCGATAATGCACATTTATCATTCCCATCGCAATAATCGTCTGTTCTTGCGCTTGTAGTAATTTTTTGGTGGGAATAGGTGATTTTTAATGTATCCCAAAATGGTGTTTCAGTAAAATTCTCATAAACAAAAGCGATATTTTTACGTTCTACTTTATCGTTAGTATGACGTAATTCTTCTTCATCATATGTCATGTACTGTGTATTTGGTTTTAGAGTATAAGAAAAATCATGACCTTTAGAAGTTTGTTTATATAAATCTGCAACAACTGAGAAACGGTGATTTTCTGTTGGTTGGAAACCAATTTTTAAAAGTGCACTATCTTGGGTTCTTCTATAAGGATCTGCTTTTTCTCTCGTTTTTCCTTGAATTTTATCGTTATAATTTTTATAACCATAGTTTTCTAATTCATGACCTTTACGTGATGTAATTACAGCAATTGCATCAAAATACTTATAACGCCCAGCAAGAGTGAGCGTTTGAAGATTTTGGTTATCTGCTGTGTTATAGCCTCTTTTATAGGAAGCGTAGTAATTTTTGTTAAGTAAATAATCTCTAGCATCTTTTGTATCAAAACTAACAGAACCACCTAATGCGCCACTACCAGATTTTAAAGAATCAGCTCCTTTTCGAATTGTAACTTGTTTTAGCGTTTCTATTTCTGCGCTATTACGCGTATTATTAAAATTTCCATATCCTTCAAATAATTCTTTAAACCCTTGTGAAGAGATGGTTTCTGCTTGATGCAGTCCATCTATTTGAACTGCTACACGGTTTTCTTCCACTCCTCGAACTGCAAAGCCACTATTTCCAAAGCGTCCTGCTTCTACGACAGTAATTCCTGTTTCATAACGCACGAGATCTTTAACATCTTGCGCTTGTTCTTTTTCTAATTTTTTAGCTGTTTTCACAGTTTCGGCAATTTTTGGAGGTGTTTTCGTATCACTATGTTCGGTAGAACCAGATACATTAATTTCCTCAAGTTGCTGTTGAGTTGGTTCATCAGCATAAGCAACACTTGCCGTTAGCCCAAGCATAACGGAATACGCAAGCAGATTTAATCTAAGATTGGTCATTTTTTCCCTCGTTAAAGATGACATGTAAATTAAATTATGTATTTAAATTAACCGCACATTTACTATCACTACTATTATTATGTGCGGTTTAGATAAGAGTACATCTAAAATTCTAATTGAATAGATGCTCTATAATTTCTACCTGGTGCGTAAAAACGATTTAAGCCTATACCTGTTTCAGTATCTATTCGATTGATTGTACCGATAGTTCTAATGGATCGGGCAGATTCCCAAGTAAGATATTTTTGATTTGTTAAATTATAAACACCAGCTGTAAATGTAAGGTTTTTAATTGGTTTCCAGTAAGCAATGGCATCTATCACTGTGTAATGTTTATTACGCCATAATGCTCTTCTGTCAATAACTTTTTCGTTACCATTTACTGTTTTTGCTGGCACTGTTTCAATTGCACCAGTATTAATATTTTCTGCTTGACGTTCAATCATGCTATGCCATTGAGGGTTAAAGCTGTCTTTTGCCTTTTTAGCTGAAACGTCGGTAATATAAAAATCTAATCCCCATATTTTATTAGGTGAATCATAACCTAAATTGTATACGGATGTGGTCGGTTGCAAAGCGTTCATTGGCTGGTCTTGCAAGGCCATATTCATATATTTAGGGTTATGTTCTAATAAATTTTTATATCCCTCTAATGGTTTACCATCTTTTATTCGACCTTTTTGATAAGTCAATTTATAACCCAAATGGAATCCTTCTAATTTTTCAATAAGGTCCCCTATTTCTAGATGAGTAGAAATTTCGATTCCGTTTACTTTTGCCTTATCACGATTCAAACTCTGATAGAATGGATAATAAGACGATTTACTTTGATCAATTGGACGTTCACCTAAATATGCCAAATCAATAAAATTCTTATAATCGGTTTGGAATAAATTAGTAGTGAAATAACTACGTTCTCTATAAAAAGTAAAGGCGATTTCTTTTGTTTTAGCTTTTTCTTCTTTTAAATTAGTATTTGGTAAAAGTGAAAATTGAGGATGTTTAAATGTTATATACATTTCATCAGGCGTTGGCGCTCTAAAACCATTAGAATATTTAAACTGTATTCTTAACCAATCTGTTGGATCCAAGTTTAATCCTAAATTATAGGAATGGTGCTTAAATGCTGTTGATTTTTGAATTGCATTTAAATTGTCTTGTACATTTTTTATATAATCGGCATGATTATAATTATACCAACCATTGCCTCCAGTTAATGCACTATCTGGAATAGGGATCATTGTACCAGCTAATAATCCACGTGGAATTTCAGGATCTTGTCCTAAGCGATAATGCGGTAAATGTCTGACATTGTCATATCTATAATTTAAATCAAAACCAAGCCAATTTGTTACTGTAAAATTATCACCTAAATAAAATGCATGGTTTTTAGTTTTAACTGGGATCAAGTAACTTGTTTTACCTAAATTACTTTCCTTTAAGGCTCCCGTACAATCACTGATAGGATAATATTGAGGAGAGGGTGTTCTTATTCCATTCTCTAATTTATTACAAATAAAGTCATCAGCCCACCATTGAACATTTCCACCTTTGTAACCCTGAAGATTAACCATGCTTTTTTCTGTTTCTGAGTATAATCCACCATATCGTAAAGCATGATCCGTTTTTATTACAGAAAAAGATTTATCAAAGTCAAAGTTAAATTGTTTTGTATTTGTATTTAAATCACGATCATTGTAATCATTTCTACTATATCCTGCAGATTTAGGAAGCAAATAAAAGGCTTCTTCATATTGTGTTAGGGTTGAGTCAAAAGGGCTAGGTCTTGAAGCTAATTCAAGTTGACCATATTTTTTACCATTAGGTAGAGTTTTAATATTAATTCTTCTATCTTCAAATTTATAATTTTCAGTATAACCATACTCTCCATCTAATTTATTTGCAGAGAACACTCTAAATTTCTTATTGCAATCTAACTTATCACAATCTATTGATAAAGACTCTACAGGGCGCTCAAAAATATCATTAGTAACATCTTCATTTCTAGAGTTTTTATATGTTGTGCCCCAATCATATTCTCCAGTGAGTTCTTTGTTATCTTTATCTAAAATCTTATATACACCATTTGAATCATCTAAATGTAATCCTTGCGGATTTAGCACTCCAGCACAATTAGCTGATGCGCAATATTCATCACTACGAGCTTTATTTTTAATTTTTTGAGAGGAATAAGTTAGTTTAAAGTGATCCCAAAATGGAGTTTGTGTAAAGTTTTCATAAGAAAATTGGATATTTTCCCGTTTAGATTTATCGTGAATAAAACGTTCTCCTTGACTGGTTTCAGTATTGACATAAGAACTAGGACGTAATGAATAAGATAAATCTTGTCCATCAGTTTTTAATGTTGATTTATCAACAGCTACACTAAATCGATGATTTTCTGTTGGTTCAAACCCTAATTTCACTAACGTACTATTACGGGAAATGGAATAAGGATCTGTTTTTTCTCTTTTAATTCCAACAACCTTATCGTCATAACTTTCATAACCATAATTCTTCATTTCATTGCTATTACGCTCAGTATGAACAATTAACGCATCAAACCCTTTATATCGGCCAGCAGCAGTAAGAGACATCGTATCTTGACTATTCATACTTTGAGTAGAACGTTTAACACTAAAGTAATGATCTTTTCCTATTAGATAATCTCTAGCATCTTTTGTATCAAAGATAACCGAACCACCCAATGCCCCACTACCTGATTTTAAAGAGTCAGCACCTTTGGTAATAGTCGCTGTTTTAACATTCTCTATTTCTATATCATTACGAGTATTATTAAAATTTCCATAGCCTTCAAATAGCTCTTTAAATGCTTGTGAACTTAAAGTTTCAGCTTGACGAAGTCCATCTACCATAATACCTACACGGTTTTCATCAACTCCTCGAACCGCATAACCGCTTGCTCCAGTTCTTCCTGTTTCAACAACACTAATACCAGTTTCATAACGTACCAAATCTCGAGAATCTGAAGCCTGTTGCTTAGAAAGTTTCTTAGCTGTAATTTGGGTTTCACCAACTTTTTTTTCTTTCACATTTATTGTTTCTGTATTCCCTGAAACATTAATTTCCTGCAATTGTTCAAGCTCGTTGGCGTAAACAGCTCCTGCTGTCAGTCCAAGCATAACGGAATATGCAAGCAGATTTAATCTAAAATTGGTCATGTTTAACTCCATGGGAAAGTAAATAATAATAATTCTCAAATATATTACAAGGAAAAGTATTTTCTCACAATCAGAAAATTTTGTTTTTGATCAATATCAAACAATAAAAATTATTCTCATTATGCTCTATATTTAAATGCGCTTGTTCTCTATAATGCAAGCCATCGATTGTTCATGTTAGAAAGCATACGCAATCGTTTTAATTTTCACCATTAAATGAAAAGTGCGCATTGATTGCGTACTTCTTTTTAGGAGTAATCATTATGATGATAGATAAACGCCTAATTAACACGGTGGCCGATAGTAAAAAATGGATTGGTGTCACTGTGTTGTGGAATTGGGTGGCGTTAGTTGGCGGGATTATTAGTGCCGTCGTGTTTTCTTATATTTTACAAGCCGCTTATTTTAAAGAGTTGACGATGTCAGGTGCGGTGGGTTTAGGTGTGATTTTAATTGCGGCATTGGCATTACGTGCTTTTGCCGGTAAAAAATCGGTGCAGGCGTCTTATTTTGCCAGCACAAAAGTGAAGCATGAATTGCGTAGCCTTATCTATCGTAAATTGGCTTCTATGCCACTTAATCAAGTGAATCAACAATCCACTTCAAGCATTATCCAAGTGGCATCAGAAGGTGTAGAACAGCTTGAAATCTACTTTGGGCGTTATTTGCCGCAGCTTTTTTATAGCTTGCTTGCTCCACTTACTCTCTTTGCCTTCCTGATCTTTTTCAGCTTTAAAACAGCCATTATTTTATTAATTTGCGTGCCGCTTATTCCGATGTCGATTATTGCGGTGAATAAAATTGCGAAAAAACTTTTGGCAAAATATTGGTCCATTTATGTGGGATTAGGCAGCAGCTTTTTAGATAACCTACAAGGTTTAATCACGTTAAAAATCTATCAAGATGATGCTTATAAAGCGAAAGCAATGGATGAAGAAGCAGAGCATTTCCGCAAAATCACCATGAAAGTGCTTACTATGCAACTTAACTCGGTATCACTGATGGATTTGCTCGCTTATGGTGGCGCAGCAATCGGGATTTTAACCGCACTATTGCAATTCCAAGATGCACAACTCAGCGTGTTAGGCGTGATTTTATTTATTCTACTTTCCTCTGAGTTTTTTATTCCGCTTCGTTTGCTGGGTTCATTCTTCCATGTGGCGATGAATGGTAAAGCAGCTTCGGATAAGATTTTCACATTGCTTGATACGCCAGTGGAAAACCAACAAAGTGCGGTGGATTTTGAAGCAAAAAATAACGTTCAAGTGGAAATTAAAGATCTACATTTTGCGTACTCTGCAGAAAAACCAGCAATTCAAGGTTTAACTTTAACGATTCAACCAAACCAACTTTCTGTATTTGTGGGTAAAAGTGGTTGCGGCAAATCAACCTTAGTTTCGTTGTTGATGGGCTTTAATAAAGCGCAACAAGGTGAGATTTTGTTTAATGGACAAAACGCCTCAGAAATTGACCGCACTTCTTTCTATCAAAAAGTATCGTTGGTGAGCCATAGCAGCTACGTGTTTAAAGGTTCGCTGCGTGAAAATATGACGATGGCGAAAATTGATGCCACAGACGAGCAAATTTATGCGTGTTTAGAACAAGTAAATCTTGCCCAATTTGTACGCGAAAATGGCGGGTTAGATATGCCGCTATTAAGCCGTGGCGCAAATTTATCAGGCGGTCAGATTCAACGTTTAGCCTTAGCGCGTGCTTTATTACACAATGCCGAGCTTTATATTTTTGATGAAGCGACCAGTAACATTGATGTGGAAAGCGAAGAAATTATTCTGCAGTTCATTCAACAATTTAAACAACAAAAAACCATTGTGATGATTTCTCACCGCTTGGCAAATGCGGTAAATGCGGACTGTATTAACGTACTTGACCAAGGCAAATTGATTGAGCAAGGCACACACGAAACCTTAATGGCAAAACAAGGTGCGTATGCAGAAATGTTCCAACAACAAAAAGATTTAGAACAAATTAGAGAGGTGGCAAATGCGTAAAAATGGTTTTGTTGTGATGGGGCATTTATTGAAATTAGTGACTCCACTTGCGCACATTATGGCGTTTACCATCACCATGGGAACGCTCGGTTTCCTGGCTGCCATCTTTATTATGGTGCTGGGTGCGATGGGGTTAGTGAATCTTCTTAACTTTGACACCCATTTAACTTTTTCTGGAATTTTGACCGCACTTATCGTATTGGCGGTGGCTCGTGGCGCGTTGCGTTATTTAGAGCAAATGTCTGGGCACTATATTGCTTTTAAATTACTGGCATTATTGCGTGACAAAGTGTTTTCTTCTTTGCGTCGCCTAGCTTTTGTGAAGTTGCAAGATAAACAAGCAGGACAATTAGTGTCATTGGTGACCAACGATATAGAATTACTCGAAGTATTCTATGCACACACCATTGCACCAATTATGATTGCGTTCTTTACCTCTGCGATTTTATTGTTGGTCTTTGCGCATCTTTCAGGCTGGTTTGTGCTTGTGGCATTAGCCGCTTATTTAACAGTTGGCGTGATTTTACCGATTATCACCACCAAATTGGCGCGAGAAGATGGCAGACGCTATCGTGAATTGGTAGGCGAAATGAATGATTTCTTCCTCGACAGTGTGCGTGGTATGAAAGAAATTCAGCTTTTTGGCTATGCACAACAACGTTTAGAAGAAATCCAACAACGTAGTCAAAAAATTGATACAGCTTTCGAACGCATTAAAGACCAAGAAGCAAAAGTGCGTGTTTATACTGAAGTAGCAGTATCAGCATTTAACATCATTATGTTATTCACTGGCTTAATTTTGTTTAGCCTAGATAAGATTGATTTTTCTGCCTTTTTAATCGGCGTGATTTTATTGATGTCGAGCTACGGGCCAGTTATCGCCTTAAGTAACCTTTCAAGCAACTTGTTACAAACGTTGGCTTCAGGTGAGCGAGTATTAAGTTTATTAGCGGAAGAGCCAGAATTAAAAGATGTAGAAAGTGCGGTCGATTTAAAAGATGTTTCTCGCATTGATGTCGAGAATGTAAACTTCGCTTATGGCGAAGAACAGATTTTATTGGATGTCAGCTTATCTGTGAAAAAAGGTGAAATCTTGGGGATTCACGGCAGAAGCGGTAGCGGTAAAAGTACCTTGTTGAAATTACTGATGCGTTTTTACGATCCTAAATCAGGTAGCATTAAAATTAACGGCGAAACTTTACCGAATATCAACACTCGTAGCTTGCGTGACAATATGGCATACATTACCCAGCAAACCTACATTTTCAACGAAACCATCGAGGAAAATATTCGTCTTGCTCGCCGTGATGCAACATTAGAAGAAATTATGGAAGCAGCAAAGAAAGCCTCAATTCATGATTTCATTTTAAGCTTGCCAGAAGGTTATCAAACGAAAATGACGGAATTGGGCGGCAACCTCTCTGATGGTGAAAAACAACGTATCGGTATTGCGCGTGCATTCTTACATAATGCACCGATTATTTTACTCGATGAACCGACCAGTAATTTGGATAGCTTAAACGAAGCGATGATTTTGAAATCATTACTCGATGTTAAAGCTGAGAAATTGATTATTCTCGTCAGTCATCGCCAGTCTACGATGGCAATTTGTGATCAGGTTATTGGTATAGAAAACGGCAGAATGTCCTAAATTAATATAAGAAAAAATCGCACTGTTAAAGGTGCGATTTTTTTGTTATAGAGCGCTAAAGTCCGACTATAAAAACTATATGCTAGAATTTTTAGATAGTTATAGAGCTTATAACTACATGCTCAACGGAAAAGTCTTTGGATATTAATCCTAGGGGTAGGTATTTCCGCTTAATTTCATCAAATTTCTTAAGTATCTTTTTTGTAAACCAATCAATTTAAACTAAATGCTCGAATATAAGGTAGTTTTCCTTTTTCTAGCATTTCTTGAATACCGCTTTGATGGTCATTGGTGCCTAAACCTCTTAATTCTAAGGTTACGCCAATGCTATTATCGTAAACGACCTCATTATGTTTTTGATTTTGGTGGCTTGTGACGTAGCGTCTAGCTCCGATACCAGCAGCCCAACAACAGCTGTTATATTGGACGCCAATATACTGTTCTACTGGTTTCTGTAAGGCGAGATCTTGATAATAGCGCCCTACCACAGCCCAATTATTCACAATTTCCCAGCCTACAACCAATCCCACTTGTTGGATATCTTGTTGATATGCGTTAACTGATTTACCTAAGTTTTGGTCAATATATTCCTGGTTAGCGTATCGATAATTTAACTGAATTAAATTATTTTTTTCAGGATTATATTCTAGTGATGTATTCGCTAATGATGTTGAGTTAGTATGAGTATCAAATTGATAGCTACCACGCCAATGCCATTTATCACTCATTTTCCAATTAGATTCTAAGGCCCAATCTGATGAGGAAGTCGGGGTTTTATTTGCTGGGTTTTCATCAATACGAGAATTACTTAAGTAATAAATTTGACCTGCAGATAAATTAAAGCGTTCTTCGCCACCAATATCATAAAAACGCGTTGTGCCACCCAAGGTAATTTGATTTGCCGATGAAATTCGGTCTAAACCACTATAACGGCGATCACGAAATAGAGAATAGTAATCTTGCTGTACTAATGCTGAATCGTAACCAAATCCTAAATATTCATTATTAAGTTTTGAACCAATATTGCTTTGATTTCGGTAAGGACGATATAAATACTGCACGTGCGGTTCGAAAGTTTGTGTATAGTCTTTTAAGAACGTTGTATCGCGTGCTAATACGCTTTGTAAATCAACTTTAAATTGCGGAATAACTCGATTTACAGTTTTTTGCACGTCCTCTGCATTTTTTCCTGAACCTTTTTTCTGATCGTAGCGAGTCGCATAAAGTTTAGTTTCAATATTCAAACTGCCGTATTTATTTGACATTAAAGAATTTAGGCTAGGCTCTACATGGAAACGCCATGCAGTTGGCATTAATTCACTGTCATTATCAAACCGAACAGCTTGTGAATGTAATTTGAAATTTAACCATCCATTAGCCAAATCATGTTTGTAGTAATTGAAATCTAATTGTGGCATTGCACGATAAGGGCCGATGTCCACTTCATCAAAAATCTGGAACTGATGTGCAGAAAGAGAAAAATTATAATTTTGTTGATAATAAGCTACGCGAGCATATTGGTTTGCGTAGCCATCAGTACTGCGACCATAAACGGACTCAAAATCACTGAAATAACGTTTATCGCTTACTCGGGTATAATCAATATTTAAGCGCCAATTTTGTAAAAAGCTAGAATTGTGATTCCAATAGAACAAATGACGTTTTCGATTATCACTAGAATATTCAGAGTAACGATCGTTACCTAAATATTCTCCTGCGACTTTACCCTCGCCAATAGGGGTTAAATAGCGAAATTCCCCATTTGCTTGCCAACCACGGCGAGACATATATTTCGGGGTAAAAGTAAGATCGTAATTAGGTGCGATATTCCAATAAATTGGTTGTGCATACCAAAGACCATCTCGGTTAGATGTCCCCGCACTTGGAATCAATAAGCCAGAACGACGACGATCTCCAATGGGTAATTGTAAGTAAGGGGTATAAAAGACAGGAACACCATGCACTTTGAAACGAGCATGCCACATTTCAGCATATTCTTCTTTCACGTATTGACGAATTTCTGACGCATCTATAGCCCAAGTATTATTACCTTGCAAACATGAAGTAAAGGTGGCGCTTTTCATTACGCGATAATTATTACTTAATGTTATATCATCAGCCTTACCTCGACCTTGACGACCGACAAATTCATATTCTGAATTTGTTAAATTGCCATCATGACTATCTAAATTAAACTCCGCATCTTTACCCAACATATTGATCTGATTATCTTTATAATCAAATCCATCGCGGACATAAGCCATGCGTAAAGGTGTTGGCTGGTTGCCTGATTGTTTTACCTGCACGGATTGTGCTAACAAATGACGATTGCCTTGTTTCAAATCTACGTTACCTCGATAGGTAGCATTATTTGGCTGATTAATTTCTGCATTATCTGCTTCAATATATACAGGCAGAGAATTCACATCGCCCGTCATGATTTCACCGCTAAATTTTGGCACGCCCATTAAACATTGTTCATGTAAATCCGCCAAACTTTGTTGGCTATAAAGTGCGGTCAAAATAGCAAGTGAACTTAAAGCGTATTTTTTATTCATCGTCTTGTTTTAATTTGTCAGAAAATTGGTCAGATTATACTGGAAAAAGGTCAAGGCTAGTAATATTTTTCAATAAACTGTTGATGGGATGTATCTAGATTTTTCTATAACTTTACGTGCATAAAATTAAAAAACTCAGCAAAAGCCGAGTTTTTCTTATTTTACAACGTTAAATGTCAACGGAGCATAAACAATCTTACCTACTTGAACTTGGATTGTATATTGGCCTTAAGGATCCTTTTCTCAAATTTCCAGCTATTAACCATCTTTTACCTAAATCAGTTGGGGGCTCCAGACTTATCATAGATTGAAAGATAAAGTATTAGTTGCGGTTATTTTGGAACATCGGACATTGTAAATACGGATTTACGTATAAAGAAAGTACGGCGAATATTAATGATTTTTCATTATTTAAATAAAGTATGAATGATTAAAATTCATGGTGTTTTAGGATAGTTAAAGCTATTGTACCACCAGTACGCTAATACATCCCATATCTTCTAGCATTAAATTCGATACCCCAAATAAGAATGGGTAGTTGCCAGAAGATGCTTGATCAAATTTCACTAAAATTTGAGTTTTGTTTTTTACCCAAACTGTATCTTTCCAAGCTAATTCTTCAGCTTGGAATTGATGTTCTCCTTGGCTTTCCACCACAAATTTGGCACCTTGAATAGTAAATCCAACAGGTAAATTTGCATTTAAAATCCAGCGTTCAATTGTTCCTTTTCGGGCTATTACATCAACTTTGCGTGGGTCAAAACGTCTTTGGTTAATTAAACCGTTTGTGACATCAATATTAAATTCTCGAGTTTGTGCAACGGCTTGTTGTAACATTGCTGGCGCATCCGTTCCGAAAGTGAGGTTTGGTTGTTTGTTAAATGCGGATATTTGTCCTTGGGCTCGTAATTCAAGCACTGTGTTATCAGCGAGTTCATCGCTTGAGATCAACATATTTTTCATTTTGTCGTACAAGCCACGTTTACTTCCGCTAATGAGAGATACGTTGTCAATTTCATTCATATTAACCAGTATTTCTGCGCGTTCTCCTGGCGAGAGAACCAAAGATTTGACCGATTTAGCCTGTGGTAAGAAACCTAAATCTTGTGCAATAAGTAGTATTTCTTGATCATTATCTAAGCGCAAATCATAAGCACGAGCTAATGAAGCATTGAGCAAACGTAAACGAATCCAGCCGCGTGCGACATCTAAATATGGTGCTTCAATACCATTTACTAATAAGCGATTGCCTACAAAGTGCGGTTGATTTTGTTTGAATAATTGGAGACCATCATTATTAAATTCCATATCTTGTAAAATCAATGGAATGTCATCAACGCCATATTTATTGGGAAGATTCGCTTTTAGGCTTTGTTCATCTTCAATCAACCACATTCCAGCTAAACCACGATAGGTTTGATAGGCTGAGTTGGCTAATGTTGCGGAACGATACCAACAGCTTGCTGCGGGTTGTTCAATAGGCACGATGGGTGCCCAGGACTCGCCTTTTTTTAGTATTCTAGCCGCTCCACCAAACAGTTCACCCGATGCTTGTAAGCCTTGAATAGATAAGGCAACGGATTGTGGCAAATTGTTATGATAATTAAGTTTAGCAAAGCTACCTGATTTGATTTTAATGGTTGGGCCAAGATAATTACCGTTGAATCCCCATACTGTCACATTGTGTGAGCCATCTAGGGGATAATTCATTTCCTGCATTGTTAATACAATCGGGCGACCGTGACGAACTTCAATTAGTGGTGGCACAACTAATTTTTCACGGCTTGCCGCTAACAATGGTGCTGGCACAGTGGAAAGTGCGGTAGAAATCGCAGCTGTTCTTAATAATTGACGGCGAGAAAGGCGTGGCATTTTAGTTTCCTTTTGCTATCTCTTCATCAAGTTCGGCAATGCGTTTTTCCATTAGATCATGACAATAAGCCGCAAGATCTCGAACATTGTCTTTGGTATAGCCTGAAACATCGATTGGACCCATTATTTCGCAAATCACTTTGCCATTATCCCAGCGATTTAAATTAATTTTATTATGCGTGGTTGAGCAAACGACTGGAATAATCGGTACACCTGCTGAAATTGCCGCATGGAATGCACCCGTTTTAAAGGGTAATAAACCGCGACCGCGACTGCGAGTGCCTTCTGGGAACATCCAAATAGATAAATTATCTTCATTAATTCGTCGTGCGAGCTGCGACATCGTACTGTGTGCTTTTGTGCGGTTTTCTCTATCTAAGAAAATATTGCCTGTTACCCAATACAGAATGCCGAAGAAGGGTATCCAAATTAAACTTTTTTTACCCACACTTACTGTGCGAGGTTGCACCATATAAGAGATTGTCACCATATCATAATTGTTTTGGTGATTACCGATATAAATGGCACGTCCAATCTGCTCTTGATTTTGAGGAATACGATGTTCTACTTTTAAGCCAAAAAGTGGATATAAACGCCCAAACCAACGTGCAACAATGCCTACGTTGCTTGGATTTTTAAAGCGGATAAAAGAATAAATCGTACCCAGTACACAAATTAGAATACAGCAGATTAATACGAGGAAAATTCGAAGTAATTTTAACATGAGGATGTCCTATACAAAATTTCGTTAAAGTATAGCAAATTCAATATCAATATGTGCTAATCTAAACAAAAATCGTGGAATTTTTATGAAACATAGCTATTTTATTTCTGATTTGCATCTAAGCGAAAATCGGCCTGAATTGACTGCACTTTTTTTCAATTTTATGCAGAGTCTTGCCCCACAAGCTGAACGGCTTTACATTTTAGGTGATCTTTTTGATTTTTGGATTGGTGATGACGAGCAATCTACATTGATTCAACAAGTTAAAGATTTAATTAAATCTGTAAGCGAGCAAGATGTGCAATGTTATTTTCAGCACGGCAACCGTGATTTCTTAATTGGTGAACGTTTTGCGAAAGATACAGGTGTTCAGCTTTTGCCTGATTATCAATTAATCACACTTTATGATAAAAAAATCTTACTTTGTCATGGTGATACACTTTGCATTGATGATGAGGCTTACCAACAATTTCGCCGCAGAGTTCATCAAAAATGGTTGCAGCGTTTGTTTTTGTGCTTGCCATTAAAAGTGCGGGTGACAATTGCGGAGAAAATTCGGGCGAAGAGTAATCAAGATAAACAAGCCAAATCACAGGAAATCATGGATGTAAATCAAGCCTTCACGACAGAAAAAGTACAAGAATTTGGTGTAAATTTATTAATTCACGGACACACACACCGTGAGGCGATTCATCAACAAGAAGGATTTACCCGAATTGTATTAGGGGATTGGCGAAAAAATTACGCGTCAATTTTAAAAATGGATGAAAGCGGAGAATTTGGTTTTATTAAAGATTAGAAGTGCGGTGAAAAATCACCGCACTTTTGATGTTAAGATTTTGTTCGAGCAAACGCCGCGGCTTCAGCGATTAATTCATCGCTTGGGCGTTGATGTGTATAAAGTTCAAATTGTTCTACAGCCTGAAGTACAATCACTTCTGCGCCAGAAATGGTTTGTTTTCCTTGTGCTTGAGCATAACGAATAAAGGGCGTTTCAGCAGGAATGGCGACTACATCAAACGCGACACTAGCATTATCAATGAGCGCTTTTGGAAAGGCTAAATCCATTTCTTCCTTGCCTCCTTTCATGCCGATTGGCGTAACATTAACTAAAATGTCAGCCTTTTGGTTTTCTAAAGAATCAATGTATTCGTAGCCGTAAAGTACGGCGAGATATTGACCTGTTTTTACGTTGCGTGCGTAAATTTTTAACTTCTCAAAACCTGAATTTTTAAAGGCCGCCACAACGGCTTTTGCCATACCACCACTGCCATGAACAATGACTTTAGCATTTTTATTTAAGTGATATTTTTCAATTAATTTTACGATGGCAATGTAATCAGTGTTATATGCACGCAAAAAGCCATTATCGTTCACGATTGTGTTTACAGATTCAATAGCTTGTGCTGACGGATGAATTTCATCTAAAAATGGCATACAAGCTTCTTTGAATGGCATTGACACTGCACAACCACGGATGCCTAATGCGCGCACGCCTTTGATAGCGTGTTCAATATCCTGCGTGGTGAAGGCTTTATAAATGAAATTCAAGCCTAGTTTGTCGTACAAATAATTGTGAAAGGTAGTACCGAAATTACCTGGGCGACCAGATAAAGACATGCAGAGTTGGGTATCTTTGTTGATCATGGTGTCTCCTTATATGTTTAAATTCATTCCATCATCAATGCTGATAAAATATTGGTTCATATCGAAAGCAGGTTTTGCCGCTTTATCTTGACTCACAATGCGAGCTGGTACACCTGCTGCTGTGGCATATTCCGGCACAGGATGAAGCACAACGGAATTTGCCCCAATTTTGGCGTATTTACCCACTTCAATATTGCCGAGAATTTTTGCTCCCGCCCCAATCATGACACCCTCGCGTACTTTAGGATGACGATCGCCTGATTCTTTTCCTGTACCGCCAAGCGTTACGCCTTGCAAAATTGATACATCATTTTCAATTATAGATGTTTCCCCTACAACAATACCTGTTGCATGGTCGAACATGATTCCGTGACCAATTTTCGCTGCGGGATGAATATCGACATCGAAAGCTACTGAAATTTGGTTTTGTAAATAAAGAGCAAGGGATTTACGGTTTTGATTCCATAAATAATGGGTGATTCGATAACTTTGAATCGCATGGAAACCTTTTAAATAAAGCAATGGGGTGGACCATAACTCCACAGCAGGATCTCGGTGGCGGACAGCTTGAATATCGCAAGCAGCACAATCAATGATCGACGGATTGGCTTGATAGGCTTCCTCAATAATTTCTCGGAGAGAAATGGCGGGCATAATAGGATTGGCTAATTTGTTCGCTAATAAATAACTTAGCGCACCGCCCAGATTTTGATGTTTTAAAATCGTAGAGTGAAAAAAACTCGCAAGCATAGGTTCGTTTTCGGCAAGTTCTTTGGCTTCTTGGCGAATATGTTGCCACACATCTAATGTCATTTTTCCTCCTGTTGCCTGCTTTCAGACTACGCGTTGATGATATATGTTAATCATAGCTGAATTTGTGTATATACGGAAAGATCTATTAAAAACAAAAGTGAAACAGGCTAGAAATAATTTCTAACGAGGATATTACTTATTTACTGGGCGGAATTTAAACGGCACAATGGATATGCCATTTTTTCCATTTTTTAGTTGATAAAATTGAGGGTAGTTAAAATTACGTTGAACGATATTGTAAGGATTTTTATCGCCTTCTAGTTTAGCATTTTGATAAAGTTGATTAATCTCCCGCACTTTTTCATCTTTTTCACCATCGCAGCGGCGATAGATTTCGAGACGATTAGATTCATCTAAAATGTAAACATTGAAGCTGTCATCGGAATTATCTTCAAAAAAGAATTGTAGGAATCCTTCACTTGCGAAGGCATCCATTTCTGGTGGATAGCGACGACTTTCTTGGTTTGTCTCGCCATCTTCAATTGGTGTTTGTAAAACTTCGTCAAAATCCACCGCACTTTCAGCTTCATTACAAACCGATTCATTTCCGATTTCTTGTAAGCTGATCCCGCGATCTTCAAAAAATAATTGCCAGTTTTTACCCGCTACGCGTAAGCGCGATGTTTGGCAAGGTTGTTGAATATCACCTACTTGGATACTAACGCATCGATTTACTAATCCCATCACTAATTGGCGTAAATCTTGGCGATAACGTTCGCTATAACAATAGACTTGGATGGAATCTGGGCGATTAACGCCACGATAAATTTTGTTAGAAAGTACTTTTAGCGCAAGCAAAATGGCATTTTGCCCTTCAAAATGGAGCGTTCGGATTTCGTTCCACACATTGCGATAAGTAAAATCAATACTGCCCACAAGGCTTTGTTCGAGCGATCCAAAACTAAATAAATCTCGCGATGAAATACCGGTTAATACTTCTTCTACTTTGGATGTTGGATCGGCGGTGAGATTTATGGCAATAAACAAGCTACGAATTTCGCATTGATTTAATAAATCGCTATTTTTAGGTTGTTTAGCGATGGTGCTTGGAAAAGACTGACGTAAGTTAGTGACAAAGCGTTGCAATGTGCTTAAAGTCACATTCTTGCTAAAAATTGACAATTCGGTTTTTTCAGTGAGTAAATGATTGAAATAAGCCCAAGAGACTAATTTATTTAGGCTTTCTCCGTATTCAATCACACGTTCTTTAGAGAACATAATATGGTGTGTTGGTTGATTGATAAGGTACCAACCATCTTTAAAATGTTTATTGCCGCGAACTTCCACAAAAGTCAGGTGTGCTTCTGATAAATTGTGAGATATTTGTGTGTTGAGTAAGGACACTTTGCCGGGAAGCTCTTCAAAAGCAGTATAAAGTTTGCGAGAAAGAATGTTGATATCTTGTGGCACGACACTCGAGTGAATGTGATGCTTTCGCGCAAATTCCACTAAATTACGATAACTCAACATTAAAAATTTCATTATGTTATCGTGGTTTTCTTTTACTGCCTTAATTTTCCAAAATGGACGCTTATTGAGATGTTTTACCGTTTCTGCAGACCATCCCCATTCTTGCGCAAGGATTTCCATATAACGAATACGCCAATTATTGGTTTGGTAACGCGCAAAATCTTCCGTTGCTTTCACATAGAAACAACGGCGCACAAAATCCAAACGTTTAAATTCAGAAAGTGCGGTTAAATATTGGGTTACTTTTGCAAGAATGGCAATGTAAGGATCAAAATGGTGATCAGGATCGGTATTACCAGCAAGTAAATCTCGCTTAAAAGTGCGGGCAATTAAGCAAGTGTTTGGGTATTCTTTGGAATAGGCTTCCAACAACAAAATTTTGAGCACAGATTTATAAGGTGAATCAATCCCTTTATAAAGATGCCATAAACTGGCACCGAAATATTCGTTTGCAGAAAATTGCCCTAAACCGCCGAAATCTACCCAATCATTTGGATCAATTTCCCCTTCCGTAATTAAACGAGCGACCTCTTTTTCATAGTCTTTTTCATTTTCCACCCATAAATGCAACCAAAGTAGAGGTTTGCCTGCTAAGCGTACAGCGGAGCGATAGAATTCATCAAGCAATAACATATATTGCGCAGAGCCGCTATTTTCAATAGTTAGTGGGTCAGCATAATGTTCATTGCGGAAACGTTGTTGATCCATCAAATAAAAATTAATTTCCACATTAAATTGCATTGCCCATTCACTAATCCGTTTAGTTTTTTGGATAAGAAGAGCGTGTTCATCAGGAGTTAAGTCGTCTCGGACACAAATCCAAGTATCAAGATCGGAAGAAGATGTTTGACTTATTGAGCCAAAGCTACCCATTAAATAAACGCCTAGAATGGGTGGTAAAACTTCGTGAAAATTTACCGCACTTTTGAGTATTGAAGGCTTATGATCGGCATAGTGAATAGCGTATTCATTGGTGAGCCATTTTTTTTGATAATCAGATGCGAGGAAACTTGCAATACCTGAGGGGGCGTGAATAACATAGCCCGGAAGTTGCGGATGGTTTAGGTGTAAAAGTAAAGGAACAACCGCTAAAACGTGTTGGAATGCATCGCCTGAACCTTGTAATGCACGCTCAAAACGGCGTTGATCCAAGGCGCTAACCCATTGTTTTGCTTGTGCTAGATTACATTCCACGCGGCGTCCCTACCAGAACAACAAAAATTGGTGAACAATTTACCACTTAGGGAGTATAAATGCAAAAAATTGTGATGCAAATCACAGTTTGTGAAGAATCCGAGACTTTAAATCATCAGAAAGCAAAATAAATGACGAGAAATCTTATTTTTAATTCAATTTCTCATATCTGAGGTGTTTCTTATATCAACAATCAAAATGACTTTCTAACCTAAGAGTGATAGGATACCCCTCAATTTCATTGCGTAAATTACTTAATTTCACTAATGTAAGGATTTACATTTCTTTACAGTTGGTGGAAGAACTGCTCCGTATTTTTCTTGTCAAAGCGAACGCATTACAGATTTTAAAAATAAGCCTAAGGGAAAAATATTGTGATTTTCCTAAAGGGCAATAATTTGAATTTATTGAATACCTTACTCAATCTGACTTATTAAGGAATTGATATGGCAAAAGATCAATCTAACGATATCACTGAACAAGTCGGTGATACGCCGGAAACGGTGGTTGAAAAAACAGAAACGATGCAGCCAGTTACACAAACTATTGTGAAAAAAACGGGCACAGCATTGAGTTTATTGGCGATTCTCATTGCGCTAGGTGTAGGGGGGGCTGGTTATTATTTTGGTCAGCAACAAGTAGCTGAAATTCAGCAAAAATTAACCGCACTTGAAAGCCAAAGTGGTGTAGCGGTTTCTGTCCCTGTGTCTGATAATAGTGGACAGGTTACACAATTAGAACAGGGCTTAAAAACCTCACAAGATAAAGTCGAGCAACTTGAGCAATTAGTTGCAGGCAAAACAAGCGAAATTGCTACGTTACAAGCCCAAGTAAAACAAGTTAGTCAACTGGCTGGCGCACAACAACCGACTGACTGGTTATTTTCCGAAGCAGATTTCTTGTTAAATAACGCCTTGCGTAAACTTGTTTTAGATAACGATGTTGATACAGCTATTTCTTTATTAAAATTGGCTGATGAAACACTTGTTAAGGTAAACAATTCACAAGCGAATACGATTCGTACTGCAATCAATCAAGATTTAAAACAACTTCTTTCACTTTCAAGCGTAGACCAAAATGCAGTAATGCAAAAACTTTCACAGCTTGCCAATACTGTGGATGAGCTACAAGCATTGAATGTAAATTTTGATGAAACGCCAGAAAAGAGCGGTAAATTATCTGATGATATTGCAGATTGGCAGCAAAATGTGGAAAAGAGCGCAACTTCTTTCCTAAATCACTTCATTCGTATTTCGCCAAAACAAAGTGTGGATAAAAAAGAATTGCTTGCGCCAAACCAAGATATTTATCTGCGTGAGAACATTCGTTTGCGTTTACAACTTGCTATTATGGCCGTACCTCGCCAGCAAGATGAACTTTATAAACAATCTTTAGATGCGGTTGCTTCTTGGGTTCGTAGCTATTTTGATACGAATGCAGAAGTGACGCAAAATTTCTTAAAATCAGTAGATGAGCTGGCTGATTCTTCTATTTATGTCGATGTGCCAGAGCAATTACAAAGTTTGACTTTGCTGGATAAATATCTTAATCGTGCGCCGTTAGATGTTCAAAAGGTGGAAATTGAAGCGGATAAAGCCATTGAAACTATGCCTGAAGCTGAAGGGGCGGTAACAGAAGTATCTGCACCAGAAAAACAAGAATCTCAACCAGCAAAAGCTGAGCTACAAAAATAAGGATAGCCTATGTTTAGAGTGCTTTTTTTAATGCTAGCATTGCTTGCTGGGTTGATTGCAGGGCCTTATCTTTCTGGTCAGCAAGGCTATGTTCGTATTGAAACAACGAATAATATCGTTGAAATGTCGATCACGACATTAGTGATTTTCTTCGTGATTGCTTTAGCGATTATTTATGGTTTGGAATGGATCGTAACGCGTTTTCTACGTTTAAGCCGCGGTTCTTATAATTGGTTTTCTAGCCGTAAACGTGTGAGAGCTCAGAAACAAACCCTTGAAGGTTTGATGAAGATGAATGAAGGGGATTACGCCAAAGCAGAAAAATTGATTGGTAAGAATGCCAAACATTCTGCTGAGCCTGTGTTAAACCTCATCAAAGCGGCTGAAGCAGCACAACAACGTGGTGATGAATTTAGTGCAAATCGCTATTTGATTGAAGCCACTGAATTAGCTGGTTCGGATAATTTGCTGGTGGAAATTGCCCGTACGCGTATTTTATTGCAACAAAACAAATTGCCAGCAGCGCGCAGTTCTGTGGATAGCTTGCTAGAAATGGCTGGTCGCAATAAAGAAGTGTTAAAACTGGCGGTAGAAATTTATCTTCGTTCTAAAGCCTATCAAGCCCTCGATAAGATTTTAGACGGTGTTGAAAATAGCGGTTTATTCAGTGCTGAAGAGTTCAAAGATCTTCGTTCTCAAACAGAAAACGGTTTGCTCGATGAGAAAATGAATGAAGAAGGCGTAGATGGTTTACTTGAATGGTGGGATGCTCAGTCTCGTAGTCGTCGTAATAATATTGATCTCAAAGTTGGTTTAATTCAGCGTTTAATTGATTGTAATGATCATGAATCAGCATCAGAATTTACTGTTGAAGTATTAAAGAAAATTGGCGATAACACCAGTATTAGCAAAGAACTTTGTACTCAAATTACACGTTTACAACCAGAAGATAACAGTAAACTTCTCAAGCTAATCGAAAAACGTGCAAAACGTGCAGATGAGAAACAAAAATGCTGTATCAATCGTGCTTTGGGTTATTTATATGTTCGTAACAATGAATTTGCTAAAGCAGCAGATGTATTCAAAAACGTGATGGCGTGCCCTGAACAGTTAGAGCCAAATGATTTGATGATGGCATCTTATGTATTTGAACAAGCAGGTGATAAAGCATTAGCTGAGCAAGTTCGCCAAGAGAGTTTGAAATCAGTGATGGCAATTCAGGATGTCGTCCCAGAAAGTGAGGAAGAAAAAACAGAAGAAAATTCAACCGCACTTTTAGAAAGCAAATCTGAGTAGCTCAACTAAAAAGACAAAACGCACTTCAATTGAAGTGCGTTTTTTGTTGCTTTGAATCTAAAACTATATATTTTTCAGTTTATTAGAATATAACACCAAACATAGTGCGATCACCATAATCAAAATTGCGCCTGCAAATAAGATGGTATCCACCGAGCTTTCATGATTAACAATGATTAAACGCAACATCGCAGTGATCCCAGCATAAATAAAATAGCGCAAAGGGAAGTGATAGCCGCTTTTAAAATACTGCACGATCAAACCAATAAACCCGAAATATAAGAAAAACATCACTGCTTGTTCAGCTACATCATAAGGCACGACAGTCGAAGTATTAAGCACCATCATCGCTAAAGTATAAGTGATTTTTCCAAGGGCAATGATGAGTACAATCGCTAACGCAATCAATGCCGTGCAAAGCACGATTTTTAATACACCAGTAATAATTCGTGGCAATTTTTCTAATTCTGGAGATTCTTCCATTTTTATTCCTTACAGCAAAAATCAAAGGCTCATATTCTAATGCAAGATTGTAAAGTTGGTCAAAGTCATTTGGAAAAATAAAGTGTGGTGGAATTAGAAAAGTCTATTGTTTTTAGGATTTCAATTTCTTTCTTTTTCATCTTTGGCTTCACTATTTTCGATGTTTGAAGGGTTGTATAAGGAGATTTCACACCATCAAGCCCTCTTTCTCGAAATGTCTTTAGATAATAAATGACGAGAGCATGAGAAATTTGATGAAGTTTAGCCACCTCACGGATACCATAATCCTGTTCGATGACGAGTTTGATAATTTTCAAACGAAATTGATAAGAGTAGGACATAATCAGCACCTCAAATTAGGTGTCCAGGTTTTGGGGTGCAGATCATCCTTTAGATAAGCAATCTCCGCTCGAGCTAAGGCGAGTTCTCTCTGCAGCTTTTTAAACGCTTTAGGTGAAAAGTCTGTGGTTTCTGGAATTTCAATGTCTTTCTTTTTCATCTTTGGCTTCACTATTTTCGGTATTTGAAGGTTCGTATAAGGCGATTTTACGCCATCAAGTCCTCTTTCCCGAAACGCTTTTAGCCAATAAATGACGAGAGCATGGGAAATTTTATGAAGTTTAGCCACCTCACGGATACCATAATTCTCTTCGGTGACGAGTTTGATAATTTTTAAACGAAATTGATAAGAGTAGGACATAATCTGCACCTCAAATTAGGTGTCCAGATTTTGGGGTGCAGATCACTTTTCATTTAAAAAATTAGTTAATAATATAAATCAATCCGACAATTTATAACCATATTCTAGTATAAAAACAATTACTATAAAACTTTTTGTCTCTCCTTAATATATCTGACTAAAAGAATTCTATATAAATTATGTAGCTAGTGAATAAATTTCAGAAAAAGTTTATATTCTAGAAAGCCCTAATGTAGATTATTGCACATTCTTAAGTAATGGTTTTTTCTATTGCTATCAGCTAAAATAGAATCTTTTAAAGTCGCAAATCCTAACGCCATCAGAGCATCTAATGAAAGCGAATTTCTAAAGTTTAATCTTAGGAACTTACTAACTAGACTCATAAAAAAATGACCTTTTATATCGTGTGTTGGTATGTAACTTATGCTATTAATATCTTCTTCTATACTAGGATACTCATTCTTAACCTCATTAAATCTAACATCTATTCTCGCATGATTAATATCACCATTCTTCTGAGTAAATTCATCGCAAGATTTCCCTAATATTCCAATTCCATATTCATTCTTTTGCACGACTATATCCAATTTAATTAGTTTTTGAAAACCATTTGTCATAGCATCTAACCAATCGTTCACAACTTCAACATTCGATGTTTCATCACTCTTAGATAAATTAGAAAAAATAGTAAGTATATTTTTATCAGAGAACAAACAATTTTCTATAGAGTGTCCAAATGTATATAGTACATTTTTATGCTCTACTTTCTGCCCCTTATAAATTAAATAATCAGAGTCTCTTGCAATTATAATGGATTTATTTAGCTCTCCACTAACTAGCTTTTTTATTTTATCATCTAAAACCCCACACCCTCGAACATCATCTTCATATCTGAAACTGAAACTTTTCTCTTTAGCAAATAAACAGAAGATTTTTTTCCAAAAAAACTCATCATCTTTATCTTCTACAAATACAACATAATCTGTTTCAGTAAATTGAGATAAAGTATTTACTGCATCCATTGAATAAATTAAATCATCTGTCATAATAACTCTCTTTTTATTTCACTCATTTTTTTAATCTTTGACTTATATTTCCCTGCAATTTCAGGGGAATGTGTAGCGACAATAATCTGAGCATTAGGATTTAAAGAGAGAACTGATGATATAATTTCCCTTTGCCATTCTATATGTAGTGATATTTCTGGCTCATCAGCTAAAAATATGCAATTAGATTCTCTTTGTAATAGGGCCTCAATTAGAAGTATCAATAGTTGTTTTTCGCCTGATGATAATTTAAACAATGAGACTTCCTCACCTGAAGATAGCAAAAAAACCAACTCACCTTTTTTAAATTCAAAATTCTTATTAGTAAATGACTTAATTATACTTATAAATTTGTTGTTATTATTAAAAATAGCCTCATTTTCCTTCTCTGCATTGCTAGATAATTCAATTATTCTATCTGTGACTTTTTTTGCTTCTAATATGGGTGACGGAAATTCAAAATTATTAAAATCAACTTTAAATTCAAATTCTTTTTTAATTTCTTCAATTTTATTAATCTCTTTAAAGACAATCTCAATATGCCTATCTATTTTTTTAGAAACCTCATCATCATAAAACCCAAACCGCTTATAAGCATTTTGTAATTTTTCTTTTTCTTTTTCTTTATCTAGACCTTTATTGTTTTTTGATTTTGTGGTTTTCCCCTCATTCGTATATAGTAAAGAGAGCAGAACACCTCTTTGTAAATTCTCTGATATTTTTTTAGAGTTTTGTGTTAATTCTAATTGATATTTACCTAGCTCAATTAGCAACTCATTAAGATAAAAATCAGTTGGCGATAGCATTCCTTTTCTATAAAGATTTCCCCTTTCCCGCTCCCTTTCATATTCATAATTTTTTCTATTTCTATAAACAGATAATGAGAAAAGCTTGATATATTTGTTTATATTATCCTTAAGTTGTTCATATCTATCAAAATATCTTCGTCTAACATAAGAGGGAGCATCTCCCATTGGGAGATTCAAATCATATTCGTTCCCATCTATAACATAAGTGACATTAAATCTAAAATCATCTTCATTTTTTATAACCTTAATCTCTTTTTCTTCCTCATTATTTACTAAAGATAAAGTCACCTCATTAAATTCATTATCTCTTAACTCATCAAAATCTAGAGATAATACAGCATGTAGTATATTCATGAACGTTGTTTTACCCGTTCCATTCTTACCAATAATAATATTAATATCATTATTAAATTCACTACTACATACATACTCCCCCCAAAAACCTTTTATAGATATATATTTAATCTTAAATTCAGACATTTAAACCTCCTAATAAATCCACTCAAAGACATATAACTTATACCTTTATGAAAAACACTTAATTATATATCAATAATTATTTTCATGCTTAAATCCTCACCCTATAATTTCAAAAAATTTCTTATTCAAGAATTACCAAAAGCCTATTCCTTTAATATCATAAGATTTACTAAACATAGTAATATACATATTTTAAGTGTTATATTATCGGAATAATTAGCATATAAATAATTTAGTAAAAAGGCTTGCCATTTATCCCAGCAAGCCTTCCAAAATAACGCAATTAAGCAAATTGTTTTTTATTCTCTAAATAGCGTTTTGCACATTCTGCTGCGGCAACTAAGCCGCCTGCCATCATAATAATATCTTTAATCACGAGTCGGCCAGCACCTGAGAGGTATGGGAAGCCATAATTAGGTGTTGGGAAGTCCCCACCTAAATTCGGCACCCAGGTTTCTGGCGTAAATATCAGGAACGACAGCGTGACTATCGACATACCAAAGGTGAGTAAACCACCGAATAAACCTAATGTTGGAGACCAAATGCCTGCTAATACTAAAATACCAATTGTCACAATGATTGTGCCAATAATATAAGAAGCTGTATAGGTGCCATTAGCTTTATGCCATTCAATATTTTTTGCGACCATTTTGCCTTCAGGGTTTTTATATAAGGTATATTCTTTTACTAAAACACCCTTATCATTTTCTACCATATTCGCTCCATTTTTGTAAAGGAAGCTTAAGAAAGGGCTATTTGACACAAAATGTGCGATACCGTCTGCCTCATATTGGCAAACTTTTAAGCCACCAATCCAAACCATCACCACACAAATAGCAATACGGATAAAGTTAATAAATTGACGTTGCAATGGCGCAACAATATTAGCTAGCAATGTAACTAAACTACTCATTAAGAACTCCTCATATAGTTCAATTGATATTACGGACAAAATATCCAAGAATTTTTATATAAAGTATTTATATAAATCATTAACAATATTACTCTCTAATATTGTTGGCATTTTTTTATTGATCAGATTTATACAATAAAAAAAGAGATACCAATTTAATAGTATCTCTTATTTTTGATTAATTTTCTGTGAGCTATCTCACATTATTTGAAATTCACTCTCGCATTTCTAAAAATTCGCATCCAAGCACCATCTTCAGACCAATCTTCTGGGTACCATGAGTTGCTCACGGCACGGAATACACGTTCTGGGTGTGGCATCATCGCAGCAATACGGCCATCCACGTTAGAAATTGCAGTAATCCCTAATGCCGAACCATTCGGGTTGGCAGGATAGGTTTCTGTTACACTCAAATGGCTGTCGATATACTGCGCTACAATCAAGTTTTGCGCTTGAAGTGCGGTCAAATTCTCAGGTGTTTTGAATTCTACGCGTCCTTCACCATGAGAAACGGCAATCGGCATATGTGAACCAGCCATGCCTTTAAACCACAATGAGTTGGTGTCGTTGATTTTCACCATCGCAGCACGCGCTTCAAAACGTTCTGATTTATTACGCACGAAACGTGGCCAGTTTTCTGCACCAGGAATAATTTCCGCAAGGGTGGAGATAAATTGACAGCCGTTACATACGCCTAATGAAAGCGTGTTTTCATTGGCGAAGAATTGGCTGAATTGATCGCGTAATTGTGGGTTAAATAAAATGGATTTCGCCCAGCCGCCACCAGCGCCTAATACGTCACCGTAAGAGAAGCCACCACAGGCGACCATCGCATTGAAGTCGTTTAAGTTGTAACGGCCTGCCATTAAATCGCTCATGTGAACATCAATCGCCGCAAAGCCAGCACGATCAAAAGCAGCCGCCATTTCAACGTGACTGTTTACGCCCTGTTCACGCAATACGGCTACTTTTGGTTTCACACCTTGGCTGATGTAAGGGGCTGCAATATCTTCATTCACATCATAAGTTAAATGAGCGGATAAGCCTTTGTTGTCCGTTGCTTTTTTCGCTTCAAATTCTTGGTCAGCACATTCTGGATTATCGCGTAAGCGTTGCATTTGGTGAGTGAGTTCTGCCCAAATGCCGCGTAATTCAGAGCGTTTTTCGCTTAATAGTTTTTTGCTACCGCGCGTGATTTCAAAACGATCTTCTGAGCTTACAGAACCGAGTTCATAAGTTAAGCCAAGCAAGTCATGGGCTTTTAATACCTCACGCACAGCGCTTAATTCGCTTTCTGATACTTGGATTACCGCACCTAATTCTTCATTGAATAACACGGCTAAATCATTGTCGCCTAATGCCGAAATATCCACATCGACACCACAGTTACCCGCAAATGCCATTTCTGCAAGCGTGGTAATTAAACCACCGTCTGAACGGTCGTGGTAAGCCAATAATTTATGCTCAGCCACTAATGCTTGCATTGCATCGAAGAAGTTTTTCAATGTGGCGACATTTACCACATCGGCTGGTTTGTCACCTAATTGTTTATATACTTGCGCAAGTGCGGTCGCGCCTAAGCGATTTTTTCTTTCGCCTAAATCAATCAACAATAAACGGCTTGCATCTTTGTCTATGCGTAATTGAGGTGTCACGGTTTTGCGGACATCTTCCACTCGGGCAAAAGATGAAATCACTAAAGAAAGCGGTGCGGTGACGGATTTTTTCTCGCCATTTTCTTCCCAAGTGGTTTTCATCGACATGGAGTCTTTACCCACTGGAATAGTAATGCCTAATGCCGGGCAAAGCTCTTCACCGACTGCTTTTACCGCTTCATATAAGCCAGCGTCTTCACCACCATGACCTGCCGCAGACATCCAGTTTGCAGACAGTTTAATGCGTTTAATATCACCAATGTTGGTGCCCGCAATGTTGGTAATGGATTCAGCCACCGCTAAACGTGCAGATGCCCCAAAATCTAATAATGCCACGGGTGCACGTTCGCCCATTGCCATGGCTTCGCCGTGATAGCTGTCTAATGATGCGGTGGTGACTGCCACATCAGATACTGGAATTTGCCATGGGCCGACCATTTGATCACGCGCCACCATACCGGTTACCGAACGGTCGCCAATAGTGATTAAGAAGGTTTTTTCTGCCACCACTGGTAAGCGTAATACGCGATGAAACGCTTCTTTTAATTGAATATTTTCTGTTGCAAGCGGTCGATTTTCGACAGTTTTTGACGAAACCTCACGCGTCATTTTCGGGGTTTTGCCTAATAACACATTCATTGGCAAATCAATTGGATTATTGTCAAAATGGCTATCGTGTAAGGTTAAATGTTTCTCTTCCGTTGCCTCACCAATGACCGCAAATGGCGCGCGCTCACGTTCACAAAGTGCGGTAAATAATTCGAGTTTTTCTGGCGCAACCGCTAAGACATAACGTTCTTGCGATTCGTTACACCAAATTTCTAATGGCGACATGCCTTTTTCATCGCAAAGGATGGAGCGTAAATCAAATTTACCGCCACGTTCACCATCGTGAACCAATTCAGGCATTGCGTTGGATAAACCACCCGCACCCACATCGTGGATAAAGAGAATTGGGTTTTCATCACCTAATTGCCAGCAGCGGTCAATCACCTCTTGGCAACGGCGTTCCATTTCTGGGTTTTCACGTTGAACAGAGGCAAAATCTAGATCTTCTTTTGATTTCCCGCTGTCCATCGAAGACGCTGCGCCACCGCCTAAGCCGATGTTCATGGCTGGGCCACCTAATACGATCAATTTCGCACCAACAGGGATTTCACCTTTTTGAACGTGTTCGCCACGAATATTACCGATACCGCCCGCTAACATAATCGGCTTGTGATAACCACGCACTTCTTCACCATTGAAGCTATTAACTTTCTCTTCATAGGTACGGAAATAACCTAATAACGCAGGGCGACCGAACTCGTTGTTAAATGCTGCGCCACCTAATGGGCCTTCAATCATAATATCTAAGGCTGAAGCAATACGGTTTGGTTTAGAAAGCGGATTTTCCCAAGGTTGTTCAAAGTTTGGAATGATAAGGTTTGATACGGAGAAACCAGTTAAACCTGCTTTTGGCTTTGCCCCACGACCTGTTGCGCCTTCATCACGAATTTCACCGCCTGAACCTGTTGCAGCACCCGGGAATGGTGAAATTGCGGTTGGGTGGTTGTGGGTTTCCACTTTCATTAAGATATGTGCATCTTCATTGTGATAGCGATATTGCCCATCTTGGTCAGCAAAGAAACGGCCGACTTTTGAACCTTCCATCACCGCAGCATTATCTTTATAGGCTGAAAGCACGAAATCAGGGGTTTTCTCAAAGGTATTTTTAATCATTTTAAACAGGGATTTATCCTGTTTTTTGCCGTCGATAATCCAATCTGCATTAAAGATTTTATGGCGGCAGTGCTCAGAGTTGGCTTGCGCGAACATATAAAGTTCAATATCGTGTGGATTGCGCCCTAATTGAGTGAAGTTTTCCACCAAATAATCAATTTCATCTTCTGCCAGTGCCAAACCTAATTCTACGTTAGCTGTGACCAAGGCTTCACGTCCACCTTTCAAAATATCCACGGTTTTAAATGGTTTCGGATCTTGATGACGGAATAAGATCTCTGCATCTTCAGGACGACGCATCACTGTTTCCATCATTCGGTCATGTAAAAGTGCGGTCAATTTTTCTGTTGTTTTTTCATCAAGCGGTTGGCTTAACTCAAAATAATATGTCAAACCTCGCTCAATGCGCTCCACTTCACTTAAACCACAGTTATGCGCAATATCGGTTGCTTTAGAAGACCAAGAAGAAATCGTGCCAACGCGTGGAATCACGATAAAAGTTTCGCCTTTGGCATCGTGTTCTGCCAAAGTTGGACCGTAATGTAACAACGCTTTTAGTTTTGCTTCCTGAGCGCTAACAAGTGGTCGATTTAATTCCACAAAATGCAAATATTCCGCATAAACCGATTTCACCGGTAATTGATTTTGTTGGAATTTTTGCATTAAGCCTTGAATACGGAATTCAGAAAGGGCGGGTGAGCCACGAAAAGTTTGAAACATACGGGTACCTTTGAGTTGTGTTTGAGGTGAAAATCGCGGGCTATTATAAAGGAAAAACACCAAAACGAAAACGTTTGCGTCAATCATTTTCAAATGATTTTCAGTGGGAGAAAGCATATAATCAGCAAGCAATTCAAAACAATCTGAAAACTAACCGCACTTTGGGGCGTCACAATGATCATCAACGACATCAATTTCAACGATCTCTATCAACAACATCTAAAAGCCTGTAATCACTATAATCTTCCACCAACAAAGTGGGATAAAAAAGCCACTAAAATGGCTGAGAATTTAGTGGGCAAACCAAGCCGTTATAATGAAACGTTACTCAAAGCCATGAATGTGCAACCTGATGAAACCGTATTAGATATCGGCTGTGGCCCCGGAACGTTTGTTATTCCTTTAGCCCAACAATGCCAAGCTGTGTATGCCCTCGATTACAGCCAAGGCATGTTAGAGATGGTTCAGCAATATAAAGAAAAGCATCAACTGAATAATATTACCCTTCTACATAAATCATGGTCGGATAACTGGGATGATGTGCCTCAAGCGGATGTGATACTCGCCTCTCGCTCTACGCTTGTAGATGATTTGGATGACATGATTGAAAAGCTGCAAAGTAAGGCAAAAAAACGCGTCTTTTTAACCTCGGTGACACAACGCCATTTTCTCGATGAAGGTGTATTTGAAGCTATTGGCTGTGATGATGTAGGCTTCCCAACTTATATTTATTTAGTTAATCGCCTTTACCAAAAAGGCATTCACGCGAATGTGAGTTTTATTGAAACCGAATCAGGCCATTTCCAAGGCGAAACCTTTGAAGATTTATTAAATTCTGTGGAGTTTTCTCTCGGCAATCTCACCGAAAAAGAAAAACAAAGTTTGTCTCAATTCTATCAACAAAAACAAATAAACAATGAACCGATAAAACACGGACAATGCAAATGGGCGTTGATTTGGTGGGAGGTTTAATAAAATATAAGTATTGTAATTTACTTTTAAATTAAAACACTTAACCTTATAAAATTAACTAACTTATAGACAAATTGAATTTCTAATGATACAGTCCAGTCTGATACCCTTGAAGGTATTTTATGGCTACTTTTTCAATAAGGAATATTAGTATGTTTTCTTTAAATCATGTTTTAAAATTTGGTTCAACATTATTGATAGCTTTCGCATTATCTGGTTGTAGTAGCGGTAATGGTAGCAATAATGACAATCACGAAAATACTGCACCGACTAACAATCAAGTAGAACAAAATAGCTCTGGCGCTCCTATTAATAGCAATGAAACCCAACAAACACAAAAAACAGAAACAGGTGCTGCCCTTGTAATATCTGGTAGCAATAATAACTTTTCTGGTCAGCGCATAGCTATAGATAACTATAACACCACTAGTATCAATGTTGATGGTACTAATGTAGTAATTGGATATCCAGGGATTCAATCAGGTAGTTGGTCAAAAATTACCGCAAATGGAAGAAAATTAGAAACATGCTGTGGTAGTTATTCTGACACTCGTTTTGGTATAGCTAATAGTTTAGACGGTAATAGCAATAGTTATTTATTCTATAATGGAAACCCTACATCCGATATGCCGACAAGTGGTCAAGCATCCTATTTAGGTAAGGCTATTATCATTGCCGATATTCCAACACTAAATGGTAAAGATTCCTATGCTGCTAATTCACAATTTAATGTTGACTTTGGTAATAAATCATTTAATGGTTCATTAGATATTAATGATATCCGAGCTATAAATATAGATGGATATATTTCAGGAAATAATTTAAGCGGATATGCGAGCTCCTCTATTAATTACTCGATGCCTACATCACCAGTAGAGGGTAAATTTTATGGTGAACAAGCAAAAGAACTGGCCGGTTTAATACAATCTAAAGATAATAGCTGGGGCGCAGTATTTGGTGCCAAGAAACAATAATTAATAAAAAAACAATAAAGCAAGCTTTCGCTTGCTTTATTTTTATAAAAAAACTAGATAATAATTAATAAATTAAAGAATCTCTAATAACTTCGAAAAGTCATCAAACACCCAATCTGGGTTTGATTCAGCAATCGGAATGTTGTAGCGGTATTTGGCAGAGTTGGCTTGCGCGAACATATAAAGTTCAATATCGTGCGGATTGCGCCCTAATTGGGTGAAGTTTTCCACCAAATAATCAATTTCATCTTCGGCCAGTGCTAAACCTAATTCTACGTTAGCTGTGACCAAGGCTTCACGTCCGCCTTTTAAAATATCCACGGTTTTAAACGGTTTCGGATCTTGATGACGGAATAAAATTTCCGCATCTTCAGGACGACGCACCACAGTTTCCATCATTCTGTCGTGTAAAAGTGCGGTCAATTTTTCTGTTGTTTTTTCATCAAGCGGTTGGCTTAACTCAAAATAATACGCCAAACCACGCTCAATACGCTCCACTTCACTTAAACCACAATTATACGCAATGTCCGTCGCTTTAGAAGATCAAGAAGAAATCGTGCCAACGCGTGGAATCACGATAAAAGTTTCGCCTTTGGCATCGTGTTCTGCCAAGGTCGGGCCGTAATGTAACAATGCTTTTAACTTAGCTTCTTGCTCGCTAACAAGCGGTCGATTTAATTCCACAAAATGCAAATATTCCGCGTAAACCGATTTTACCAGTAATTGATTTTGTTGGAATTTTTGCATTAAACCTTGAATACGGAATTCAGAAAGGGCGGGTGAGCTACGAAAAGTTTGAAACATAAGGGGGTCCTTTAATGAGGATAGGAATGAAAATCGAGGGGTATTATAAAGGATATTTTTAGAAACGAAAACGTTTGCGTGAGCTGAAAATAAAATCCCCATCTTTAAGAATTTGATGGGGATAAGAAGATTAAAGGGTTATAAAACCATCATATACATGGGTTGCTTCGCCAGTCATATAAAGTGGATGACCAATGCCATCCCATTCAATGATTAATGAACCGCCTGGCAAATCGACTTGAACTCGATTGTTCAATAAACCTTGCATAATTCCAACTGCAACAGCTGCACAAGCGCCACTTCCACAGGCTTGCGTTTCTCCTGCACCGCGTTCATAAACTCTAAGTTTAATATGCTCTTTATTGATGATTTGCATAAAACCAGCATTGACACGTTCGGGAAAGCGTTCGTGACTTTCTAGCAAGGGACCGAGCTGTTCAACATTTGCTGTTTTAATATCATCTACTTGTACAACACAATGAGGATTGCCCATTGAAACGGCACCACATAAGACGGTTTGAATATCCGTGCGTAGGATGTAATTTTTCTCGAATTTATTTGCGGTAAATGGAATTTTTGCTGGCTCCCAAATAGGCTCACCCATATTCACACGAATTTGGTTATCGTCTTTTACTGTTAGAACCATATTGCCTTTTTGCGTGCTAACCGCGATGTCTTTTTTGTTAGTTAGCCCTTTTAATGTCACAAAACGAGCAAAACAGCGGGCACCATTTCCGCATTGCGAAACTTCACTTCCATCGGCATTGAAAATGCGATAATGAAAGTCGAGTTCGGGATCATAAGGTGGTTCAACAAGCAAAAGCTGATCAAAACCAATTCCACGGTGGCGATCAGCTAAGCGTTGAATGGTTTCTGACGTAAAAAAAACATTTTGAGTAACACCATCAACCACAACAAAATCGTTGCCTAATCCGTGCATTTTGGAAAACTGCATTTTTCCATCCTTTATTTAAATTCAAGATTGATTGCATTATAGAGAGCGGTAAAAAGAATGGCAAATTCAGAATTTTAGATTAAGAAAAGTGCTGTAAAACACAGGAAATTTTTACCGCACTTTATTTGCTAGTTTACTCAGATTACATCCAAGCATTATTGCGAATGATCCCTACTGCAATACCTTCAATTTCAAAGTTTTCTTGTTCTTCAAGATTTACCACGATTGGATCAAATTCTTCATTTTCTGCGTGTAGATAAATGATAGAACCTTTTTTCTCAAGGCGTTTTACCGTCACTTCATCTTCAATACGGGCAACGACAATTTGTCCATTACGTACATCCTTGGTGCTATGTACAGCTAATAAATCACCATCTAAGATACCAATGTCTTTCATGGATTGACCATAAACTTTTAGTAAGAAATCTGCTTGTGGTTTAAACATATCGGCATCTACACGATAAGTTGCTTCGATATGTTGTTCTGCAAGAATCGGTTCTCCAGCAGCTACGCGGCCAACGAGTGGTAAACCATCAAATTCTTCATTTGCGCTATTGTCTAAAATGCGGATACCGCGAGATGCGCCTGGAATAATTTCAATCGCACCTTTGCGTGAAAGTGCTTTTAAATGTTCTTCTGCAGCATTGGGTGATTTAAAGCCTAATTCTCGAGAGATTTCGGCTCGTGTTGGTGGCATGCCTGTTGTTTCTAAATGACGTTTTAATAAATCCAACACTTCTTGTTGGCGAGCTGTTAATGGTCTCATATACACTCCTGTTTTTAAATACAGATAACTGGTATTGTATACAGATTACGTGAAGTTGCAATAGTTATTTTTTAAATCTGTGTATTAGGTCACATTCTGTCACTAAATTTTTTAAAGCGGTTGAGATCGGATGTGTTAAAATATTTCAAATTTACAACAAAGAGAAAATTTATCATGGCAAATTTTGTAAATATGTATCGTCAATTATTGAGCTTGCCTCTGTCAGTATTAGTGAAAAATAATCCAATTCCAGCCAATCCGATAGAAGAGCTTTCTCTCAATATTCATCAACCTGTTGTTTATGTTTTGCCTTATACCTCTCAAACCGATTTCGTTATTTTCCGTCGAAATTGTTTAGCGTTAGGTTTACCTGATCCTGCTGAGAAAAATGAAATTGATGGTGTGAAGTTGCCTCGTTATGTGTATTTAGATGAGGGACGCCGCATTTTTAAATCGAAAGGTGCGAAAGATGAAACCACCACGATTTTCAATAAATACCTCGAATTACACCGCACTTCTGAGAGTTTAGATGTGCAACTTATTCCAGTTTCTGTTCTTTGGGGGCGTTCTCCTGGGCATGAAGATAAATCCGGTTTGCCTAACTTGCGTTTGTTAAATGGCATGCAAAAAACTTTTGCTGCTATTTGGTTTGGTCGTGATACTTTTGTGCGTTTTTCTCAAGCCGTTTCATTACGTTATATGGTGAATGAGCATGGCTCGGATGAAAAAATTGCGCAAAAGCTGGCTCGAGTGGCAAAAATGCATTTTGCCAAACAGCGCATTTCTGCGACAGGCCCGCGTTTACCGAATCGCCAAGCTATGTTTAATAAATTATTGCAATCAGAAGCGATTCAACGTGCGATTGAAGATGAAGCAAAATCGAAAAATATCAGTATTGAAAAAGCGCAAAAAGAAGCGCATAAGATTTTGGATGAAATCGCAGCAGATGTAAGCCATTCAAGTTTACGAGCCGCTGATCGTTTTTTACGTTGGCTTTGGAATAAACTTTATTCTGGTATTGATGTACAAAATGCAGATCGTGTACGTAAATTAGCACTTGAAGGTCATGAGATTGTTTATGTGCCTTGTCACCGTAGTCATATCGACTATTTATTGCTTTCTTACGTGCTTTATCATCAAGGGCTTGTTCCGCCTCATATCGCAGCAGGAATTAATTTAAATTTCTGGCCTGTGGGTAGAATGTTCCGCAGTTGGGGCGCATTCTTTATTCGCCGCACTTTTAAAGGAAACAGATTATATTCTGCAATCTTCCGCGAATATTTATCAGAGTTATTCCATCGTGGTTATTCGGTAGAATATTTTATTGAGGGTGGTCGTTCTCGCACTGGCCGTTTACTTGCGCCAAAAACAGGCATGATGTCGATGACTCTTCAAGCGTTGCAGCATAATCAAACTCGTCCAATTTCTGTTGTGCCAGTTTATGTAGGCTATGAGCACGTATTAGAAGTAGATACTTACGCAAAAGAATTACGTGGTGCGGCGAAAGAAAAAGAAAATGCAGGTTTGGTTCTTCGAGTAATAAAAAAATTACGTAATCTTGGTCAAGGTTTTGTGAATTTTGGTGAGCCAATTACACTTTCCAACTACTTGAATCAACATTTCCCTGATTGGAAAGAGCAAAACCACGAAGAAAAACCACAATGGTTTGCTCCAGCAGTTGATTCTATATCAAAACAAGTAATGGTGAACATTAATAAAGCTGCCGCGGTGAATGCGATGAATTTAGTTGGGACGGCATTATTGTCTTCTCGTCAGCGTGCACTTTCTCGTGAGCAACTTTTAGAACAACTGGCAAGTTATCAACAATTACTACAAAACGTGCCTTATTCCGCAGATGTTGTATTGCCAACGGCTACGCCTGAAATGATGTTAAATCATGTACTAACGCTTGATCGTGTTGGTGTGTTAGTCGAAAAGGATAACTTTGGGGAAATTGTGCGTTTGGAACGCGCATCAGCCGTTTTGATGACTTACTATCGCAATAATATTCAACACTTATTTGTATTGCCATCTTTAGTTGCAAGCACCATCCTGCATTATGAGGCGATTCAAAAAGATTTATTAGTTGAAGCTGTCGGCAAGATTTATCCGTTCTTAAAAGGCGAGTTATTCTTGCACTTTAGTGAAGAAGAGTTAAAAACTCAAATTCACCAAATTATTGATGAATTTGCGCGCCAACAGGTGATTAACTCTAATGATAATTTCTTATCTATCAATAAATCAAAAGTACGTATTTTACAACTTTGGTCTGCGGGAATGCGTGAAATCTTGCAGCGTTACTACATTACGGTGACAATTTTGCAAAAACAACCAGATATTTCACGTGCAGAACTTGAGAAAGAAAGTCAACTTGTTGCACAACGTTTATCTGTATTGCATGGTATTAATGCGCCAGAGTTCTTTGATAAAGCCGTCTTTTCTATGTTCATTGCAAATTTGAAAGAGCAAGGTTATTTTGATGAATCAGGCAATGGCAATCTTGAAAAAATAGAATATTTGGCCTCAACGCTTTCTCATTTGATTTCAACGGAAATTTGTTTGACTGTCAAAGGAACGGTTGAAAAAGCGGAAGAGCACGCTTAAGTTAGATTTAAATTTTAGGAGCATCATTTGATGCTCCTTTTTTATCTTAGCTATATAAAAAAGTACGGTGAATTTGGAACTATTTCCCAAAAGTTGGGCTAAACAAACCAAGAATTGAGGTGTAGATTTTATTATGAGTCAGCTCTACACAATTGAACTTAAATTATAGGTTTTCTACCTATTTGATTGATTATTCTAGTTAGCTCACTAATTCTATTATTAAGATAATTTTGTGTTTTTTCATTCACTTCAATCTTTGTGTCTATATTAGAAATTTCTTTTTCTGCAGCAGTTTTTTCAGCAATAGTTTGCGTCAAGCCATTTGTTGCTGTCACAGTATTATTATAACCAGTTATGACGCCATTTTTTCCCGTAACAAGATTACCTTCACCTGTAGTAGAAGGAGAAGAATTTGCAATATGAGAATAAAGTGGCAGAGTAAATAATAGAGAAAAGGCTAAATGTTAGGGGGTAAATAGAAATTTTTTCAAAATATCCTCCGTTATTGTTTAATAAAGAGGGGAAATAGAGTTTGATTGAAAAACAATAAAAAATGTCTTTTAACTAAATTTTGTTCTGTTTTATATATTCTGTAGAATACGGTTTATTTGCGTTAAATTAAGATGTATTTCAACAATGATTGTATTTAGTAATCTGTCCTTAAAACGAGGGCAAACGGAACTTCTCGAAAATGCTTCTGCTACGATTAACCCCAAGCAAAAAGTCGGTTTGGTGGGGAAGAATGGTTGTGGAAAATCTTCGCTTTTTGCCTTATTAAAAAAAGAATTAACGCCAGAGGGCGGAGAGATAAATTATCCAGCAAATTGGCGGGTCTCTTGGGTGAATCAAGAAACGCCTGCATTGGATATTCCCGCCATTGATTATGTGATTCAAGGGGATCGTGAATATTGCCGTTTGCAGCAGGAACTTAATGAAGCCAATGAACGTAATGATGGCCATGCGATTGCGCGTATTCACGGGCAATTAGAAACCTTGGATGCGTGGACAATTCAATCTCGCGCAGCTTCTTTATTGCATGGTTTAGGATTTAGTCAAGAAGAAGCCAGCCAGCCAGTGAAGGCTTTTTCGGGCGGTTGGCGGATGCGTTTGAATTTGGCGCAAGCTCTGCTTTGTCCGTCAGATTTCTTATTACTTGATGAACCGACGAACCATTTGGATTTGGATGCGGTTATTTGGTTAGAACGTTGGTTAGTACAATATCAAGGCACCTTGGTATTAATTTCTCACGACCGTGATTTTCTCGATCCGATTGTGACGAAAATTCTCCATATCGAAAACCAGAAACTCAACGAATACACGGGTGATTATTCTTCCTTTGAAGTGCAACGAGCAACTAAACTGGCTCAACAAACAGCGATGTATCGTCAGCAACAACAAAAGATCTCTCATTTACAAAAATATATCGACCGCTTTAAAGCCAAAGCGACCAAAGCCAAACAAGCACAAAGCCGCATGAAAGCCTTAGAGCGTATGGAACTGATTGCACCGGCTTATGTGGATAATCCTTTTACTTTTGAATTCCGTCCACCACTATCCTTGCCGAATCCTTTAGTGATGATTGAGCAGGCGAGCGCAGGTTATGGCAACGGTGAAAGTGCGGTAGAAATTTTAAGTAAAATTAAGCTGAATTTAGTACCGGGTTCGCGCATTGGTTTGCTCGGGAAAAATGGTGCAGGAAAATCAACCTTAATCAAATTGTTAGCCGGCGAGCTCACCGCTCTTTCCGGTACAGTACAATTAGCTAAAGGCGTGCAACTTGGCTATTTTGCTCAGCATCAATTAGATACTTTGCGCGCAGACGAGTCTGCTCTGTGGCATATGCAAAAACTCGCACCTGAGCAAACGGAGCAACAGGTTCGAGATTATTTGGGCAGTTTTGCGTTCCACGGTGATAAAGTAAATCAAGCAGTGAAATCTTTTTCTGGAGGAGAAAAAGCCCGCTTGGTGTTGGCTTTGATTGTTTGGCAACGCCCGAATTTGTTATTACTTGATGAACCAACTAACCATTTGGATTTGGATATGCGTCAGGCATTAACGGAAGCGTTGGTGGATTACGAAGGTTCTTTGGTGGTGGTGTCTCACGATCGTCATTTATTACGTAATACCGTGGAAGAATTTTATTTGGTTCACGATAAAAAAGTGGAAGAATTTAAAGGCGATTTAGAAGACTATCAAAAGTGGCTGAATGAACAAAATAGCACATCTGAAAATAAAGTTTCGGAAAACGTTGGCGATAATGAAAATTCGGTTCAAAATCGTAAGGAACAAAAACGCCGTGAAGCAGAGTTACGCCAACAAACTGCGCCATTACGTAAAAAAATCACGCAATTAGAAGAAAAAATGAATAAATTTTCTTCTGAGCTTGCGAACATAGAAAATCAACTGGCCGATGCCGAATTATATAATGCCGAAAATAAAGAAAAATTGACCGCACTTTTGGCTCAACAAGTGGATGTGAAGAAAGCATTAGATGATGTCGAAACGGAATGGATGACCGCACAGGAAGAATTGGAAGAAATGCTTCAAGCATAAGGATAGATTATGAATCAAAGCCTTTTTCATCATAGCAAACAACAGGAATATTGCCCTCAATGTGGTGCGCCTTTACAAATTAAACAAGGCAAAAAAAGGCTGTTTTTAGGTTGCTCTGCTTATCCTGAATGTGATTATTTGCGTCCTTTGCAACGGGCGGAGCATAAAGTATTAAAAACACTTGATGAAATTTGCCCAAAGTGCGGTAATTTATTGCAGTTGAAACAAGGCAGTTTTGGGATGTTTATTGGTTGTAGCCATTATCCTGAATGTGATTTTGTGGTGCGGGAAGAATCTGAATCTGAGGAAAAAATTACTTGTCCTGAATGTAAAACGGGGCATTTGATTTCTCGTCGAGGTCGTCAAGGAAAAATTTTTTACGGCTGTGATAATTTCCCTAAATGTAAATTTTCTTTGCCTGCCAAGCCTTATACCGTGCCTTGCCCAATGTGCCATTTCCCACTTTCTTTGTTAAAAGTCGAAGATGGGGAAAAACAAATTTTCCAGTGTGCAAATAAAACTTGCCGTTATATTTTTGAGCAATAAAAGTAAAAGAGTAAAATGAATAGAGAACAAATCGCTGAGGCCCTTCGACAAAATCAAGTGGTCGCTTATCCCACTGAAGCTGTATTTGGCTTGGGATGTAATCCGCAAAGTGAAAGTGCGGTAAAAAAATTACTTGATTTAAAGCAACGCCCAGTGGAAAAAGGGCTGATTTTAGTGGCGCCTAGCTTGGATTTTTTCCGTCCTTTTGTCGATTTTGAGCAGATTAACGATGAACAGCTTTTTCGCCTGCAAGGTAAATATGAACGCCCAACTACTTGGATTGTGCCAGCTAAATCCACCACTCCGCATTTTCTCACAGGCAAATTTGATAGCATTGCAATACGTTTGTGCGATCACCCATCTGTGAAAGCCTTATGTGAACTCACGGGTTTTACATTAACTTCAACGAGTGCAAACCTAACAGGAGAGCCACCTTGCCGCACCTCCGATGAAGTGCGGTTACAATTCGGTGCGGATTTTCCAGTATTAGATGAAATTGTGGGAGATGCGCGTAATCCATCAGAAATTCGAGACTTGCGCACAAATCAACTTTTTAGACAAGGATAATTTATGGATCTTTATGCTGTGTGGGGCAATCCGATTGTGCAAAGTAAATCGCCATTAATTCAAAGTCAGTTAGCAGCACAAACCCATCAAACCATAGAATACATTGCAAAATTAGGCGATCTTGATGCTTTTGAACAACAGCTTTTGGCATTTTTCGATGAGGGGGCGAAAGGTTGCAATATTACTTCGCCTTTTAAAGAACGAGCTTATCTACTGGCAGACGAATATAGCCAACGAGCAAAACTGGCGGAAGCCTGCAATACGCTAAAAAAACTCGATGATGGAAAGCTTTATGCGGATAACACTGATGGGATCGGTTTGGTGACAGATTTACAACGTTTAAATTGGCTTCACCCAAATCAGCGTATATTAATGTTAGGAGCGGGAGGAGCAACAAAAGGCGTATTATTGCCACTTTTACAAGCTCAACAAAATATTGTCCTTGCCAACCGCACTTTTTCGAAAGCCAAAGAATTAGCTGAAAGATTTCAGCCTTACGGCAATATTCAAGCGGCCTCAATGGATTCTATTCCGCTACAAACTTATGATTTAGTGATTAATGCGACTTCAGCTGGATTAAGTGGTGGAACAGCTCCAGTTGATACTGAAATTTTAAAATTGGGCTCGGCTTTTTACGATATGCAATATGCGAAAGGCATAGACACGCCATTTATCGCATTATGCAAAAGTTTAGGTTTAAGCAATGTTAGCGATGGCTTTGGAATGTTGGTCGCGCAAGCCGCCCATTCTTTCCATTTATGGCGAGGCGTAATGCCAGATTTTGTCGCGGTTTATGAGCAGCTTAAAAAGGAGATGTTATGATTACTCGATGCCCTTGGGTTGGCGAACAACCTATTTATATTGATTATCATGACAAGGAATGGGGAAAGCCTGAATTCGACAGCCAAAAGCTATTTGAAAAAATTTGTTTGGAAGGGCAACAAGCGGGACTTTCGTGGATTACGGTTTTGAAAAAACGTGAATCTTACCGTGAGGCTTTTCATCAATTTAATCCGAAAAAAATTGCAAAAATGACCGCACTTGATATTGATGCTTGTATGCAAAATACAGGATTAATTCGCCATCGAGCTAAGTTAGAAGCCATCGTTAAAAATGCGAAAGCTTATTTGGCGATGGAAAAGTGCGGTGAAAATTTCAGTGATTTTATTTGGTCATTTGTGAATCATAAACCGATTGTCAATGATGTGCCTGATTTGCGAACTGTACCAACTAAAACAGAAGCATCTAAAGCACTTTCTAAAGCCTTAAAGAAACGTGGTTTCGTCTTTGTTGGCGAAACCACGTGCTATGCGTTTATGCAGTCCATGGGGTTGGTAGACGATCATTTAAATAATTGTCCTTGCAAAACTCGCTAGTGTGTATGCTGATCGCGCTCCCATAAATCGGCGTATTTTACAAAGGTTGAATGCGCCGATAACACAGCTAATAAAAATCCTTGTTTGCCATCTAAAAAACCCGCTTTTAACAAATACATCTTCACAAAACAGCCGAGTGCGTGGGTGATTCCTTGCCAAAGTGTCGCTTTTTTTCCTTTAGCTTGACGTTGGTCTGCCCATGCTTTTGCATAACCTGCGGATTTCACTAGATAATGATGAATGCTTTTATAAGTGAAATGCTCTAAATCACCTGTCAATTTTTCTACTTTTGTCCCAGCAGGAAATTCGACTTTTTCATGTACCAATGAATCGTTATATTGCGCATAGTTTGTGCGATAGAGGCGAATCACATAATCGGGATACCATCCTGAATGGCGAATTTCATGTCCAAAGACTTCACTCACTCGTGGAATTTCATAAACGGTATTTTCTCGATCATTTTTAACCGCACTTAAAATAGCCTGTTGTAGCTTGGGTGTAACGCGTTCGTCTGCATCTAACCAGAGTACATAATCACTGGTTACATATTGTTGGGCTAATTGGCGTTGTTTACCAAAGCCAGGCCAGTCTCTATTTTCATAGAATTTCGCCCCATAACTGAGCGCAATTTCTTTAGTGTTATCTGTGCTACCGGAATCTAGAATGATAATTTCATCCACCCAATCTTTTACGGTGTCTAAGCAATTGGCGAGGTCTTGTGCTTCATTTTTTACAATCATCGCAACGCTAATTGTAGGCATATTTTCAATCCTTTTTTTGCTATACTAGCCGAAATCTTTTCAAGTATAACCGAATTTCATTTATGTGGCGTTTTTTTTATACGAGCTTGATGTATCTGATTCAACCGTTAGTGCTACTCTTTATGTGGCTACGCGGATTTAAGGCACCGAATTACCGAAAAAGGCTTGGTGAGCGTTATGGTTTTTATGCTTTACTGACACCGCCTGAAACTGGTGGTATTGTTATTCATGCGGCATCAGTGGGCGAGGTTATTGCTGCTACGCCACTTGTGCAAAAACTCCAACAAAATTACCCGCACTTACCTATTACTTTCACTACAGTTACCCCTACGGGTTCTGATCGTGTCAAAGCGGCTTTTGGCGATAGCGTTTTCCATTGCTATTTGCCTTATGACATACCTTGTGCCATTAATCGTTTTATTGACTTTGTTCAGCCAAAACTTTGTATTGTGATTGAAACCGAACTTTGGCCAAATTTAATCCAACAATTTTCTCGCCGTGGCATCCCTTTTGTGGTGGCAAATGCACGCTTGTCTGCCCGTTCTGCGCGTCGTTATGGAAAAATTAAACCGCGTTTGCAAAATATGTTTTCACAAATTGATTTAATTGCACCTCAAGACAAAATTAGTAGCAATCGTTATTTGGGTTTAGGTTATCGCAAAGATAAATTGAAGGTGACGGGCAATATTAAATATGATCTTGCCATCACGGATGAGTTACGCGAAAAGATTGATGCTTTACGAGCACTTTGGGTAAAAAATCATCCGATTTGGATTGCTGCGAGTACCCATGAAGGCGAAGAGCAAATTATCTTACAAGCACATCGTCAATTATTGGAAAAATACCCAAATTTATTGTTATTGCTCGTTCCGCGCCATCCAGAGCGTTTTAATGTGGTGGCTGATTTACTTAAAAAGGAAAAATTCCAATTTATTTGCCGTTCGACAAATGAGTTACCAAATGAGAATACTCAAGTGATTTTGGGTGATAGCATGGGTGAACTGATGTTGATGTATGGCGTTTCTGATATTGCTTTTGTGGGTGGAAGCCTTGTGAAACATGGTGGACACAATCCACTGGAACCTCTTGCATTTAAAATGCCAGTGATTACTGGCAAGCATACTTTCAATTTCCCTGAGATATTTCGAATGTTGGTGGAAGTACAAGGTGTGCTGGAAGTTAATTCCACAGCAGATGCCTTAGAACGTGCGGTAGAAGCCTTATTAAATTCAAAAGAAGCGAGCGAACGTTTAGGCAATGCAGGCTATGAGGTGCTGATGGAAAACCGAGGGGCATTACAGCGTTTGTTAGATTTATTAAAACCTTATTTGGAGCGCAATGTATGACGAGCGTGATTTATCCCGGTACTTTTGACCCGATTACGAACGGTCATTTAGACATTATTGAAAGAAGTGCGGTGATTTTTCCTCGTGTTTTAGTGGCGGTGGCGAACAGCCCAAGCAAAAAGCCACTATTTTCTTTGGATGAGCGTGTGGAGCTTGTTCGTCAATCTGTTGCGCATTTATCCAATGTTGAGGTGTTTGGTTTTTCTGATTTGTTGGCAAATGTGATTAAACAGCACAATATTTCCGCCATTATTCGCGGCGTACGCACGACAACAGATTTTGAATATGAACTTCAATTGGCTGCGCTTAATCGTTTACTCACAAAAGGCGTAGATAGTCTGTTTTTCCCACCAGCAGAAAAATGGGCGTTTGTTTCTTCCACCATTGTGCGTGAAATTTATTTGCATGGTGGTGATGTTGCTGAGCTAGTACCTGTGTCTGTGTTTAATGCGTTAAAAGCACGATGATAAAAACCTTTATTTTTTTGACCGCACTTATCGCTTTATCTGGTTGTGGTTCCGTGATTAAACTTATCGATCCCACAGAAAAATATACCGCCTATGCTGGGGCTGCTTATGATCTTGAAATGGCTCAACAATGGGGATTTCCAATCTTAGATTTGCCTCTCTCATTTTTATTAGACACTGTATTACTGCCCTATGCGTGGACTCAATAATTCTTATGAAACTCAATCTTCAACAACAACAAGCCGTTGAATATGCGACAGGCCCTTGTCTTGTGCTTGCTGGTGCTGGCTCAGGCAAAACTCGCGTAATCATTAATAAAATTGCCCATTTAATTGAAAAGTGCGGTTATTCTCCAAAACAAATTGCTGCTGTTACTTTCACCAACAAAGCCGCACGCGAGATGAAAGAGCGTGTTGCTCATTCCATTGGCAAAGAACAATCCAAAGGCTTGCTTGTTTCTACTTTTCATACGCTCGGTTTTGACATTATTAAGCTCGAATATAAAGCGTTGGGCTTTAAATCAAATATGACCTTGTTTGACGAACATGATCAATTTGCGTTGTTAAAAGAGCTAACCGCTGATGTGTTAAAAGAAGATAAGGATTTATTGCGTGAGTTAATTTCAGTGATTTCTAACTGGAAGAACGATTTAATTTCGCCAAAACAGGCATTTGCGTTGGCGCGTGATGCAAAATATCAAACTTTTGCAAAATGTTATGAGCGTTACGCCGCACAAATTCGAGCCTACAACGCCCTTGATTTTGATGATTTGATTATGCTTCCGACATTATTGTTCAAGCAAAATGAAGAAGTGCGGTCAAAATGGCAGGCAAAAATTCGTTATTTGTTGGTGGATGAATATCAAGACACCAACACCAGTCAATATGAGCTGATTAAACTTTTAGTGGGTGATCGTGCTTGTTTCACTGTGGTGGGCGATGATGACCAATCTATTTATTCGTGGCGTGGCGCACGACCAGAAAATATGGTGCGTTTACGCGATGATTTCCCTCGTTTGCAAGTGATTAAGCTAGAGCAAAATTACCGTTCAACCCAACGCATTTTGCATTGCGCCAATATCTTGATTGATAACAATGACCACGTGTTTAATAAGAAACTTTTTTCAACCATTGGCGAAGGGGAAAGATTGCTTGTTATCGAAGCAAAAAATGAAGAACACGAAGCAGAGCGGATTGTCGCCGAGTTGATCGCCCATCGTTTTAGCCGTAAAACCAAATATAAAGATTATGCGATTTTGTATCGAGGTAATCATCAATCCCGATTACTCGAAAAAGTACTGATGCAAAACCGTATTCCTTACAAAATTTCAGGCGGTACTTCTTTTTTCTCCCGTGCAGAAATCAAAGATATGATGGCGTACTTGCGCTTGGTGGTGAATCAAGATGATGATGCCGCATTCCTGCGTATTGTGAATACACCGAAACGTGAAATTGGCACCGCGACGTTACAAAAACTTGGAGAGTTGGCTCAAGAAAAACACATCAGTTTATTTGATGCTATTTTTGAGTTTGAACTTATTCAACGCATTACACCAAAAGCCTATGATTCATTGCAAAAATTTGGCCGTTGGATTGTAGAACTTAATGATGAAATTCAACGTTCTGAACCAGAACGTGCGCTACGTTCAATGTTATCCGCGATTCATTACGAAGAATATTTGTATGAATACGCAACAAGCCCTAAAGCGGCAGAAATGCAAAGTAAGAATGTTGCCACGTTATTTGACTGGGTTGCGGATATGTTAAAAGGCAATGAAACCAATGAGCCGATGAATCTTAATCAAGTAGTAACCCGCCTGACATTACGGGATATGTTGGAGCGAGGCGAAGATGATGATGAGAGCGATCAAGTTCAACTGATGACATTGCACGCCTCTAAAGGATTGGAATTTCCTTATGTTTATTTGATCGGTATGGAAGAGGGCATTTTGCCCCACCAAACTAGCATTGATGAAGACAACGTGGAAGAAGAACGCCGTTTGGCTTATGTGGGGATCACAAGAGCGCAAAAAGAACTCACTTTTTCCTTATGTCGTGAGCGCCGTCAATATGGTGAATTAGTTCGCCCAGAACCGAGCCGATTTTTAGCTGAATTACCCAATGATGATGTACTGTGGGAACGCGATAAACCAAAACTAACCACCGAACAAAAACAAGAAAAAACACAAAATCAACTTGATAGATTGAGGGCGATTTTGAAAGGATGTTAGAAAATCTAGCTCAAAATGAAAAGATAGGAGGAAAAGAGCGGTCAGGTTTTAAAGTATTTTTGCAAATTGACGTTAAAATTTGATTCTTATGAATTTTAATTATCCCTTTAGTTCTTCTACTAAAAAGTCTAAAAACACACGTAGGCGAAGGTTGACGGCTTTATCGCTGTAGTAAACAGCATTGAAGGGGAGCATTTTATTGGAGGTTTGCTCAACAAGTAAGGGAATTAATTTTCCTTCAGCGATGTCATTGTCTATCAAAAAATCTGATAAGCAAGCGATACCACAACCTGAAAGGCACAATGACCGTAAGATTTCACCGCTGCTGGCGGTAAAATGCGGTGAGATTTTATAGGGATTTCCTTGAGCATCGAAAACTGCCCATGTATTTAGAGAAGTAGGCTCGGTGAAGCCTAAACATTGATGGTTGGCAAGATCTTCGGTGGATTGCGGCGTGCCGTGTTTTGCCAAGTATTCTGGACTGGCGACTACGCGGAAGTGGCTATCAAACAAATGACGAGTACGTAACCCAGAATCATCCAATTCTCCAGCTCGTAAGGCAATATCGACTTTGCGTTCAATTAGATTGATATAGCCTTCGGAAGAAACTAGCGAAAGTTGAATGTGTGGATAGCGTTCGTTGAATTTTGCTGACAGTGGCACTAGCAGATGTAACACCATCGGCATAGCGGAATCTACGCGTAGTATGCCTTGTGGTATTTCGTCTACAGCCAACATTTCAGCCTCTGCCGCAGCCATTTCTTGCAGAATTTTCTGCACTCGGTGAAAATATTGCGAACCTTCTTCTGTTAGTCTTAGTTGTCGCGTGGTACGGTTGATTAGGTTTACGCCTAATTTTTCTTCTAGTCTTTTCACCACGCGGCTTACCGCAGAATTTGCCATCGCTAGCTGCTTGGCTGCACGGCTAAAACTGCCATTTTCGACTACTTGTACAAATACCGTTAATTCTTCAGAAGTTGTTTTCATTTTATTATTCTGTTTAACGCAAAAGAGTTTTTTTATTTTTGCACTTTTTAAGTATAAAATAGCATAATAAAATCCCTTTTTGAATTCTTTATTTTAGGAGCAAAGATGAATATTTTATTACTAGACGGTGGAAAAGAGTTTGGTCATTCACATGGCGAGTTGAACCACACACTTCACAAAAAAGCGAAAGAAGTTTTGACCGCACTTGGACACAATGTAAAAGAAACCGTGATTGATGCCGGCTATGATGTTGAAGCAGAAATCGAAAAATTCTTGTGGATGGATGCCGTGATTTGGCAGATGCCAGGTTGGTGGATGCACGAGCCTTGGACAGTGAAAAAATACATAGACGAAGTATTAACCGATGGACACGGCAAGCTTTATCACAGTGATGGACGTCATCGTGTTAATCCGACAGAAGGCTATGGCACAGGTGGTTTGTTACAAGGCAAAAAACACATGCTTTCGCTTACTTGGAATGCGCCGATTGAAGCCTTCACTCGCGAAGGCGACTTCTTCGAAGGCAAAGGCGTGGATGCGTTGTATATGCACTTCCACAAACTCAACGAGTTCATCGGCTTGACCCGTCTGCCGACATTCTTATGTAACGATGTGATTAAAAATCCACAAGTAAAACAATACTTAGCAGACTACCAAGCACACTTGGAAAAAGTGTTCGGCTAAGAAAAAATCCATCTTCAATACGAAGATGGATTTTTTGTTTATTTCGTTAAGATTGTTGTTATTTAACAACTTCCCCACAAATCATATTCATCAGAATTTGTGATGGTTACTTTAATCACGTCGCCGACTTTGACATTGATTCCGCTTAAATTATCGACATAAACTAACCCGTCAACTTCAGGAGCATCAGCTTTTGAGCGGCCAATAATGCCTTCTTCGTCAATTTCATCTACTAATACATCAAGAGTTTTGCCGATTTTTTGTTTTAAACGATTTGCAGAAATTTCTTGTTGTAATTGCATGAAACGATGGAAACGTTCTTCTTTCACATCTTCTAGTACTTGGTCAGCCATCTCTGTTGCAGGTGCACCTTCAACTGGGCTGAATTTGAAACAGCCTACGCGATCAAGTTGGGCTTCTTTTAAGAAATCGAGCAATAATTGGAAATCTTCTTCTGTTTCGCCTGGGAAACCTACAATAAAGGTGGAGCGTAATGTTAAATCTGGGCAAATTTCACGCCATTGTTTAATGCGTTCTAAAGTGCGGTCAATGCTGCCCGGTCTTTTCATTGCTTTTAAGATTTTCGGGCTGGCGTGTTGTAATGGAATGTCTAAATACGGTAAGAGCGTGCCGTCAGCCATTAATGGAATTAAATCATCCACATGTGGATAGGGATACACATAATGTAAGCGAACCCAAATGCCAAGTTTGCCAAGCTGTTTACAAAGGGTCATTAAATCATTTTTAATTGGCATGCCATTCCAGAAAGCCGTTTTTACTCCGCCCTCTTGGCGTTTTAAATCCATGGAATAAGCGGAAGTGTCTTGTGATACCACAAGCAATTCTTTTACGCCTGCTTCGGCTAGACGTTTTGCTTCGTCCAAAACTTGCGTAATAGAACGGCTTTCCAAATCACCACGCATAGATGGAATAATGCAGAACGTACAACGGTGATCACAGCCTTCAGAGATTTTCAAATAGGCATAATGTTTTGGTGTGAGTTTTACGCCTTGTTTTGGTACTAAGCTGGTGTAAGGATTATGTGTTGGTTTTTGCACATATTTGTGAACTTGCGCCATCACTGCTTCATAACTGTGTGGGCCGCTGACCTCTAAAACTTTAGGATGCACTTCACGAATTTGGTCTTCTTTTGCCCCCAAACAGCCAGTCACGATAACTCGCCCATTTTCTTCTAATGCTTCGCCAATCGCTTCGAGTGATTCCTGCACCGCACTATCAATAAAGCCACAAGTGTTCACAATCACTAAATCAACATTTTCATAGCTTGGCACAATGTTGTAACCATCGGTGCGTAGTTCCGTTAAGATTCGTTCAGAATCTACTAAGTTTTTTGGGCAACCAAGGCTTACAAAGCCAATGCTTGGGGTTGAATTTTGCATAAAAATAACCGTTCTTTCGCTCTATAAAATTTCAAACGCAAGATTTTACTCAATTTTCGAAAGAAAGGCGATAAATTAAAGGCTTGAAAGGGTAAAGATTTTAAGCTAAGTGATGTAGAATAAACGATTATGTCGGACTTATTTTTATCATTATGGAAAATTCATCTTTACTTTTGACCGCACTTTTCGATCCTTATCATTTGATTATTTTTAGCAAAATGCTATTGGCGATGGTGCTTGGTAGTGTTATTGGCTTAGAGCGTGAGCTTAAGCGCAAACCTGTGGGCGTGAAAACTTGCGCCATTATTGCCGTCACTACTTGTGTGCTAACCATTGTTTCGATTCAAGCCGCAGAGCATTATGCGCAAGTTTCAGAAAATATTCGTACGGATCCGATGCGTCTTGCGGCTCAAGTGATTAGCGGCATCGGTTTTTTAGGTGCTGGTGTGATTTTGCATAAGAAAAATGATGCGATTTCAGGTTTAACCACTGCGGCGATTATTTGGGCTTCTGCGGGGATCGGTATTGCTGCTGGGGCAGGTTTCGTGTTCGATGCGGTTATCGCCACTGTGATGATTTTGGTCTCTATTCGATTAAGTCCGCTGGTACAACGTTGGGTTCATCGTAAATCACAACGTCGTCGGACAAAATTCAATATTCTCGTCAATGGTGCGGAAAGCATTGGAAAAGTCACCCAATTGTTAGTAAACAATCAGTATCGTATTGAACATATACAGGTGAAAGATCAAAGTAGTGGTGAAGTGCGGTTACAAATTCGCTGTTTTTCCATTGATTCCACAATGTTGAAAGATGCGTATGCATTGTTGAAAGCGGAAGAAGGCGTGATAAGTGTTGACGTAGATAACTAGAAAAGAGCGGTCAAGTTAAATTTTCTTTTAAATTGACCGCTCTTTTTTATTTCTTATTTAATTTCTTTCGCAAAATGTAAATTTCCATGAAAAATACTTGATTTTGCTAACGCTATCTTGTAATTAATAATTCTATTCAAACACAACAAACTAAGGAAACAACAATGAAAAATGTAGGCTTTATCGGCTGGCGCGGAATGGTCGGTTCCGTATTAATGGATCGTATGTCGCAGGAAAATGATTTTGCGAATCTTAATCCCGTATTTTTTACAACTTCACAAGCAGGTCAAAAAGCACCTGTATTTGGTGGCAAGGATGCAGGCGAACTTAAAAATGCATTCGATATTGAAGAACTCAAAAAATTAGACATTATCGTGACTTGCCAAGGTGGCGATTACACTAATGAAGTCTATCCAAAATTAAAAGCAACAGGTTGGGATGGTTATTGGGTTGATGCTGCGTCTGCATTACGTATGAAAGATGATGCAATTATTGTGCTTGATCCGGTAAACCAACACGTGATTTCTGAAGGCTTAAAAAAAGGCATTAAAACTTTCGTGGGCGGTAACTGTACCGTGAGCTTAATGTTGATGGCTATCGGCGGTCTATTTGAAAAAGATTTGGTGGAATGGATTTCTGTGGCAACTTATCAAGCGGCTTCAGGTGCTGGCGCAAAAAATATGCGTGAATTACTTTCACAAATGGGCTTATTAGAACAAGCGGTTTCGAGTGAATTAAAAGACCCTGCTTCGTCAATCTTAGACATTGAACGTAAAGTGACTGCAGAAATGCGTTCTGATAGCTTCCCAACGGATAATTTTGGTGCGGCATTAGGTGGTAGTTTAATCCCTTGGATTGACAAACTTCTTCCAGAAACAGGACAAACTAAAGAAGAATGGAAAGGTTATGCAGAAACCAACAAAATCTTAGGTTTAAGCGACAATCCAATTCCTGTTGATGGTTTATGTGTACGTATTGGTGCATTACGTTGCCACAGCCAAGCGTTCACCATCAAACTGAAAAAAGACTTACCATTAGAAGAAATCGAACAAATTTTAGCGTCTCACAACGAATGGGTGAAAGTGATTCCAAATGACAAAGAAACCACATTACGTGAATTAACGCCAGCGAAAGTAACAGGTACATTAAGCGTGCCAGTGGGGCGTTTACGTAAATTGGCAATGGGGCCTGAATATTTGGCTGCCTTTACTGTGGGTGACCAATTATTATGGGGTGCTGCAGAGCCAGTTCGCCGTATCTTAAAACAATTGGTGGCATAATTGGCAGAGTGCGTGACGTAAAATCTCACGCACTTTTTCTTTCTTTTGTATGCGTTTATGTATCCCATCTAAAAACTTATGAATCGAGAATCCAACTTTACTCAATTTGCCTTTACCGAACTGTTATCTTTTTTCAATCAATTTCCAACGCAATATTTCATTAGCAAAAATAATGTTCAAATCGCTTATCGTCATTTAACACACGCTAAAAGTGCGGATAGAAAATTGATGATTTTGGTGAGTGGTCGTGCTGAAAATATGTTGAAATGGTCGGAGCCAGCTTATGATTTTTATCATCAAGGCTATGATGTGTTGCTATTTGATCACCGTGGTCAAGGTTATTCAACCCATTTTTTGAAGGATTCTGAAAAAGGGCATTTAGATGAATTTCGTTTCTATGTCTATGATATGACGAAAATCATCGAAAAAGTGACCGCACTTTTCAATTATTCCACGCAGCATTTGCTTGCTCATTCGATGGGCGCATTGATTGCAACGTATTATTTGGCAAATTGTGATCATAGCATTAATAAAGCAGTGCTCTCTTCACCCTTTTACGGTATTCCTTTAAAATACCCTATTAGAGATGAATTGATTATTGCCCTGGTGAATACTTTAGGACAAGGCGAGTGTTATGTTTTTGGTAAAGGGCCTTATCAACAAGCCCATTTGGAATACAATGAACTAAGTTTCTGTAAAACTAGAATGAAATGGATGAATCGTATAAATCGTAAAAATCCAGCAATTCATCTTGGCGGACCAACGTTCCGTTGGGTGCATTTGTGTTTGAATGCAATTAAACGTTTGCCGAAAGTTATTCCTAAGATTGAAATTCCAATCCTAATTTTACAAGCCGAAAAAGAAAAAATCGTAGATAACAAAAATCTTGAAAAATTAACCGCACTTTTTCCGAATGCTCAATGTAAAGTTGTATTGAACGCTAAACATGAGGTGTTATTTGAGCAAGATGAATTAAGACGGGAAACAATATCTAAGATTTTAGTATTTTTGAATAATGAGTAGATTTTTATTCAATAATATATTTAATGTGTAGATAAAATATTCAAACAGGTGTGTTTTTCAAAAAATGGTTTGACATATTTTCTAAAAAACGTATTATACCGCTCACACCGATTGTGGTGAGATGGCCGAGCAGGCTGAAGGCGCTCCCCTGCTAAGGGAGTATGGGGTTAAAAAGCTCCATCGAGGGTTCGAATCCCTCTCTCACCGCCATTGTTTGTTTTATTTATTCTGCACCCGTAGCTCAGCTGGATAGAGTACTCGGCTACGAACCGAGCGGTCAGAGGTTCGAATCCTCTCGGGTGCGCCATTTTAAAACGGCTCTATCTTCTAAAAATGGTCATGAATAATTAAAGCATCATCTACGCACCCGTAGCTCAGCTGGATAGAGTACTCGGCTACGAACCGAGCGGTCAAAGGTTCGAATCCTTTCGGGTGCGCCATTTCATTTTATTCAAGTCTATTGATTTTGAGTTACTTTCTAATAATCACAGTATTTGTTATATTGTAATTATCTTTTATTTGTAAAATTTTTAAATTATGACAAGACAATCTTTGCCTCGTGGTTTTAGTTTATTTTCCTGGGGATTAGCTATTTTTTGTGCTCCAGTATTGTTATGTCCGATGGCTTTGTTGCTTTCCACTACATTTGATAAAAATCCTAACTTGGAAACTTGGCAAGTTAATTTATTCTCAATATTTTTTTTGATTTATCCTGTTATTCTTGCGGTGGTAGCTCGAATTTTATATCGCCTACATCAGAGAAAACCCAAATTGGCTTTTAAATTATTGGTATTAAGTGCGGTCATTTTTTATATAGCTTTAATTACGATTTGTAAAATCGGTTTATAAAAAATCCTACGATAAAACGTAGGATTTTATGCTATTTTATTTTTTCTTTGTTGGTCGTTGCCAATCTTGAATATGGCGTTGAGGAACTCGTGTAATCACTAATTCATTTTCGCCAACATCACGTGTAATTGTTGTCCCAGCACCAATAGTTGCGCCACTTGCGACTTTCACTGGTGCGACTAACTGTGTATCAGATCCCACAAATACATCATCACCGATGATCGTTTTAAATTTATTTGCGCCATCGTAGTTACAGGTGATGACACCCGCACCAATATTACAATTTGAGCCGATTTCTGAATCGCCAACATAGGTTAGGTGATTTACTTTAGAACCTTTACCAACGGTAGATTTTTTAATTTCTACAAAGTTACCGACATGCGTTTCAGCTGCAAGTTCTGCACCTGGGCGTAAACGAGAAAATGGACCAATTGCGGCTTTTTCTCCCACTACAGAATCTTCTAGAACAGAATAGGGTTTTATTTCTACATCATTGCCAATAACAACATTTTTCAATACGCAACCTGCGCCAATTCTTACGCGATCACCGAGTTTTACACTACCTTCGATAATAACATTAACGTCGATTTCCACATCTTTTCCATGCTCTAATGTTCCACGTAGGTCAAAGCGAGCGGGATCGTAGATCATTACTCCTTCAAGTAATAACTTGGAGGCTTGTTTATTTTGGAAATAACGTTCAAGTGCGGCTAATTGTAAGCGATTATTTGCGCCTTCAACTTCCATGACATCTGTTGCTTGTACAGCAACAACTTGGCAATTATCCTGGTTTGCGAGAGCAATAAGATCCGTTAAGTAATATTCGCCTTGAGCATTATTATTGCCTACACGAGCTAGCCATTTTTTGAAACTTGCGCCATCGGATACCATAACGCCAGTATTTACTTCTTTAATATTTAGTTGATCTGCATTTGCATCTTTTTGTTCTACAATTGCCACAACATTCCCATTTTCACGGATAATTCGCCCATAGCCTGTTGGGTTATCTAAATTTACGGTAAGCAATGCAATGCCATTTTCTGGTTTTGTTTTAATTAACTTTTCTAATGTTTCTTTAGTTATTAATGGTGCATCGCCGTAAAGTACAACAATATTTTCGTTATCCTTAAAGAACGGTGCTGCTTGTTGAAGTGCATGTGCAGTACCAAGTTGTTCTGTTTGTAATACCCAATTTACTTGTTCATTTGTAAGATGGGTACGCATTAAGTCTCCACCGTGACCATAGATTAAATGAATATTTTCTGCGCCTAATTGATGAGCAGTATCAATTACATGTTTTACCATTGGTTTACCAGCGATTGTATGTAGAACTTTAGGTAAATCGGAATACATGCGTGTTCCTTTTCCGGCTGCTAAAATTACCGCACTTAATGCTTTTGTAGTCATAGATTTTCTCTTTATTTATCAATAATAGGAGATATTCTATCGTAGAAAGGAGAATATGATAAGTTTTTAAATTAAGGAAGTTGTGGCTTTGTAGATAGGAAAAAACCGATGGCTTCCCATCGGTTTTCTGAATTTTAAAGTGGTTAAAATAGAAATTATTTAACTTCTACTTGTGCACCAGCTTCTTCTAATTCTTTCTTAAGTGCTTCAGCTTCTTCTTTAGAAACACCTTCTTTTAATGCTGCTGGAGCAGATTCAACTAAATCTTTAGCTTCTTTTAAGCCTAAACCAGTTGCACCACGTACTGCTTTGATTACTGCTACTTTGTTAGCACCAGCTGCTGCAAGAATTACGTCGAATTCAGTTTTTTCTTCTGCTGCCGCTGCGCCGCCTGCTGCTGGAGCTGCTGCTACTGCTGCCGCTGCTGAAACACCGAATTTTTCTTCCATCGCTGCGATTAATTCAACGATTTCAGTTACAGTTTTTGAAGCAATCGCTTCAATGATTTGTTCGTTAGTTAATGACATAACAATCAATTCCTAAAATAAATAAAGTTAGATGAAGTAAGAAACGCTTAATGATTAAGCTGCTTCTTGTAATTTGTCGCGTAATGCCGCGAAGGTGCGAGCAAGTTTGCCTGCTGCAGCTTCTTTCATTGTGCCCATTAAACGTGCAATCGCTTCTTCGTAAGTTGGTAATGTTGCCAAGAATTCAACATCTTGGATTTTACCTTCAAAGGCTGCACCTTTAATTTCAAACTTATCGTTTGCTTTAGCAAACTCTTTGAACAAACGAGCAGCTGCGCCCGGGTGTTCGTTAGAGAACGCGATAAGTGTTGGACCTACAAACGTATCTTTTAAGCATTCGTAATCTGTGCCTTCAACTGCGCGACGTAATAAAGTATTACGAACTACACGCATTGTAACGCCAGCTTCACGTGCTGATTTACGTAATTCAGTCATTTTCTCAACAGTTACACCGCGAGAATCCGCGATTACTGCTGAAAGTGCACCTTTGGCTGCTTTATTTACTTCAGCAACAATTGCTTGTTTGTCTTGAAGATTTAATGCCATTGGCTTTTAGCTCCTGAATACACTCCGATTACTCGGAATTAATTTACCTAATCCTAAGACCAGGATGACTTCGGCGCCCAGAAGCAAGAAAAATTCTTATTCTGTTCACCATCTACGTAGGATAATTAAGATTACTCCCCTACGGTCTTGGATGGGGCTTGAATAGGTCAAGCACCAACCAGAAATTTGTTAGACTGACTAACACAGATGCAGAATTATAGAGAAAAGCTATGTTCTTGTAAAGAATATTGTTGGAAAAAGAGCCAAATTCCTATGATAGCTTTTCTACTAATTCCACTGCAGCTCCAATATAAGTAGCGGGCGTTAATTTTTGTAAACGTAATTTTTCTTCTTGTGGAATAGCCAACTTATCAATAAATTCACGCATAGCCTGTTCTGTCACTCGTTTACCTCGCGTTAATTCTTTTAATTTTTCGTAAGGTTTTTCTATTCCATAGCGGCGCATTACGGTTTGAATTGGTTCAGCTAAAACTTCCCAGTTTTGATTGAGTTCTTCTAATAAGTGCGGTTGATTTACTTCAAGTTTACTAATGCCTTTGCGTGTTGAAGCATAAGCGATCAAACAATAACCTAATCCTACGCCTAAATTACGTAATACGGTTGAATCCGTTAAGTCACGTTGCCAGCGAGAAATTGGTAACTTTTGACCTAAATGGGTCATCACTGCATTGGCTAAGCCTAGATTGCCCTCTGAGTTTTCAAAATCAATTGGATTGACTTTATGTGGCATGGTAGAAGAACCAATTTCGCCTGCAATAGTTCGTTGTTTAAAGTGATTTAATGCAATGTATCCCCATAAATCCCGATCAAAATCAATGATAATAGTATTAAAGCGTACTATAGCATCAAAAAATTCAGCGATGTAATCGTGTGGTTCAATTTGTGTGGTATAAGGATTCCATTGAATACCTAATGAAGTGACAAATTCTTCGCTGAATTTATGCCAATCAATATTAGGATATGCCGATAAATGCGCATTGTAGTTACCTACCGCGCCATTGATTTTACCTAAGATTTCCGCGTTTTGGAGTTGTTTAAATTGACGTTTTAGGCGGTAAACGACATTCGCCATTTCTTTGCCCACTGTGCTTGGTGAAGCTGGTTGGCCATGTGTGCGAGAAAGTAGTGGAATCATTTTATATTCTTCTGCAAGACGAGTGATTTCATCAATCAGTTTTTGCCATTCAGGTAAAATCACTTCGTCACGAGCAGTGCTTAACATTAATGCGTGAGAGAGGTTATTAATGTCTTCTGAGGTGCAAGCGAAGTGAATAAATTCGGAAACGTTTACTAGCTCCACTTCATTTTGAATTTTCTCTTTCAGAAAATACTCAACGGCTTTCACATCATGATTAGTTGTGCGTTCAATTTCTTTAATACGCGCCGCATCAGTTTCATTAAAATTAGCCACAATTCCATCTAAAAAAGCATTTGCTTGCGTAGAAAATGGCGGTACTTCGGTAATGTCTGCCTTTGAAGCTAATTTTTGTAACCAACGAACTTCCACAGCTACACGGAATTTCATTAACCCGAATTCGCTAAAAATAGCGCGTAATGGAGTTACTTTATCTTGATAACGACCATCAAGAGGGGAAAGTGCGGTCAGTGTAGAGAGTTGCATAAATGTTTGCTCCAGAATTGTATTAATAAATAGAAGAATAAATCTGTTTTGCGGTGGTAAGTAATTTTTTGCGGAAAAATAAAATTTGCCATTTGGTTCCGCCCATTTGTTTCCACAGCACAGCAGAGCGAATGCCTGCAAGTAAAACTGCACGAATTTTATTTTGTACGACTTCTTGTCGCAAATAATCAGGCGAGCCTAGAATGTGAATTTTTTTGCCCAATGGACTAATAACGTCGCTGTAAATATTTGCCATAATAGATAGCATTGTTCCACTATCGCGAGTGTAATGAATTTCCTGTTCTTTTAGGCGAGAAATTCGATTGCTTAATGTTTGTTTGGCATCAGGGTTTTTTGATAATTTTCCTTCTAATGCCAAAAGGCTTAACCAATAGCGAGTTAAATTTTGATCGCCTTGCGCGTTGAGCTGATGAATTAAGGTTTCTAGACCTAATTTTAAATGACGAACTTCGCCACCAAAAACATCTTCGATTCGTTGTGGTTGGGTAATGAAAAGGCTATTAAGTGCGGTTAAAAATATATCTGAATCAGCTCGGCTTTCTGTTGCAAGTTGATGAACCAATTTTGCTGATTGGCACACGCCAGCAAGGGCAAGAACAATATCGTGGTAGTTTTTCATTAGAAAATATTAGGAAAACGTTTTCGTTAAATATAGCATTTTTAACCTAGCTTTTGAACTCGAACATTAAAAAAGCCTGGAGTTTCTGTTATGATGTGCGAACAGTTTTAAGGTATTAAGGATTGATTATGGCAAAACCAATTGTTTTTAGTGGCGTGCAGCCTTCTGGTGAATTAACTATCGGAAATTATTTGGGCGCGTTGCGCAACTGGGTAAAAATGCAAGAAGATTATGAATGTATTTTCTGCGTAGTTGATTTACATGCGATCACTGTGCGTCAAGATCCTGTTGCCCTTCGCAAAGCAACGCTTGATGTGCTTGCTCTTTATTTGGCGTGTGGAATTGATCCAAATAAAAGTACTATTTTTGTTCAATCTCACGTTCCAGAACACACGCAATTAAGCTGGGTGTTAAACTGCTACACTTATTTTGGTGAAATGAGCCGAATGACTCAATTCAAAGATAAATCAGCGCGTTATGCAGAAAATATTAACGTGGGTTTGTTTGATTATCCTGTGTTAATGGCGGCGGATATTTTACTTTATCAAGCAAAAAGCGTGCCTGTTGGCGATGACCAAAAACAACACTTAGAAATTACGCGTGATATTGCAAACCGCTTTAATGCGCTCTATGGCAATATTTTCACCATTCCTGAAATTTTCATTGGAAAAGCAGGTGCACGTATTATGTCATTGCAAGATCCTGAAAAGAAAATGTCAAAATCAGATGATAACCGCAACAATGTAGTGACACTTTTAGAAGATCCAAAATCTGTGGCGAAGAAAATTAAACGTGCCGTAACGGATTCAGATGAGCCACCTGTTGTTCGTTATGATGTGCAAAATAAAGCGGGTGTATCCAACCTTTTAGATATTCTTTCTGCGGTTACGGATAAGCCTATTGCTGATCTTGAAAAAGAATTTGAAGGTAAAATGTACGGACATTTAAAAACAGCTGTAGCGGATGAAGTATCAACTTTACTTGCTGGTTTACAAGAACGTTTCCATCAATATCGTAATGATGAAGCTTTATTAGATAATATCTTACGACAAGGAGCGGAAAAAGCTCGTGCAAAAGCGCAAGAAACTTTGGCGAAAGTATATGAAGCAGTAGGTTTTGTTGCTGCAAAATAAGCTGAATAAAAGGGATAATATTATGGCGATTCAAACTGAAAAACCGATTGAATGTGTAGGTTGTAATACTTTTGATATGAAATCACTTTTCGATAATCGTGATTGTAGTCAGGTTATTGAATATGTTTATGACAGTGAGAAACAAGCGCAAGAAGCGCTCGTATTTTTTACTCAGAAAGCGCGTGATGTAGAAAGTGAACCTTGTGAAATTCAATCTGAAATTACAAAAGTGGATGATGGCTATTTATTAAAGGCAGATTTCACTTTCTGTTGCCAAGCTGAATTGGTGATTTTTCAAATGCGTATTGCGTAAGAAAAACAGCTGAAAAATAAGCCGCACTTTTGCGGCTTATTTTGTTTTTTAGGATTCGTTTTCTACAAAGCTTAAGGCGGTTTCAACTACTTCAACTCCCGCACCTTGTTTAAACGCATTTTCGCTTAAATAGCGTCGCCATTGACGAGCACCTTTGCAATTTTGGAATGCGCCTAACATATGGCGGACGATATGATTAAGGTGTATGCTTTGGCTAAGTTGTTGCTCAATATAAGGAAGCATTGACTGTACTGCTTCATGAGCGGTAACAATTGGTGCGTTAGGATCAAATAAGGCTTGGTCAATTTGCCCAAGTAAACTTGGATTTTGATAGGCCTCTCGCCCAACCATCACGCCGTCCACATATTGCAAATGTTGCTTCATTTCTTCAATGGTTTTAATCCCACCGTTAATTGCAATAGTTAGATGTGGAAAATCACGTTTTAGTTGATACACCCTAGCATAATCTAATGGCGGAATTTCTCGATTTTCTTTAGGGCTTAATCCTGAAAGCCAAGCTTTTCGTGCGTGGATAATAAATTCTTGGCAACCTTTTCCTTGAACCTTCTCAATAAAATCACATAAAAATTCATAGCTGTCTAATTCATCAATGCCAATACGCGTTTTCACAGTGACTGGAATTTTGACCGCACTTTGCATTTGTTCTACACAGTCTGCTACCAAATCTGCTTTCGCCATTAAGCAAGCGCCAAACATTCCATTTTGTACGCGATCAGAAGGGCATCCTACATTAAGATTAATTTCGTGATAACCTCGTTCCTCAGCAAGTTTTGCACAATATGTGAGTTGTTCAGGATCGCTTCCTCCCAGCTGTAACGCAACGGGATTTTCTTGTAAATCAAAATCCAAGTGGTCATATTTTGCGTGGATAATCGCAGGTGCTGTGACCATTTCAGTGTAAAGTAATGCGTGCTTTGAAAATTGGCGATGAAAATAACGACAATGGCGTGTTGTCCAATCTAACATTGGCGCAACCGAAAAACGGCCGCGGTAAAAGTGCGGTGAATTTTGAGGCATTTTTATTTCTCTTATTCAGCTTTGCTGCGTAATTCTTCGGTTTGGCGAGCTTGCATTTGCTGGCGAAAACGGCCTGCAGCAAAGTGGTAAAATGGTTTTGGGCTAAATTGGCGCGAGATTATGGATGCAATAATGCTGGAAATCAAGAGCCAAATGAGAACGGGTTGTGCGCCTGTCATTTCCATTACAACAACACTGGCAGTAACTGGCGATTGTGTGCCACCAGCTAGAAACGCCGCCATACATAAAATCACCAAAAAACGTTGATCAACCATACCGCCACTGAGATCCCACAGCATTGCACCAATGCCTGCGCCTGTTGTCAGTGAAGGGGTAAAAATACCACCGGCAATACCATTCCAATAAGTGGTCACCGTTGCCAAAAGTTTAAGGATGCCAATTTCAGGATCTATGGCTTGCCCTTCTAAAGCGTGCGCAACAACCTCATAGCCAGTACCATAAGTTTGTCCGTGAGTGTAACTGCCGAGAGCGGCAAGTACTAAACCCAATAATAAAGCAATATAAATAGGATGTTGGCGAACCCAGCTACGCCATTTTTCAGGTGATAATCCAGCGAGACCTTTTGCTAATAATCGTCCGAATATGCCACCTAGAATGCCACAAACCACCCCACAAATTGCAAGCCAAAGATAGAGATAAGAAACAGATGTTACCCCTTGATAACGTGGAAAATAAGGGCTGTTTCCTTGAATCGCGACAAGAATAAAACCAGCAGCTAATACCCCCATCAATACGCGTCGTTCCCAACGTAACATTACTCCACGTCCAAGTTCTTCAATCGCAAATATCACCCCAGCCAAAGGTGCATTAAAGGCAGCAGCAAGCCCACCTGCTGCACCTGTTGCAAGTAATTCATTGGTGCTTAATCCTCTAAACGCTAAATTATGTTTTCTACAATAATTTCCCCACGCAAGCATGACAGCTGCGCCAACTTGTACTGATGGACCTTCACGCCCAACTGATGCACCGATAAGCATAGCCAAAAAGGTAAGAGGAATTTTCCAAATAGTTTGGCTGAATTCAACTAATTTGGTTTTATAGCTACTATGAGGAAGATTAATTGATGCAATGACTTGCGGAATACCGCTTCCTCCTACATAGGGAGTATATTTTTTCGTAAACCAAGTCAGGCAAGCCATGCCTAGGGGTAACACAAACCAAACTGCAATAGGATATTGAGATGACCAATGAGCGTTTAATTCTAGGCCAAGATCAGATAATTTCGCAAAGCAAAATGAAAAGAGTGAGACAAATGTTGCACCTATAATTAGGCAGATAAATTCTAAACTTTTGTGGGAAATTCTGTGTGTTTGGCGTAGCTTTTTATGGAAGAAATAGCGTAAGTGAAATTTGAGCGAGCGTAACATAATGATTGTAATTTAATACTAATTAAGTAGAAATTATAAAACTGTCATTTCGCTGGGGCAATTGGTTTGGCATTTTGAATGAAAAAGTGCGGTGAATTTTGGAAGCGTTTTTTGTACACAACTAAAGATCCTTTCACGGATCTTTGGCGCTGTTTAATTATTGACAACAAACCTCAGAACGATTAGAATTCGCCATCTATTTCTGTATGGAAGTAGATTTTTTGAACAACATTCTATTATTGAATAACATTTAAACTGGAGCTTTTTTAATGGCAACTATCAACCAGCTAGTACGCAAACCGCGTGTGAAAAAGGTTGTAAAAAGCAACGTTCCTGCATTAGAGGCTTGTCCGCAGAAACGTGGTGTATGTACTCGTGTATATACTACAACTCCTAAAAAACCAAACTCAGCGTTACGTAAAGTATGTCGTATCCGCTTAACTAACGGTTTTGAAGTAACTTCTTATATCGGTGGTGAAGGTCACAACCTTCAAGAGCACAGTGTTGTATTAATCCGTGGTGGTCGTGTTAAAGACTTACCGGGTGTGCGTTACCACACAGTACGCGGTGCATTAGACTGCGCAGGCGTTAAAGATCGTAAACAAGGTCGTTCTAAATACGGCGTTAAACGTCCTAAAGCTTAATGGTTCTCCGTTAAGTAAGGCCAAACGTCTAAATTAGCAAAACAATTTAAACCATAAACTCCAGTCAAAAAGCGCTTTGCGCTGCAAATTTTCTCAATGAGAAATATTGCTGATGGGTTTTGGATATCCTGAAGATTAAAATACGGAGAAATTCGCAATGCCACGTCGTCGTAGTGTTGAAGCACGCAAGATTCTTCCAGATCCGAAGTTCGGTTCAGAATTACTTGCAAAATTTATTAATGTAATCATGGTAGACGGTAAAAAATCCGTTGCTGAATCAATCGTTTATGGTGCTTTAGAAACTTTAGCACAACGCACAGGTAAAGAGCCTTTAGAAGCGTTTGAAGTTGCACTTGAAAACGTACGTCCAACTGTTGAGGTTAAATCTCGTCGTGTTGGTGGTTCTACTTACCAAGTACCAGTTGAAGTGCGCCCTGTACGTCGTAACGCACTAGGTATGCGTTGGATCGTTGAAGCAGCACGTAAACGTGGTGATAAATCAATGGCTTTACGCCTTGCAAACGAATTATCTGATGCTTCAGATAATAAAGGGGCAGCAGTGAAAAAACGTGAAGACGTTCACCGCATGGCTGAAGCTAACAAAGCATTTGCTCACTACCGTTGGTAATAAGTTTTTGAATTTAAAGGGCTTCATCATTGATGAAGCCTTACCCTTATATAAACTGATATTAAATAAACAAGGTTATAATAATGGCTCGTACAACCCCTATTGAAAGATATCGTAATATCGGTATCAGTGCGCACATTGATGCGGGTAAAACCACTACTACTGAGCGTATCTTATTCTATACTGGTGTTAGCCACAAAATCGGTGAAGTGCACGATGGTGCAGCAACGATGGACTGGATGGAACAAGAACAAGAGCGTGGTATTACCATTACCTCTGCGGCAACAACTGCATTCTGGTCTGGTATGTCACAACAGTTCCAACAACACCGAATCAACGTTATCGATACTCCAGGACACGTAGACTTTACTGTTGAAGTAGAACGTTCCATGCGTGTTCTTGATGGTGCGGTAATGGTTTACTGTGCGGTTGGTGGTGTTCAACCACAATCTGAAACTGTATGGCGTCAAGCTAACAAATATCAAGTGCCACGTATTGCGTTCGTAAACAAGATGGACCGTACTGGTGCAAATTTCTTACGCGTAGTTGAGCAATTAAAAACTCGTTTAGGTGCTAACGCAGTTCCTCTTCAACTTCCAATTGGTGCAGAAGATAACTTCACAGGTGTCGTTGACCTAATCAAAATGAAAGCGATTAACTGGAATGAAGCAGACCAAGGTATGACTTTCACTTATGAAGATGTGCCTGCAAATATGCAAGCTGACTGTGAGGAATGGCGTCAAAACCTTGTAGAAGCAGCAGCTGAAGCGTCTGAGGAATTAATGGAGAAATACTTAGGCGGTGAAGACTTAACTGAAGAAGAAATTAAGTCTGCATTACGTCAGCGTGTATTAGCAAGTGAAATTATCTTAGTAACCTGTGGTTCTGCGTTCAAAAACAAAGGTGTTCAAGCTATGCTAGATGCCGTTGTTGAATATTTACCAGCGCCAACAGATATTCCAGCTATTAAAGGTATCAATCCAGATGAAACTGAAGGTGAACGTCATGCAAGTGATGAGGAACCATTCTCTTCATTAGCATTTAAAATTGCAACTGACCCGTTCGTAGGTAACTTAACCTTCTTCCGTGTATATTCTGGTGTTATTAATTCTGGTGATACAGTGTTAAACTCTGTACGTCAAAAACGTGAACGTTTTGGTCGTATTGTACAGATGCACGCTAACAAACGTGAAGAAATTAAAGAGGTTCGTGCAGGTGACATTGCAGCTGCTATTGGCTTAAAAGATGTAACTACTGGTGATACATTATGTGCAATTGAAGCACCAATCATCCTTGAGCGTATGGAATTCCCTGAGCCAGTAATTTCTGTAGCGGTAGAACCTAAAACTAAAGCTGACCAAGAAAAAATGGGTCTTGCATTAGGTCGTCTTGCTCAAGAAGACCCTTCATTCCGTGTTCACACTGATGAAGAATCTGGTGAAACCATTATTTCTGGTATGGGTGAGTTACACTTAGATATCATCGTTGACCGTATGAAACGTGAGTTTAAAGTGGAAGCTAACATCGGTAAACCACAAGTATCTTATCGTGAAACTATCCGCACTCGTGTTAATGATGTAGAAGGTAAACATGCAAAACAATCTGGTGGTCGCGGTCAATATGGTCACGTTGTTATTGACTTATATCCATTAGATCCAGAAGGCCCAGGTTACGAATTCGTGAACGAAATCAAAGGTGGTGTAATCCCTGGTGAATACATTCCTGCGGTTGATAAAGGTATCCAAGAACAGCTTAAATCTGGTCCATTAGCGGGCTACCCGGTAGTTGATCTTGGTGTACGTTTACACTTCGGTTCATACCATGATGTGGACTCATCTGAGTTAGCGTTTAAACTTGCTGCATCTTTAGCATTTAAAGCAGCATTCGCAAAAGCAAACCCAGTATTACTTGAGCCGATTATGAAAGTTGAAGTTGAAACTCCACCTGAATATGTTGGTGATGTAATTGGTGACTTAAGCCGTCGTCGTGCTATGGTGAACGGTCAAGAAGCGAATGAGTTCGTTGTTAAGATCGATGCTGAAGTTCCACTTTCAGAAATGTTCGGCTATGCAACAGACTTACGTTCACAAACTCAAGGTCGTGCATCATACTCAATGGAACCGTTAAAATATGCTGAAGCGCCAACAAGTGTTGCAGCTGCAGTAATTGAAGCGCGTAAAAAATAATTTTTGTAAACCAGCGGTATAAAACATGATTTTTTATACCGCACTTCTTAGGAAACATTAGCAATGTCTAAAGAAAAATTTGAACGTACAAAACCGCACGTAAACGTGGGTACAATCGGCCACGTTGACCACGGTAAAACAACTTTAACAGCAGCAATCACAACCGTATTATCTAAACACTACGGTGGTGCAGCTCGCGCATTTGACCAAATTGATAACGCGCCAGAAGAAAAAGCGCGTGGTATCACCATCAACACTTCACACGTTGAATACGATACAGCAACTCGTCACTACGCACACGTTGACTGTCCAGGACACGCCGACTATGTAAAAAACATGATTACTGGTGCGGCACAAATGGATGGTGCTATCTTAGTAGTAGCAGCAACTGATGGTCCAATGCCACAAACTCGTGAGCACATCTTATTAGGTCGCCAAGTAGGTGTTCCATACATCATCGTATTCTTAAACAAATGCGACATGGTAGATGACGAAGAGTTATTAGAATTAGTAGAAATGGAAGTTCGTGAACTTCTATCTCAATATGACTTCCCAGGTGACGATACGCCAATCGTACGTGGTTCTGCATTACAAGCATTAAACGGCGTAGCAGAATGGGAAGAAAAAATCCTTGAATTAGCAAACCACTTAGATACTTACATCCCAGAGCCAGAACGTGCGATTGACCAACCGTTCCTTCTTCCAATCGAAGACGTGTTCTCAATCTCAGGTCGTGGTACTGTAGTAACTGGTCGTGTAGAACGTGGTATCATCCGTACTGGTGATGAAGTAGAAATCGTAGGTATCAAAGATACAGCGAAAACTACTGTAACGGGTGTTGAAATGTTCCGTAAATTACTTGACGAAGGTCGTGCAGGTGAGAACATTGGTGCATTATTACGTGGTACAAAACGTGAAGAAATCGAACGTGGTCAAGTATTAGCGAAACCAGGTTCAATCACACCACACACTGACTTCGAATCAGAAGTGTACGTATTATCAAAAGAAGAAGGTGGTCGTCATACTCCATTCTTCAAAGGTTACCGTCCACAATTCTATTTCCGTACAACTGACGTAACCGGTACTATCGAATTACCAGAAGGCGTGGAAATGGTAATGCCTGGTGATAACATCAAGATGACAGTAAGCTTAATCCACCCAATCGCGATGGACCAAGGTTTACGTTTCGCTATCCGTGAAGGTGGCCGTACAGTAGGTGCTGGTGTTGTAGCGAAAATCATCAAATAATTGATGTATTCTTGAATGTCTTAAAGGCAGAAAGAAGACAAAAGAAAAGTGCGGGGAAAATTCTCCGCACTTTTTGTTTATAGGTGATATTTGAAAGTTATCAAAATGTGATTTTTTAATCAGTATTTTATCGACTGGTTACATTTCTTTCGTTATAATTGAGCGTCTTATTTTATTTAACAAACGTGTTCGGTGTGGATTTTTACCGAGTGCAAATTAATTGAGGTAACAAATGTCATTAAATATTGAAACAACTCAAGGTTTAGAACGCCGTGTAGCGATCACCGTTCCAGCTGAAACTGTATCTAAAGCAGTTCGTGAAGAATTTAAACGTGCATCAAAAAATGTGCGTGTAGATGGTTTCCGTAAAGGCCATGTTCCTGCTCATATTATCGAACAACGTTTCGGTGCATCAATCCGTCAAGATGTATTAAACGATTTATTACCACGTCATTTTTTTGATGCCGTGATTGCAGAAAAGATTAATATTGCAGGTCGTCCAACTTTTGGTATTGAGACTTTTGAAGAAGGTAAAGATTTAGTTTTCACCGCAACTTTTGAAGTTTATCCAGAAGTTAAATTACAAGGTTTAGAGAATATTAAGGTTGAAAAACCAACTGTTGAAATCACAGAAGCTGATATTGATAAAATGGTTGATGTGTTACGTAAACAACAAGCAACTTGGGCAGAAACTGACTCTGCAGCAAAAGCAGATGATCGCGTAACTATTGATTTTGTTGGTTCTGTAGATGGCGGAGAGTTTGAAGGCGGTAAAGCATCTGACTTCGTATTATTTATGGGACAAGGTCGTATGATTCCTGGTTTTGAAGATGGTATCGTAGGCCATAAAGCAGGTGAGCAATTTGATATTAATGTAACTTTCCCTGCTGAATACCATGCAGAAAACTTAAAAGGCAAGGCAGCAAAATTTGCAATCACCTTGAAAAAAGTAGAAAACATGGTGTTACCTGAATTAACAGATGAGTTTGTTGCTAAGTTTGGTCCGAATACTAAATCTGTTGCAGATTTACGTGTAGAAATTCGTAAGAATATGGAACGTGAATTGAAAAATGCATTAGTTTCACGTGTTAAACAACAAGTAATCAATGGATTAATTGATCAAAATCCAATTGAAGTTCCAGCTTCTGCAGTAGAAGAAGAAATTAATGTATTACGCAATCAAGCGGCTCAACGTTTTGGTGGCAATGCACAACAAGCAGCACAGTTACCACGTGAATTATTTGAAGCGGAAGCAACTCGTCGTGTTCAAGTAGGTTTATTATTCTCCGAAGTGATTAAATCTAATGAATTAAAAGCTGATGAAGAACGCGCTAAAGCAATGATTGCAGATATTGCATCAGCTTACGAGCAACCAGCTGAGGTTGTTGAATACTATAGTAAAAATGAAGAGTTAATGAACAATATTCGTAATGTAGTATTAGAAGAACAAGCGGTGGATGCAGTACTTGCTAAAGCACAAGTGACTGAAAAAGTTTCTTCATTTGATGAAATTATGAATCCACAGGCATAATGATTAATTAATATCGTTATGATTGAATAAAAGTGCGGTCGCTCTTTTTAATAAAAGCGACCGCATTTTTATTTGTAGATTATTTAGAGTAAAATAATTAGCAATTTTAGAGAAAAAGGTAAGAAAATGAGTGTAATTCCTATGGTTGTTGAACAGACTTCGCGTGGCGAGCGTTCATACGACATTTATTCCCGTTTATTAAAAGAGCGTGTGATCTTCCTTAGTGGTGAAGTGGAAGATCGTATGGCAAATCTCATTGTGGCACAGCTGCTTTTTTTAGAGTCAGAAGATCCAACTAAAGATATCAATATCTATATCAACTCTCCCGGTGGTTCTGTGACCGCAGGTATGGCTATTTACGACACAATGCAATTTATTAAGCCAGATATTCGTACACTTTGTATCGGTCAGGCATGCTCAATGGGTGCATTCTTGCTTGCTGGCGGAACCGCGGGCAAACGAGCCGCGTTACCAAATGCGCGAGTGATGATTCACCAACCTTTGGGAGGTTTCCGTGGTCAAGCATCCGATATTCAAATTCATGCACAAGAAATTTTGAAAATTAAACACACCTTAAACGATCGTCTAGCATTCCATACTGGGCAAAGTATCGAACGAATTGAGAAAGATACAGATCGTGATAACTTTATGTCAGCTGAAGAAGCAAAAGCGTATGGTTTAGTTGATGAAGTTTTAATTAAACGTTAAGGAAACACATGTCAGACAAAGATAAAGATTTACATTGCTCTTTTTGCGGAAAAGAAAAAAGCGAAGTAGATAAATTAATTGCTGGTACAGACGGCTATATTTGTAATGAGTGTATTGAACTTTGCCATTCAATGCTTGAAGAAAGTAATGATGAAAGTGTAGACGAAAGTGCGGCAGAAAATGAGGAGAAATTACCAACTCCTCACGAAATTCGCGCTCATCTAGATGATTATGTTATTGGCCAAGATTATGCGAAAAAAGTGCTTTCTGTCGCAGTTTACAATCATTATAAACGCTTACGAACTAATCATGAAAATAATGATGTTGAGCTCGGTAAAAGTAATATTTTGCTTATTGGACCAACTGGTAGTGGTAAAACATTGCTTGCTCAAACATTAGCTCGTCGCTTAAATGTGCCGTTTGCGATGGCTGACGCGACAACATTGACTGAGGCTGGCTACGTGGGTGAAGATGTAGAAAATGTCCTACAAAAGCTTTTACAAAACTGTGAGTATAATACTGAAAAAGCGGAGCAAGGCATTATCTATATTGATGAAATCGATAAAATTAGCCGTAAATCGGAAGGCGCATCAATTACTCGAGATGTATCTGGCGAAGGTGTACAACAAGCATTGTTAAAACTCATTGAAGGTACTGTAGCGTCTATTCCACCTCAAGGTGGGCGTAAACATCCGCAGCAAGAAATGGTGAAATTGGACACGTCAAAAATTCTCTTTATCTGCGGAGGTGCATTTGCGGGATTAGATAAAATTATCAGTAAACGTACACAAACAAGTACGAGTATTGGTTTTAGTGCGAAAGTAGAAAAGGATGAAGAAGAAAAGTCTCTTTCTGAATTATTCCGTCAAGTAGAACCAGATGATTTAATGAAGTTCGGTTTAATTCCAGAATTTATTGGGCGTTTACCCATGATTTCTCCACTAAGTGAATTAGATGAAGAGGCTCTTGTACAAATTCTTACACAGCCTAAAAATGCCTTAACTAAACAATATCAAGCTCTATTTGGACTTGAAAATGTGGAGTTAGAATTCACTCCAGAAGCTTTAAAAGCAATGGCGAAGAAAGCGCTTGAAAGAAAAACTGGCGCACGTGGTTTACGTTCTATTGTAGAGGCTGTATTGCTTGATACGATGTATGATTTACCATCTATCGAAAATTTACGTAAAGTAGTCGTGGATGAAAGTACCATTGTCGATAATACTGCTCCAAAATTAGAATATCATTCTTAATAGAAAAGTGCGGTTGTTTTTCCTTATGTTTTCTATTTTGGTTGATGATTTTCAATAGGCAAGGCGAAAAGAAAATGCTACAATCGCACGTTCTTATAACTTTATTCTTATTTTCCTAAGTAAATAACGGATTCAATTTATGGCAACTGAAATTGTTGATAAAAAGAAAAATGCACCAGAGACGGTGGTAGAAGGTAAATCTAAAGGATTAAATACCCTTCTTTGGATTTTAGTCGCGGTCTTTTTTGCGGCGGCTGCAATTGGTAATGTTTATTTCCAAAAAGTATATTCATTACCTATTCGTGTAGTAGGTGTCGTCATTGCGTTAGTGATTGCTTTTGCATTTGCAGCAATTACTAATCAAGGTACAAAAGCTCGTATATTCTTTAAAGATTCAAAAATAGAAGCGCAAAAAGTGGTATGGCCAAGTCGCCAAGAAGCGCGTCAAACTACATTAATCGTAATTGGGGTAACAATCATTGCATCCTTATTTTTTTGGGCGACAGATTCGATTATTGTCACAGTAATTAATTTCTTAACTGATTTGAGATTCTAAAATGACTGAAGAAACAACTGTATCAAAAAAACGTTGGTATGTATTACAGGCGTTTTCTGGTTTTGAAAGCCGAGTGGCTTTAACTTTGCGTGAATACATTAAACAGCAACAAATGGAAGACCAATTTGGTGAAGTGTTAGTTCCAACTGAAGAAGTCGTTGAGAATGTTGCAGGTAAACGCCGTAAAAGCGAACGTAAGTTTTTCCCAGGCTATGTGCTCGTAGAAATGGAAATGAATGATGAAACATGGCACTTGGTGAAAAGTGTTCCGCGTGTTATGGGGTTCATTGGTGGTACACCTGATAAACCAGCGCCAATTTCTAAACGAGAAGCCGATACTATTTTAAACCGTTTAGAACAAACCACAGATAAACCGCGTCACCGCAATGAGTATCATCCTGGTGAAGAAGTTCGTGTGGCTGAAGGTCCATTTGCAGACTTTAATGGTACAGTAGAAGAAGTAGATTATGAAAAAGGTCGCTTAAAAGTTTCTGTATCAATCTTTGGTCGTGCTACACCTGTTGAACTAGAATTTGGTCAAGTAGAAAAAATACATTAATCCTTGATTAAGGATAATTAAAAAAATTACCGCACTTCTATAGTGCGGTTTTTTCATGCCCTGAATTTATCAAGGTATTGTTACTTGTGTGATCTTTAATTTAGGAAATTAATTGGTCGTAGAAGATAAGATATAAAAAATCCCTTGCAGAGCAAGGGATTTAGTAATGAGTTAAAGTGCGATAGAAATTACCAACCTTTTACAACACCATCTTTGAAGTATTTTTTAGCTTCTTGGTAAACTTCTTCTGTTTGGTAAGATTTTACGAAATCTTGAACAGCTTTGCTGTCTTTGTTATCGGTACGAGAAACGATAATATTCACATACGGCGAATCTTTATCTTCTACAAATACACCGTTATCTTGTGCATTTAAGCCCACTTGACCAGCATAAGTATTGTTTACTACAGCTAAATCAACATCGTCTAAAGCGCGTGCCGCAACAGAAGTATCTACTTCAGTGATGTTTAATTTTTTCGGATTTTCAACAATATCTAATACAGTTGAAAGAAGGTTATTTGCATCTTTTAATTTGATTAAACCTTGTTTTTCAAGAAGAATTAATGCACGGCCACGGTTTGTTGGATCGTTAGGAACAACAACTTTAGCACCTTCTTGTAATTCATTCACATTTTTTATTTTTTTAGAATAACCCGCTAATGGATAGACGAAAGTATTACCCACGATGACTAAGTTATTTAAATTTTTCGCTTTTGTATCTTCATCTAAATAAGGTTTATGTTGCATTGCGTTTGCATCTAAATCACCTTTAGATACCGCTTCATTTGGTAATGCGTAGTCATTGAATTCAACGAATTGAACGTCTAAACCATATTTTTCTTTAGCGACTTTTGCTGCAATTTCTGCAACTTGGTGCTCAGGGCCAGACATTACACCGACTTTGATTTTAAGTGGTGCAGCTGCAGCTTCAGGTTTTTTGTCTTCTTTACAGCCTGTTAAAACGAGAGCTGATGCGATTGCAGTGATTGCAAAAAGTTGTTTTAATTTCATAGGATTTCCTTCCTGTTTAAGTTAAGAGTTGTGTTTAATTAACGATGATCCACTTTTTTAGCCAGTGTATCGCCGAGTTTTTGGCTAATCATAACGAATAGCACAATAATAATGGTTGCCACCCAAGTGACATAAGGCATATTGCGATATACGCCGTAGTTGATAGCGAGGCTACCTAAGCCACCGCCGCCTTGCGTCCCCGCCATTGCAGAGTAACCAACTAAAGTGACCAGCGTAAGCGTGATACCATTAATGAGTGTAGGTAGTGCTTCTGGCAAATAGAATTTACATACAATTTGCCATTTGGTTGCCCCCATTGCTTGAGCAGCTTCGGTTAAACCATTTGGAATTTCCATTAATGCATTAGCAGTTAAGCGAGCTACGAATGGCATCGCACAAATACTCAATGGAATAATTGCTGCTGTTGTACCTAATACTGTTCCCACGATGAAACGTGTTACAGGTAATAAGATTAAGAGCAAAATAATAAATGGAATAGAACGCCCAATATTAATAATCGTGTTTAACACAAAATGAGTGCGGTTATTTTGTAAAATCTCATTTTTTCCAGTTAAGAAAGTCCATACGCCAACAGGCACGCCGACTACTACGGCAAGTAAAGTAGATGCAAAGCTGATATAAATAGTTTCATAAGTTGCTGTTGCAACAACACCCCACATTTGAGGTGTTAATTGCTGGCTGAATGTTGCCAAGAAATCATTGAACATAACCAAGCACCTCCACGCGCACGTTGTTTTCCATTAAATAAACTTTGGTTTGCGTAATGGCATCTTCATCGCCTTCTACTTCAGCAATGGTATAACCAAATTTCACGCCTCCAGCATAGTCAATTTGTGAGGTTAAGATACTGAGCTCCACGCCAAATTTTTTTGATGCCTGAGAAAGTAACGGTGCATCGACTGAGCGACCGGTAAACTCAAATTTGATAATTGGATACGCTTTGCTATGTTTCGGCGTATCAGTAAGATTTTCTAAATATTCATCAGGTAGACTGATGTGGAAGGTCGAACGAATAAACTCTTGTGCTAATTCTGTTTTAGGATTTGCAAAAATTTCACCGACAGTACCTTGTTCAACTAGGCGACCTTGATCAATAACAGCAACTTGATCACAAATCTGTTTAACAACTTCCATTTCATGAGTAATCAACAAAATCGTAATACCTAAAGTGCGGTTAATTTCTTTTAATAATTTCAGAATAGATTGCGTAGTAGCAGGATCTAATGCGCTAGTTGCTTCATCACATAATAAAACTTTAGGATCGCTCGCTAAGGCGCGTGCAATGGCTACACGTTGTTTTTGCCCACCAGAAAGATTACTTGGGTAAGCATCACGTTTTTCACTTAAACCAACAAGATCTAAAAGTGCGGTAATTTTTTCTTGGATTTTTGCTTTTGAGTCGCCTTCCAATTCTAAGGGTAATGCCACGTTTTCAAATACGGTACGAGAACTTAGTAAATTGAAATGCTGAAAAATCATTCCGATTTGACGACGAGCACGTACTAACTCGTGATCAGAAAGTCCTGTTAATTCTACGTCATCAACAATAACGGAACCGCTAGTTGGTTTTTCTAATAAATTCACACAGCGAATTAATGTACTTTTTCCTGCACCAGATGCACCAATTACGCCACAAATTTGACCTTTTTCGATGTTTAATGAGACATTATCCAGCGCAGTCAATTTCTTGCTAGGCAGTTCAAAAATCTTCGTTATATTACTTAGCTTAATCATATAAGCCCTTTTTCTTTACTGTTTTAAATCTATTTCGGTATTCTAGACGTCTAGATTGCTATGTCAATATGTCAGATTATCTTTTTTAGACAGATTGGTTATGAGTTATATTTGCTAATTGCTTGGATTAAATAGATAATTTTCGTCAATTTGATACGTATGAAAGGTAAGAGAATGAACAAAGCTATTTTTTTAGATCGCGATGGTACGTTAAATATTGATTACGGTTATGTACACGAAATTGATAACTTTAAATTTGTTGATGGTGCGATTGATGCATTGCGTGAATTAAAGAAAATGGGATATATGTTGGTGTTGGTTACCAATCAATCTGGAATTGCGCGTGGTTATTTTTCTGAGGACCAGTTTTTACAGTTAACAGAATGGATGGATTGGTCATTGGCTGAACAAGATGTGGATTTGGATGGTATTTACTATTGCCCACATCATCCTGAGGGAAAAGGTGAATATAAAGAAGACTGTGATTGCCGAAAACCTAAATCTGGAATGTTATTGCAAGCGATCAAAGAATTAAAGATCGATCCTACGCAATCTATTATGGTTGGAGATAAAGTTGAAGATCTAAAAGCGGGAATTGGCGCAAAGGTGAAAATGAACGTATTAGTTCGTACAGGTAAACCAGTAACAGAGGAAGGCGAGAAAGTAGCTGATTATGTGTTAGATTCTATTGTTGATCTTCCTAGAATTTTAAAACGATTAAAAAAATAGCTCAAAATATCTATATTTTGCTCTAATCGCTTGCGCTTTAATCAAAAGATCATTTTTTTAAATATTTTTACAAAAAGTACTTGCAAGGGTTTTGAAAATCCCTATAATGCACCGCACACAATGACGCACTGTTGTGAAGTATTTAAGTTTCCACGTGCGTCGTTGTTTTTTGCTCTTTAACAATGTATCAGACAATCTGTGTGGGCACTTGTTGATTGACTTGTTTTAAAATATTTTTAATTTTGAAGTCTTAATAGGTGCTAACTAGAAATTCATTATACTTTTTAAGTAGTGACATTTTATGTCAGCAGTATTGAGCGATTGAACTTGAATTGAAGAGTTTGATCATGGCTCAGATTGAACGCTGGCGGCAGGCTTAACACATGCAAGTCGAACGGTAGCAGGAGAAAGCTTGCTTTCTTGCTGACGAGTGGCGGACGGGTGAGTAATGCTTGGGAATCTGGCTTATGGAGGGGGATAACTACGGGAAACTGTAGCTAATACCGCGTAATATCGAAAGATTAAAGTGTGGGACCTTCGGGCCACATGCCATAAGATGAGCCCAAGTGGGATTAGGTAGTTGGTGGGGTAAAGGCCTACCAAGCCGACGATCTCTAGCTGGTCTGAGAGGATGACCAGCCACACTGGAACTGAGACACGGTCCAGACTCCTACGGGAGGCAGCAGTGGGGAATATTGCGCAATGGGGGGAACCCTGACGCAGCCATGCCGCGTGAATGAAGAAGGCCTTCGGGTTGTAAAGTTCTTTCGGTATTGAGGAAGGGATGTGTGCTAATAGTAGACATCATTGACGTTAAATACAGAAGAAGCACCGGCTAACTCCGTGCCAGCAGCCGCGGTAATACGGAGGGTGCGAGCGTTAATCGGAATAACTGGGCGTAAAGGGCACGCAGGCGGTTATTTAAGTGAGGTGTGAAAGCCCCGGGCTTAACCTGGGAATTGCATTTCAGACTGGGTAACTAGAGTACTTTAGGGAGGGGTAGAATTCCACGTGTAGCGGTGAAATGCGTAGAGATGTGGAGGAATACCGAAGGCGAAGGCAGCCCCTTGGGAATGTACTGACGCTCATGTGCGAAAGCGTGGGGAGCAAACAGGATTAGATACCCTGGTAGTCCACGCTGTAAACGCTGTCGATTTGGGGATTGGGCTTAAAGCTTGGTGCCCGTAGCTAACGTGATAAATCGACCGCCTGGGGAGTACGGCCGCAAGGTTAAAACTCAAATGAATTGACGGGGGCCCGCACAAGCGGTGGAGCATGTGGTTTAATTCGATGCAACGCGAAGAACCTTACCTACTCTTGACATCCATGGAATCCTGTAGAGATACGGGAGTGCCTTCGGGAACCATGAGACAGGTGCTGCATGGCTGTCGTCAGCTCGTGTTGTGAAATGTTGGGTTAAGTCCCGCAACGAGCGCAACCCTTATCCTTTGTTGCCAGCGATTTGGTCGGGAACTCAAAGGAGACTGCCAGTGATAAACTGGAGGAAGGTGGGGATGACGTCAAGTCATCATGGCCCTTACGAGTAGGGCTACACACGTGCTACAATGGCGTATACAGAGGGTGGCGAAACTGCGAGGTGGAGCGAATCTCAGAAAGTACGTCTAAGTCCGGATTGGAGTCTGCAACTCGACTCCATGAAGTCGGAATCGCTAGTAATCGCGAATCAGAATGTCGCGGTGAATACGTTCCCGGGCCTTGTACACACCGCCCGTCACACCATGGGAGTGGGTTGTACCAGAAGTAGATAGCTTAACCTTTTGGAGGGCGTTTACCACGGTATGATTCATGACTGGGGTGAAGTCGTAACAAGGTAACCGTAGGGGAACCTGCGGTTGGATCACCTCCTTACCAAAGACGAGAGACAGCGAGTGCTCACACAGATTGGCTGATTGTTGTAGACAAGATTTGAAACGAAGCGAAAGCAACGTTGAAAGATAAGAATAAGATAGAGTATCTTTAATTGATGTCCCCATCGTCTAGAGGCCTAGGACATCGCCCTTTCACGGCGGTAACCGGGGTTCGAATCCCCGTGGGGACGCCAATTAAAGATAACTTTGTTAGATTATCTTACTGTTCTTTAAAAAATTGGAAACAAGCTGAAAACAAGAGATTTTCGAGAGAAAGTCTGAGTAGGCAAGGCAGGAAAGTGAAAGAGGGAACTGAAAAGGGAAATCTAAAAATAAAACCTGTTTTGCATAAAATCTTGATTGAACAAAAGCAATCAAGTGTTTAGTTGAATGAAGATACGCATCAAATTGACCGCACTTTCAAGTGAAAACTTAAAGTGATTGAAAACATTTGAGGTTGTATAGTTAAGTGACTAAGCGTACAAGGTGGATGCCTTGGCAATCAGAGGCGAAGAAGGACGTGCTAATCTGCGAAAAGCTTGGATGAGTCGATAAGAGGCGTTTAATCCAAGATATCCGAATGGGGAAACCCAGTAGATGAAGAATCTACTATCACTTACTGAATACATAGGTAGGTGAGGCAAACCGGGAGAACTGAAACATCTAAGTACCCCGAGGAAAAGAAATCAACCGAGATTTCGTCAGTAGCGGCGAGCGAAAGCGAAAGAGCCTGTTAATGATAGCAGCAGAGATAGAGGAATAAGCTGGGAAGCTTAGCGACACAGGGTGATAGCCCCGTACTCGACATCCAGGCTGTGGTACTAAGTTAACGATAAGTAGGGCGGGACACGTGATATCCTGTTTGAAGATGGGGGGACCATCCTCCAAGGCTAAATACTCCTGATTGACCGATAGTGAACCAGTACTGTGAAGGAAAGGCGAAAAGAACCCCGGTGAGGGGAGTGAAATAGAACCTGAAACCTTGTACGTACAAGCAGTGGGAGCCTGAAAGGGTGACTGCGTACCTTTTGTATAATGGGTCAGCGACTTATATTTTGTAGCGAGGTTAACCGAATAGGGGAGCCGAAGGGAAACCGAGTCTTAACTGGGCGTCTAGTTGCAAGGTATAGACCCGAAACCCGGTGATCTAGCCATGGGCAGGTTGAAGGTTGGGTAACACTAACTGGAGGACCGAACCGACTAATGTTGAAAAATTAGCGGATGACTTGTGGCTGGGGGTGAAAGGCCAATCAAACCGGGAGATAGCTGGTTCTCCCCGAAATCTATTTAGGTAGAGCCTTGAGCGGACACCTTTGGGGGTAGAGCACTGTTTCGGCTAGGGGTCCATCCCGGATTACCAACCCGATGCAAACTACGAATACCAAAGAGTGATACTCAGGAGACACACGGCGGGTGCTAACGTCCGTCGTGGAGAGGGAAACAACCCAGACCGCCAGCTAAGGTCCCAAAGTCTATATTAAGTGGGAAACGAAGTGGGAAGGCTTAGACAGCTAGGATGTTGGCTTAGAAGCAGCCATCATTTAAAGAAAGCGTAATAGCTCACTAGTCGAGTCGGCCTGCGCGGAAGATGTAACGGGGCTCAAATATAGCACCGAAGCTGCGGCATCAGACGTAAGTCTGTTGGGTAGGGGAGCGTTCTGTAAGCGGATGAAGGTGGCTCGAGAGGGCTGCTGGACGTATCAGAAGTGCGAATGCTGACATAAGTAACGATAAAACGGGTGAAAAACCCGTTCGCCGGAAGACCAAGGGTTCCTGTCCAACGTTAATCGGGGCAGGGTGAGTCGGCCCCTAAGGCGAGGCTGAAAAGCGTAGTCGATGGGAAACAGGTTAATATTCCTGTACTTGGATAAACTGCGATGTGGGGACGGAGCAGGTTAGGTTATCGCACTGTTGGATATGTGCGTTTAAGTTGGTAGGTGGGAAGTTTAGGCAAATCCGGACTTCTATTAAACACTGAGAGATGATGACGAGGCTCTACGGAGCTGAAGTAACCGATACCACACTTCCAGGAAAAGCCACTAAGCTTCAGGTTTATCTAAACCGTACTGAAAACCGACACAGGTGGTCAGGTAGAGAATACTCAGGCGCTTGAGAGAACTCGGGTGAAGGAACTAGGCAAAATAGCACCGTAACTTCGGGAGAAGGTGCGCCGGCGTAGATTGTAGTCCCTCGCGGGCGAAGGTTGAACCGGTCGAAGATACCAGCTGGCTGCAACTGTTTATTAAAAACACAGCACTCTGCAAACACGAAAGTGGACGTATAGGGTGTGATGCCTGCCCGGTGCTGGAAGGTTAATTGATGGTGTAATCGAAAGAGAAGCTCCTGATCGAAGCCCCAGTAAACGGCGGCCGTAACTATAACGGTCCTAAGGTAGCGAAATTCCTTGTCGGGTAAGTTCCGACCTGCACGAATGGCATAATGATGGCCAGGCTGTCTCCACCCGAGACTCAGTGAAATTGAAATCGCCGTGAAGATGCGGTGTACCCGCGGCTAGACGGAAAGACCCCGTGAACCTTTACTATAGCTTGACACTGAACATTGAATTTTGATGTGTAGGATAGGTGGGAGACTTAGAAGTAGTCACGCCAGTGATTATGGAGTCGTCCTTGAAATACCACCCTTTAACGTTTGATGTTCTAACGAAGATTGCGGAACGCGGTCTCGGACAGTGTCTGGTGGGTAGTTTGACTGGGGCGGTCTCCTCCCAAAGAGTAACGGAGGAGCACGAAGGTTTGCTAATCACGGTCGGACATCGTGAGGTTAGTGCAATGGTATAAGCAAGCTTAACTGCGAGACAGACAAGTCGAGCAGGTACGAAAGTAGGTCATAGTGATCCGGTGGTTCTGAATGGAAGGGCCATCGCTCAACGGATAAAAGGTACTCCGGGGATAACAGGCTGATACCGCCCAAGAGTTCATATCGACGGCGGTGTTTGGCACCTCGATGTCGGCTCATCACATCCTGGGGCTGAAGTAGGTCCCAAGGGTATGGCTGTTCGCCATTTAAAGTGGTACGCGAGCTGGGTTTAGAACGTCGTGAGACAGTTCGGTCCCTATCTGCCGTGGGCGTTGGAGAATTGGTTGGGGCTGCTCCTAGTACGAGAGGACCGGAGTGGACGCACCACTGGTGTTCCGGTTGTGTCGCCAGACGCATTGCCGGGTAGCTAAGTGCGGAAGAGATAAGTGCTGAAAGCATCTAAGCACGAAACTTGCCAAGAGATGAGTTCTCCCAGATTATAAATCTGTAAGGGTTGTTTAAGACTAAGACGTAGATAGGTGCGGTGTGTAAGTGTAGTGATACATTGAGCTAACGCATACTAATTGCCCGAGAGGCTTAACTATACAACGCTCAAGTGTTTTTGGAAAACAGAGTGAAAGAAAAAGAAATTAACTAAACGTTCAGCTTGTGGCCAATGAAGAACATAGATAGAATTTAAAATAAACGTTATCAAAGAATTATCCTGGCGGCGATAGTGCGGTGGAACCACCTGACACCATACCGAACTCAGAAGTGAAACGCTGTAATGCCGATGGTAGTGTGGGGCTTCCCCATGTGAGAGTAGGGCACCGCCAGGTTTATTTTTTTAGTTTATTCATTGAGTAAATTAAAAAAATAAAAATTTTTGGCAGAGATAGTGCAATAGATCCACCTGATACCATACCGAACTCAGAAGTGAAATGTTGTAACGCTGATGGTAGTGTGGGGTATCCCCATGTGAGAGTAAGGCACTGCCAATTACTACATTTAGCGGAGTGGTAGTTCAGCTGGTTAGAATACCTGCCTGTCACGCAGGGGGTCGCGGGTTCGAGTCCCGTCCATTCCGCCAATTTATTCATACCAATAGGGGCGTAGTTCAATTGGTAGAGCACCGGTCTCCAAAACCGGGTGTTGGGAGTTCGAGCCTCTCCGCCCCTGCCATTAAAATATTCTTTTCGATTAATCATAAAATATCTTTATACTCATACCTTTTTCATATTATTTAATAATTCTTTTTATTTTTCTTTTTGAATTAGATATATAATTATCAAATTTTAAATATAAAAATAATTAGTATGAAACCTCAATATTATCTTGGCATGATGTCTGGAACTAGTCTAGATGGAGTAGATATTGTTCTCGCTGATTTTTCTCTAGAGCCTCGACTTATCTTATCTGATTTTTTTCCCATGCCAGAAAATTTACGTCATAAATTAACCAAACTCATTCAAGCTGGTGAAACAACTCTACAAAATTTAGGCGAACTCGATCATGAGCTTGCTTTATTGTATTGCGATTGTGTAAATACTTTTCTACAAAAATATAATCTTATTCCAAGCCAAATTGAAGCTATTGGTTGTCATGGGCAGACTGTATGGCATTCTCCTGCTTCAGCATTTCCTTTCACGATGCAACTAGGCGATATGAATTTATTGGCAGCGAAAACGGGAATATCTGTTATTGGTGATTTTCGTCGTAAAGATATGGCTTTAGGCGGACAAGGGGCTCCTCTTGTACCCGCTTTCCACAAAGCTGTATTCTCAAATCCTAATTTTGCCACAGTTGTTTTAAATATTGGTGGGATTAGTAATGTTTCCATATTGTTTCCTAATCAACCTGTAATTGGCTTTGATACGGGGCCAGGTAATACATTATTAGATCAATGGATAGAAAAACACCAAGGTCTTCGCTATGACAAAAATGGTGATTGGGCTTCAAAAGGTAAAGTGAATCAAGTTCTGCTTAATGAATTATTAAATGAACCTTTTTTCTCTTTATCAGCCCCAAAAAGTACAGGGAGAGAATTATTTAATTTTGATTGGTTAATTGGCAAAATAGAAAAAACATCTGAAAAACTTACCGAGCTTTGCTCCAAAATCACATTATCCCCAGAAGATGTGCAAGCGACGCTTGTTGAATTGACGGTAACAAGCATTGTTAATGCACTAAATCAACTTCAAACAGATTTACCAAAACGTTTACTAGTATGTGGCGGCGGTGCAAAGAATAGCTTAATTATGCGTGGATTGCATGATAATTTACTCGATTGGCAGGTTGGTACAACGACAGAGCAAGGTTTTAATATTGATTATGTAGAGGCCGCTGCTTTTGCTTGGTTGGCTTATTGTCGAATGAACAATTTACCAGCAAACCTGCCTAGCGTAACTGGCGCAAAAAGTGCGGTTAGTTTGGGGGCTATTTTTCCTAAAGACTAAGGTCAAAATATGAATGACATTATATTAAAAAGTTTATCCACGTTAATTACGGAACAACGAAATCCGAACTCAGTTGATATTGATCGTCAAAGTGCTTTAGATATTGTTCGATTAATGAATAAGGAAGATAAACAAGTTCCTTTAGCTATTGAAGCATGTTTGCCAGAGATTTCGTTAGCGGTAGATAAAATCGTTCATGCTTTTAAACAGGGCGGGCGTCTAGTATATATTGGGGCTGGGACGAGCGGTCGTCTCGGCGTATTGGATGCGTCAGAATGCCCCCCGACATTTGGTGTGTCTTCGGAAATGGTCAAAGGTATTATTGCGGGGGGCGGACATGCTATCCGCCATCCCGTAGAAGGGGCGGAAGACAATACGAAAGCTGTACTTGAGGATCTACAAAGCATAAATTTTTCAAAAAATGATGTATTAGTAGGCATCGCTGCAAGTGGCCGGACACCCTATGTTATTGCAGGTCTTCGGTACGCTAAATCTATTGGTGCTTTGACAATTTCTATTGCGAGCAATCCAAAATCAGCGATGGCTGAGATAGCCAATATTGCGATAGAGACTATTGTTGGTCCTGAAATATTGACGGGTTCTAGCCGCTTAAAATCTGGCACAGCACAAAAAATGGTACTGAATATGCTGACTACGGCAAGTATGATTTTATTGGGTAAATGTTACGAAAATTTGATGGTCGATGTACAAGCCAGTAATGAAAAGCTTAAAGCACGCGCTGTGCGTATTGTGATGCAAGCAACAGATTGCGATAAAGTGCTCGCTGAGCAGACATTAATTGAAGCAGAGCAAAATGCCAAGCTTGCAATTATGATGATTTTAAGTAATTTATCAAAATTAGAGGCGAAGGCATTATTAGAAAGACATCAAGGTAAATTAAGAAATGCACTTTCTAAATAACAATCCGCACGTTTTACGTGCGGATTGTTATTTTGGAATTCCACGTAGTAATCCTACGGGCTTAAAAGGTTCCATTGAAGTTGGCGCAGGCATTTCTGTAAATAATAAAATAAATGGTTTAGGCGGGATTACTTTTTCATTACGCCATAAATTGCCCATTCCGACAAGTTGGATATCTGCTGGTAAATTGTTAAGACCTGCTTGTAACACCGCTATTGTATTTGGACGAGGATGTCCTATCGCAATCGCGGTACCATGTTTCCTTGCATATTGAATTGCAGCTTGAAATTGATGTTGAACGTCAGCTAGTTCGTTACTATCATCTAAAAATACGTGGCGATCTAATGAACGAACCCCTTGTTCTTTTGCTATTTTTCCAGCTACAGATTTTCCTATTGTTCGACTATCTAAAAAGAATAAATGTTTTTCTTGAAGTGCGGTCATTAAATAAGTCATTAATTGGGGATCGGCTGTAGCTGCACTACCCATATGATTATTCATGCCAATTGCATCATTCACGATATTTTTGGCTGTATTTACCCGATCATTGACCTGTGCTGAAGACATTCCTAAATGTAGTCCTCCATCCTCTATTTTCACCGCACTCATAGGTTGCATCGGCATATGAATTAAAATGTCTCGGCCTTGAGATTTGGCTTCTTGATTACGTGCTCGAGCATGAGGCGCAGCAGGAATAATGGCGACGGAAATTTCACGCGGCATTGCAAAAATAGCAGCATCTTCTTTGAGATGATAGCCGACATCATCAATAACAATAGCAAGTTTATTTTGCGCAAGGGAGATGGAAGTATAAAGTGCGATAGAAAAAACGATGAAATTTTTCACCGCACTTTTTATGAGAAGTTTCATTAACGAATCCATCCAGTTGGATTCACTGGTGTGCCTTTTCGGCTAATTCCAAAATAGAGTGCGGAACGCGAAATTTCACCAGTATTGCCCACTTGAGCAATAGTTTGTCCCGCAGAAACAAGTTGACCAACTTTTACCAATACGGCTTGATTAAAACCATATAAACTTAAGTCGGTTTCACCATGTTTGACGATGACCATATAACCGTAGCCATTCAAATACCCAGCTAAAATGACACGTCCAGCTGCAATGGCTTTGACTGCAGTTCCAGATGAGGCACCAATAACCATACCTTTCCAACGAACTTCACCTGCCTGAATAGTTCCAAAATTATGTAAAGTTGGCCCTGAAACTGGTGCTGAATATTGTTTTTTGGCAATCCCTAAACCACTTGTACTGTTAAGCAATTGACGTTCTTGTGCTGTCGGTTGATAAGGTTTTGAAGTCCGTTTTTCTTCAGCTTGTTGTCGCTGTGAAAGCGCGTCACGCTCTCTTTTTTCTTGTTCTAAAGCCGCTTTTTCTGCACGTTGAATTTCTTGACGGAGCACTTGTTCATTAGCCTTTAGGCTATCCAATTTATTTTGATCTCTCGCCAAATTCTTATTAAGTTCATTTAGCATAGATTGACGTTCTTGTTGTGATTTTTGTAATTCTTGTTGCTGTTTTTTTTGCGTTAAAAGTTGATCTCGATGATTTTTTTGCTGACCTAAAATTGATTCTTTTTGGGATACAATTTGAGCTTGTGTTGCTTTTAAACTATCAATTATTTCTATTCGAACTTGGTTTAAATGTTGATAGTACACTTTCATGCGTTCTGCTTTTTCCGCATTTTTAGAAAACATTCTTTCAATGACGGAAGGATTTAAACCTGATCGATAAATCATATCCATTTGTTTCGCTAAGCGTGATTTTTGTTCAGATTCTTGTTTTTCCAATTGTTTGAGTTGTTTATCTGAGTCAGAAATTTGCTTACGAATTTCTTTCAAGCTTATTTCTGTTTCATGCAGTTCACCCACGACAGCATTAATTTTACTTTCATGGTTTTTCAAATTAGCTTGTAACTTAGCTTGCACGCGTTTTTGTTCAGCAATTTTAGATTCTTGTTGCTTAATTTGCTTTTGAATCTGGTTAAGATCGGAGGCATGGCTTATTGGGGAAAAAATCAACAAACCGCAGCTAAAAAGTGCGGTGAAAAATGGCGATATTTTTTTGTTTAATCCCGAATACAGCATAATTTTTCCTAAATTCTTAAAATCGCACAAATCTTATCATATTTGTTAAAAGGCGAAAAAGTTTAGCCTCTATTTTTTGCTAAAGATCAGGAAAACTCGCCTTTCTGCTTTTAAACATACTCAATTTTTGCTATAAAGTGTGAGTTATCTTTTACTTAAATTTTAGGAGATTCTTATGGAATTAGTATTTATCCGTCACGGTTTTAGTGAATGGAATGCGAAAAACTTGTTCACTGGCTGGCGTGATGTAAATTTAACAGAACGTGGTGTAGAAGAAGCAAAAGTAGCGGGCAAAAAATTATTAGATGCTGGCTATGAGTTTGATATCGCATTTACATCTGTGCTAACTCGTGCAATCAAAACTTGTAACATCGTATTAGAAGAATCCCATCAATTATGGATTCCTCAAGTGAAAAACTGGCGTTTAAATGAACGTCATTATGGTGCTTTACAAGGTTTAGATAAAAAAGCGACTGCGGAACAATACGGTGACGAACAAGTTCATATTTGGCGTCGTTCTTATGACATTTCTCCACCAGATCTAGATCCACAAGATCCAAATTCTGCACACAATGACCGTCGTTACGCAAATATTCCATCCGACGTAGTGCCAAATGCAGAAAACTTAAAAATTACTTTAGAGCGTGCACTTCCATTCTGGGAAGACCAAATTGCACCAGCAATGCTTTCTGGCAAACGTGTTTTAGTTGTTGCTCACGGTAACTCACTCCGTGCGTTGGCAAAACATATTATCGGTATTTCTGATGCTGAAATTATGGATTTTGAAATTCCAACAGGTCAACCTTTAGTATTAAAACTAGATGATAAATTAAATTACGTAGAACATTACTACCTTTAATTTATCGCTTTACTTTTTTAATTTAACATTCAAAGTGCGGTTAATTTTAACCGCACTTTACGTTTAAGGAGACATGAATGAGAAAATTGATAACGTTCATTTTGGTGTGGTTGCCATTTTTTACAACATCAGTTACTGCAGCACCAGTACATAAAAATCAAATAAATAAAAAAATTGTAGTAACCAAATCTTTAGATAAAAAACAACAAACTAAAAAAACAAAAGAAACTAAATTAGTTCTAACCAAGAAAATGAGTACTAAAAATAAAAAACAAGCTGTGAAATTGACAGACAAAAAGCCTAAAGCTTTGGTAAAGGAAATTAGTTCGAAACCTAAGACATCTATTGAGAAAAAACCGACAACAGTTGTTTCAGCAAAACATAAAAAAGCTATAAAGGAGAAATCAGTTTATAAGCCCGTGATCGTACCACAGTGTAATGATTTTTCTGTGTCAAAAGTGCTATCTGATGCATTTAAGCAGCAAGGCGATTCAACCAAAACCAGCATGATGGTGAAACAAATTCTTCAAGCAAGAGAAACGCAATTTTATCCACAAAAAGGCATTCGAAGCTGCCATGCTTTAGTAGTGACGGATGGAAAAAGTTATCAAACAGATTACAGCATTATTTTGAATGATAAAGGCTTTTTCGTTCAGGTTGAGAATGCGATGAGTTTGTAAACTAGTTTGTTGAAATGAGCAACATTTTATCTTATTGATAAAACAAAACCCCGCAAATTGGCGGGGTTTTTTAAACAAGTCCAAATTATTTTGTGCTTGGAATTTTGAAACGGCTGTTGAAACGCTCAACACGACCACCAGTATCAACAACACGTTGTTTACCAGTGTAGAATGGGTGGCAGTTACCACATACATCAAGATTGATGTCTTTACCTAAAGTTGAACGAGTTTTGATCACATTACCACAAGAACAGGTTGCTGTGATTTCTTTATATTCAGGATGAATACCTTGTTTCATAGAAAACCTCAAAATGAAGCCACGCCGCTATAAGAACTTTCTCCTCACACCGCGTGAGTTAATAATACGCCATAATTGGCACCAAATAGATCGCGGATTATACTGAAAAAATACAGATAAACAAGCCCTATTTTCGTGTAAAATCATTCGGATTTTTAATCCGCACTTTTCTTTTATGTTAGCAAAATCTTCAAGTAACGCACCTTTTGCACAATCGGTGCTGAAATGGTATGACAAATTTGGCCGCAAACATTTGCCGTGGCAACAAGATAAAACGCTTTATGGTGTGTGGCTTTCTGAGGTGATGTTACAACAAACACAAGTCGCGACAGTCATTCCTTATTTTGAGCGATTTATTAAAACATTTCCAAATATCACCGCACTTGCCAATGCTTCGCAAGACGAAGTTTTGCATTTATGGTCTGGTTTAGGCTATTACGCTCGGGCGCGTAATTTGCATAAGGCTGCTCAGAAAGTGCGGGATGAATTTAATGGAAATTTCCCAACAAATTTTGACCAGGTTTGGGCGTTACCAGGCGTGGGGCGCTCGACAGCTGGGGCCGTTTTATCTTCCGTATTAAATCAGCCTTATCCAATTTTAGACGGCAACGTAAAGCGAGTGTTAGCTCGCTATTTTACTGTTGAAGGGTGGCCTGGTGAGAAAAAAGTAGAAAATCATTTGTGGACGTTGACGGAACAGGTTACACCCATAGATCGTGTGGCGGATTTTAATCAAGCTATGATGGATATTGGCGCGATGGTATGTACGCGAACCAAACCAAAATGTGAGCTTTGCCCATTAAATTTGGAGTGCTTAGCTTATCAAAATCATAGTTGGGAAACGTTTCCTGCCAAAAAGCCTAAAAAAGATATGCCTGAAAAAGACACTTATTTTTTGATTTTATCTAAAAATGGCAAAGTGTGCTTAGAGCAGCGAGAAAACTCGGGGTTATGGGGCGGATTATTTTGTTTTCCACAATTTGAAGATAAAGCTTCGTTACTTAATTTTTTAGCGCAAGAAAAAGTCAGCTATTATCAAGAATGGCCAGCTTTTCGTCATACCTTTAGCCATTTTCATTTAGATATCCATCCTATTTATGCAGAAATGGACGGTGGAATTAATATTGAGCAAGTGAATTTAGATTGGCGCAAAATCATGGAAAGCCCAAAAGAATATCAATCAAATCTATCAAGTGTGGTCAAATATTGGTATGATCCGCAAAATCCTGAACAGATCGGGCTGGCTCAGCCTGTGAAGAATCTTTTAATACAATTTGCAAGGAATTATTATGGCAAGAATGGTCTTTTGTGAGTATCTCAAACAAGAAGCGGAAGGTTTAGATTTCCAACTTTATCCTGGAGAACTAGGTAAACGAATTTTTGATTCAGTGAGTAAGAAAGCTTGGGGCGAATGGATTAAGAAACAGACAATGTTAGTGAATGAGAAAAAACTTAATATGATGAATGCGGAACACCGTAAATTATTAGAACAAGAAATGGTAAATTTTTTGTTTGAGGGTAAAGATGTTCATATTGAAGGTTATGTTCCTCCATCAAATTAATTGGCTGTTATACAATGAAAAAGTATTTAGTATTAGCGTTATTACCGCTTTTGTATGCTTGTAGCGATTCGTTGAATCGTGGAGGCATGAATTATGATGAGTCCTTTGCAAAAGACACGCAAGGCTTAGATATTCTCACAGGGCAATTCTCGCATAATATTGACCGCATTTGGGGCGTCAATGAATTGTTAGTAGCTAGTCGAAAAGATTACGTGAAATATACAGATTCTTTTTATACGCGTAGCCACGTGAGTTTTGATGAAGGTAATATCGTTATTGAAACCCAGCAAGATCTAAATCGTTTACATAATGCTATTGTCCATACCTTATTAATGGGGGCGGATGCAAAAGGTATCGATTTATTTGCATCTGGCGATGTGCCGATTAGCTCTCGCCCATTCCTTTTAGGACAGGTTGTGGATCATCAAGGGCAACAAATTGCGAATCAAGTTATTGCAAGTAATTTCGCCACTTACTTGATTCAAAATAAATTACAAACTCGTCGATTACAAAACGGGCATACTGTGCAATTTGTTGCGATTCCAATGATTGCCAATCACGTAGAAGTTCGTGCACAGAAATATTTACCATTAGTTCGTAAAGCGGCTGAACGTTATGGTATTGATGAAAGTTTGATCTTAGGTATTATGCAAACAGAATCGAGTTTTAACCCATATGCGATTAGCTATGCAAATGCTATTGGATTAATGCAAGTCGTGCCTAATACGGCAGGTCGAGATGTGTTTGCAATGAAAGGAAAGGGCGGTCAACCATCAACTCGTTATTTATATGACCCTGCGAATAATATTGATGCTGGCGTATCTTATTTATGGATTTTACAAAATCAATATTTAGATGGAATTACGAATCCAACCTCAAAACGTTTTGCAATGATTTCTGCTTATAATAGCGGTGCGGGTGCTGTATTACGTGTTTTTGATAATGATAAGGATATGGCGATTTACAAAATAAACCAAATGTATCCAGAGCAAGTTTATCGCATTCTAACGACAGCTCACCCATCATCACAGGCTCGCAATTATTTGTTGAAAGTTGATAAGGCACAGAAAAAATTCCGTGTCAGACGATAATTGAATTTTTCAGATAATCAAAAATGCTCGTTGGGAAATACCATCGAGCATTTTTTATAATAAGTGCGGTTTATTTTAAAATAATTTTATTATTTCGTTGTTTTAATAAACATATTGATGATTAACTATTCAAACGCAACGTTTTTTTGTATTTTTTTAAATTTAGGTGTTGACCGAATCCCGAAAAAATAGTTTAATACGCTCCGTTGTCAGGCAGTAGCCAATAACGATAACGCCTCGATAGCTCAGTCGGTAGAGCAGGGGATTGAAAATCCCCGTGTCGGTGGTTCGATTCCGCCTCGAGGCACCATTTCCTCCTTAGTTCAGTCGGTAGAACGGTGGACTGTTAATCCATATGTCGCAGGTTCGAGTCCCGCAGGAGGAGCCAAATTCAGAAAAGTCGCTAAAGAAATTTAGCGGCTTTTTGCTATCTCTTGTTACAGCACATAAATCATTTTCCCATTTAAAACGGAAGTTATTAAGCATTAGAATTAATTCTCTTTCTTCCCATCCCTTTGTTTTTTATCTTCTTTCTTTTGTATTTACATTGATGATTTAAATTAATAAAGAAAAACGTTCATATGGACCTTGTGTACATTTATAAGGATTAGATCTTGTTATAGCAGGGACAATTTCTTCGATACGTTGTACTGCTTGTAATAATGAAATAAGGCCTTTGGATGGCATTCAAGGAAAACTCTTTGCTATATCTAATAATACAGGTTTTATCTTCTATAGTTTGTCGTTCTTGATATTGAATCCTGGAGAGCGTATTGTGATGGAATATGAGACGGGAAATAAGATAAATCCAATAATAGTAGATAAAACAAAACCCAGCGATTAGTCGCGGGGTTACGTTCAGTCAAATGGTGCCTGGGCGAGAAGTGAATTTGTTATATAAGATATTGATTTAAAATAAGTTTATTTTGGTTCATTTATTTTTGGTTACTATTTTGGTTACTAAGGCAAAATCTGATAAATCACAGTATATTAAAAAAACTTTTTATATTTTAGTCTCCACTTCTCCACTTCTCTTAAAAAATATTAAAAAAAAACTTATTTATTATATATTTATAAAAGTGGACACTATTTTTTTAAGTCTCCACTAGTATCCACTAGTCTCCACTTATAAAAAAATAGATAAATTCCTATCTTAAATTATCTTTTCAAACCCAAAATTACCTAAAAAATCACTGAATAAAATATTTTACTCAACGCATCTAAACGCATCTAAACTATTGAAATTTAAGGTGTTTACTTTATATTTTTTGTATATATATTGTTCTATGGGCTTTTTATAAGCCCTCTTAATTAAGAACAAATAAGGGTAAAAAATGCTTATACATGAAAAAATTAGAGATGAAGTAATTGAAAGATTAAAACCTGCTCTTTCAAGCCAAGTTAAACGTTTTTATAGCGGCCGCATCCTTGGGTTAAATCCTTCTGAACAATGTCCTGCTATTTCCGTTTATTTAGAAGATATTAGTTTAGATCAAACTTGCCTTTGTGATAGTGAATTAAATGCAACACTCAATATTGCTATTTATTTAAAACCTCACTCTGGCGAAGATGAATTAGATAATATTGCAGAGTTAATTCGAAATACTATTTATAACAGCGAATTAAAATCTGTTCTTAATATTTCATTAAAGAGTTATGACTATAACTATGATGAAGAGCAAGCTGCATGGATTTCATCAGTTCTTCAGTTTGCTATCAACTATAATGAATAAGGATTAATTATGTTTAAAAAATTGATCGAGTTACGCCAACAAAAGGCAGAAAAAGTCGCAGAAATGCGTGCAATGCTTGATAAAGCAGAAAAAGAAAATCGTTCATTGGATGAAACTGAATCAGTAGATTTTGATAAATTGAAAGATTTAGTGAAACAATTGAGTGATGAAATCAGTAAATACGAAACCGTAGCAGATGAAGAACGTAATCTTGGTGCGCAATCTAACCCATTAGAAACCCGCAGCACGAAACAATTTTCAAATGATGAATTGCGCCATTACATTAAAACTGGTGAACTTCGCAATTTAACTACGGCTAATGGTGAAGATGGCGGCTATTCAGTCATTCCTCAATTAGATAAAGAGGTCATGAAACGCTTAACTGACGATAGCGTCATGCGCCAGCTTTGTAATGTCGTTCGCTTGCCTATCGGTGCGAAAGAATACAAAAAATTAGTATCTGCTGGCGGTGCAACCGTTGAACATGGCACAGAAGGCACAGCACGCAACGGCACAGCAACCCCGAAACTGCATGAAGTAACCATTGCTTTAAATTCAATCTATGCTTATCCAAAAACTACTCAAGAGATTTTGGACTTCTCAAGCGTTGATGTTTTAGGTTGGCTCACTGATGAAATTTCTGAAACCTTCACTGAAACAGAAGAGGTAGATTTAACCTCTGGTGATGGTAACAAAAAATCAAAAGGTTTATTAACCTACGAACGCACAACTGAAAATGATAAAGTGCGCCCATTCGGCAAACTTCAAAAAATCGAAGTGGCGGGTGCGGCAAACATTGAGGCAGACACTTTAATCGATGCGTTCTATACCCTTCACAGTAAATACCGCAAAAATGCCGTATGGGTGATGTCATCAACCATTGCAGCAGCATTACAAAAACTCAAAAACAAAAACGGCGATTACATTTGGCGCGATGGTTTAACAACCGATGCCCCCGCTACATTATTAGGCCGTCCAGTTTACTTCTTAGAGACAATGCCGACTGGTGGTGCAAATCAAGCGGTGATTGCTTTTGGTGATTTCAAACGAGGTTACTTCATTGTCGATCATGAAACAGGCGTGCGAACTCGACCAGACAACTTAACCGAGCCAGGATTCTATAAAGTCCACACCGATAAATATTTGGGTGGTGGCGTGGTAGATTTCAACGCAATTAAAGTGATTGAGACAACGGCATAAATCATAGAGGGGCGAAAGCCCCTTTTTTGCTTAATAGGTGAAAAATGAAGAAAGAATTTGAAATCCGCTCTGCAACCATTGCGACCGATGAAGAGAATCAAAAGCTCGTGGGTTATGCGGTCAAATGGAACAGCCCTTCACAAGTGCTTTACTGTGATTTTGTAGAATCCTTTGCGCCTAAAGCATTCAGTGAAAGTTTAGCCAGTGGCGAAGATGTTCGAGCCCTCTTTGAACACGACTACACCAAGTTACTCGGTCGCACCAGTGCGGGAACATTAAAGCTAGAAGAAGATTCAATCGGCTTGCGCTTTGAACTCACCCCGCCCAATACAACCATTGGGAAAGATTTATTGGTGAGCGTCTCGCGTGGTGATATTACAGGCATGTCCTTTGGATTTAGAGCCAGTCAAGAAGAATGGGATTTTGATGTAGAGCCTTGCCAACGAACCGTACAAAAAGCCGAACTCTTTGAAGTTACCGTAACAAGCATTCCCGCCTATCCTGAAAGTAGCGTAGAAATTGCTAAGCGTTCGATGGTCGCGGCCAAAGAAAAAACACAAGATAACACTACCGCACTTTTGAAACAGTGGCTTGATGTGATGGAGGCTTAATATGTGGAATCCTTTTAGACGAAAAGAGCAACGTAGCGAGCCAACCACAATCGAAGAGCTTTTATCTTACATGGGCGTAAACAATACAGGTGCGGGCGAATTTGTCAGTCCACAAACTGCAGAATCGTTACCCGCAGTAATGAATGCCGTTACCGTCATTTCGGAGGCGGTCGCATCAATGCCTTGTTATCTATACGCACTAAAAGAAGATGGCCGAGAAAGAATCTATCGTCATCCTGTTGAATATCTTCTTAATGAAATGCCAAACCGCAGCCAAACACCGTATCAATTCAAAAATACGATGATGCGCCATTGTTTGCTAAATGGTAACGCTTATGCCGTGATTGAGTGGAATAACAAAGGCGAACCAATAAGCCTTACTCCCTATCAACCCAGTGCGGTAAATATCTTCCGTAAAGTAACGGGTGAATATATTTATCAAATCACTGACTTAAACGGGATAACAAAAAACTATCTTCAAGATGAGATTTTGCATTTACGCCATAGTTCTATTGATGGATTTATGGGGCGTTCTCCGATAACAGTTTGCCGTGAAACGGTCGGATTAGGTTTAGCTCAACAACGCCATGGCGCAGCCATTATGAAAAATGGATTGATGGCAAGCGGGCTTATTTCAACAGCAGAATGGTTAGATGATGCAAAAGCACAGAAAGCCGTGAAAGCTCTTGAGCGTTACAAGGGGGCAAAGAATGCAGGTAAAACCCCTATTCTTGAAGGCTCAATGGAATATAAACAATTAGGCATGACAAACCAAGATGCAGAATGGTTAGCCAGTCGCACGTTCACCATTTCCGATATAGCCAGAATCTACAATATTAGCCCAATTTTCTTACAAGATTATTCGAATAGTAGCTATGCGAATTTCAGTGAGGCAAGCCGCGCATTTCTTTCTCAAACCTTGCGCCCTTGGCTTACTAACTTTGAGCAACAACTCAAAGATGCTTTGATGATTGATTTAGGCAGCAACACCAATAAACGTTACTTAATCGAATTTGATACAAGCGACTTATTGCGCACCAGTCAAAGCGAACGTTTCAGTAGTTATGATGTAGCAATCAAAGCGGGTGTAATGTCTCCAAATGAAGTTCGCCGCCGTGAAGGTTTACCGCCTTATGAAGGTGGAGATGAATTTAGCCAGGCTTGGAAACAAACCGTAGAAGTTAAACACGGTGATGAACAAGAACAGGGGGCAAACAATGGTAATGATGCTTAAAGCGGGGAAATATAACAAGGTCATCACCATTGAGGCGAGAAACTATCCCCGAGAGCGAGAAATTAATCTACACGGTGAACACAAAGCATTTTGGAAACATATTGCAACCGTCCGCGCCAGTGTAGAGCCATTGCAAGGGCGAGAGTATTTTAGCGGCCCATTTCAAATGGGTGAAAGCATCATCCGCATTCGTATTCGCTACATTGAGGGCATTACAAACAAAATGCGGATTAAATACGGTAAACGACTATTTGATATTTATTCGGTGATTGACAGTATGGAATCACACCGAGAATTGCAGTTAATGTGTAAAGAGGGCGAGGCTTATGGCGAATATTAATTTAACCCTAGATGACATCAAAGCGCATTTAAATCTCGATCATGATTTAGATGATGAGTTACTAGAAACTTATAAGGTCGCGACATTGGAAGTATGCCAAAAGCATATAGGCAAAACCTTTGGTGATGAAGAAACAGAAAATACCATTCCGTTTACGCCATCAATTAAAGTCGGCTGCTTAATGTATATCGCCTACCTTTACACAAACAGAGAGGCTATAACAGATTTAGCCAATCTTAAACAAGCACCCATGACGATTTCCGCATTATGGGAAGTCTATAGAGAGCCTTGCGCTTACTAAGGGTATAGCTATGCCATATCAACCATTAAAACGTTGTAGTTATCCAGGATGCAGAAACAAAGTGAAGTCGGGCAGATGTGAAGAGCATAAGCCAAAAGACAACCGACCAAGCAGTTGCTCACGCGGTTACGACCATAAGTGGAGCAAATACCGAGCGCAATACTTAAAGCATCACCCTCTTTGTGTGATGTGCTTAGAGAAAGGCATCTACACGCCCGCTACAGTGATAGACCATATCAAGCCAGTTGAGAACGGACAAGCCGACCCGCTATTTTGGGTTGAATCTAACCATCAATCTTTATGCCGTGATTGCCATAGCTATAAAACACGAGTGATAGACCAACGCGGATTTGGTGCGAAGAAGTAAACCGTTTTGATATCGAAACAATTGAAGTATGAACATATGTACACAGTTGAGGCGTTTCGATATCGCAACACCTGAATTATGGTGATATATCCACAGTTGAGTTATGGTCATATGGTAACAACTGAGCTAACCAATCCAAATTTGGATTGGTATAAATTTTGAACAAAATCCAACTTTGGACTTTGCTTTAAATTAAATGATTACAAAAAGACAATTTGAACAGGTGGGGGGAGTTTTTGAAAGAAAGTGGCAAGCCTAAAGAACCGCCCGCCCCCTTTAATTTTTATGCACAGCAATTTTTTTGAAAATAAGGAAACACAATGACAGCCAAAAAGAAGAATTTACACACCCCGCCAAGTTTTTTAGATCCGATTGCTAAATCAGTATGGAAAGAGCGCATCCCTCAACTTCTTGAACGTGGCGATATTCAAGATGCCGATTTAATTCACCTTGAGTTATATTGCGTGAACTATTCTCTTTTCCGTGCAGCCGTTGAAGATATTCACAAAAATGGCTTTTCAATCGTCAATAGCCAAGGCACACAGTCAAGAAATCCCGCATTATCCGCGAAAGCTGATGCAGAAAAAGTGATGGTGAAAATGTCCTCACTGTTAGGCTTTGATCCAGTTAGCCGTAGAAAAAATCCTGTTGAAGTTGATTCAACCGATATGATTGATGAAATCCTCACAATGTAGGCTAAATATGGCAATCTGGCACGAATACGCAGAGAAAATTCAATCAGGTGAAATAGTGGCTTGTAAGAAGATAAAACAAGCCGTAGCGCGTTATTTTAACGATTTAAACAACCCCGATTATTTCTTTGATCAAAGTGCGGTAGAAAAATTTATCGCTTTCTCGAAACTATGCCCACACGTTAAAGGACACTTGCGCGGCGAGTCTATTATTCTTTCAGATTGGCAAGTTTTTCTCTTTGCTAACATTCTCGGCTTTAAACGAAAAGATACAGGATTAAGAAAATATCGCTCTGCTTACGTTCAAGTGGCAAGAAAAAATGCAAAATCAACGGTAGCAGCCGTTTTAGCCAATTGGTTTTTAGTGATGGAAGGCGGCCAACAAGATATATACACGGCAGCCGTGAGCCGAGACCAAGCCCGAATCGTTTTTGATGATGCACGTCAAATGTGCTTACTTTCGCCTTTACTGAAAAAACGGCTCAATATTCAACAGCACAAACTTATCAACCCGAAGAACAACAGTATCATGCGACCATTGGCCGCTAAATCTTCAACCATTGAAGGCACAAACCCTAGTTTAGCGATTGTTGATGAATATCACCTACACACAGATAACAGCGTATATAGCGCGTTAGAGCTAGGACAAGGCGCACGCCCAGAAGGTTTACTCTTTGCCATAACAACGGCTGGCAGTAACGTGATTTCGGCTTGCAAACAGCATTATGATTATTGCGCTCAAATCCTTGAAGGGAATGAGCAGAACGATAGCTTGTTCGTATTGATTTTTGAACTAGACGAAGAAAACGAAATCGACAAGCAAGAGAACTGGATAAAAGCCAATCCCAATATTGGTAAATCCATTCCTTACCTTGATTTTGAGAACACTATCAAGAAAGCGAGGGGAATTCCTTCCGAATGGGTGGAAATGCTCACTAAGCGATTCAATGTATGGTGCCAAGGCACAACCCCGTGGCTAGGCGAAGGAAACTGGGCGCAATGCGAACGGCAGTACACGGAAAGCGATTTACTTCACCAAGATTGCTATTTAGGGCTGGATTTATCTAGCACCAATGACTTAACCAGCCTTTGCTATACCTTTCCACAAGGGAAGAAAGTGCGGTTGGTTACTCGACATTATATCCCCGAATTTCAACTTAATAACGTGGCAAATAAAAACCGTGCAATGTATCGAAACTGGGTGCGTAGTGGCTGGCTGATTGCAACAGAAGGCGACTGTATCGACTATGACAAAATCAGAGATGATATTTTGAAAGATGCGCAACGTTTTAATATTAAGATGATTGGCTTTGACGTATGGAATGCCACTCACCTACGCACACAATTACAAACGGCAGGTCTTGAGGTTGAACCATTCCCGCAAACCTATCAACGATTTAGCCCAGTGGCGAAAAGTGCAGAAGTGCTAATCAATAGACAGATGATAGAACATCATGGCGATCCAGTGCTTACCTGGGCGCTATCCAATGTGGTGATGGAAACCGATGCCAACGCCAACATTAAACCGAACAAGAAGAAAGCCGCAAACAAAATCGACCCAGCCGTAGCCTTTCTGATGTCTTTCGGCACTTATCAACTTGAATATGGTGATTTGATTTTCGAGCTTTCAGATGAACACAAACACGCATTAGAACAATTTAATGGTATTGATTTATAACTACAGAGGGAAACTATGGCAGTTCAAATAAAAGGCTTAAAAGAACTTGAGCAAAACTTAAAAAAACTAAATAAGGATATAAATAAAGTCGCTGCAAAAGCAATTAGAAAAGGACTAAATAGCGCGGCCAAATCGATTGAAAAAACAATCAAGCCGAATGTTCCAACATTGAAGAGTAGCACTAATTTCCGACAAAAAGGAACAATTAAAAACAACGTTCGACATAAAACAAGGGTAGCCAAAGATGGCCTAAGCGGCATCACTGCAATTCGAGTTATGCGAACAAACGGCCGTAGAATGGCGAAAATTGGGGAAAATACAAAAGATAAATCAGATCCGTTTTACTGGTGGATGGTTGAATATGGCACAGTAAAAATGAAAGGTCGCCATTATATGGAAAAAGGTTTTAAATCTGGTGAGGCACAGGCTCTAAGAATCGCAAAAGAAGTTGCAGAAGAAGAATTAAAAAAAGCGTTCAAATAATAGAAAAGCCCGACATTTCACAATGTTGGGCTATTTTGTCTAAAAACTTACATGCAGGACGATGATTAGGCATTCCACTCCTTAAAGTTTGCGGCAAACTTCCGAAAAAGTAAGCCGCTCACGTTTAGAAGACTTTGAAAATATTTCTAAATTCAAAGCGAGACTATTATAAAATTTTTCTGATGAACAAAAAATAGCCGTAGCTTAACGCATCTAAACTTTGATAAAATAGAACAAGAAATAAACAGAGAAACAAGGGGGGAAAAGTATGATTAAATCCGTTTTATCCGCATTTGGTTCATTTGTATTTTCTGCTTTAGATTTTTTGTTATTTTTGGCTATATTGCTTTTTGTTGGCTTGTTGGTTTTCATCTTTTGGCCAATATTAAAATGGCCTTTACTGGCTTTTCTAATAGGCGCTATCGCCTTCTTTTGTTATCTAATATACAAGATAAAAGAGAAACCAAAACCGCTAGAACAAGACGAAATATTATCCAGCTGGGCGGAACAGGAATTGCAACGCCCTATCATCCAACGGATTTTACAAAAACAAGAGGAAAATAAACCGTTCATTAGCGGAACAATAACGCATATTGGAAATGACGGAAAAGAAACTCGATTAGGCAATATCACTATCAATTTAAAGGAATAATTAATCAAATAAAGCGCATCTAGGCTGATCCCCGAAAGCAAAGCACCTTACTTTGTTGATGCGCTCCTACCACTAAGGGCAAATGCGAAAGGGGCGTTTATGCTAAATTTACCACCAAGAAAAGAATATACACTAAATCAAGCCTTAGAGTATCTAAGAAAATTTCATAATGAGGATAGAATAGATAAGGAAGATTTGCTTTATCACGCTAAGGAAGGAAATTTAAAAACTGTAGTTTTTATAAATGGTGGACGGGATTTTTACAATTCTGTCAGGGGAGACTATTTCACTATTTCAAGGATAAATAAAAAAGAATTAACTGAATTATGGTTATTAGATAACGATGTAAAAATTATAGAAAATAACAATTTAAATGTAGAAAAAGAGATTCATCTTAGCACCGTTTATGCTCTGGTAAATGAATATTTAGTTACTTGGTTTGCTATACCTAAAACTAAAAGAATGACAAAATATCCACTACAAAATATTTTAATAGGTAAAAATGTAGATGATGATTTAAGAAAACTAAATCCTATTAATGAGTTTGAGTTTGGTGGGTATTTTAGAGTTGATCCAAGTGATTATGGAGAAGATTTACAAGAGATCTTGGATTCTAACGTTATTTATAAGAAGGGATATAATGAATTTGAAATAACCGAGCATAGTAATGTTTATTTTAGTTTTATGTTGTCTCCGGAAAATACGTATTGTGAACTACCTATAAGTATTGATGACATTTTAATTTTACATGATGACTTAATGGATTTCGTTGGATTAGATAGTAGATTAACTAATGATCCTAAAAAAGAAATTGAAAAATTAAAAAAAGAGATTGAAGAAAAGCAAAAGATAATAGACTCTCTTAGCTTAATAAACCCAAAAGGTAGAATAAGTTCTCCTCAAAAGCAACTATTCGCTTTATTGGTGAAAAGATGTTATTCAGACATAAAAAGTAGAAATAAATTGTTTGATGTAATTAATGCAGATCTAAAATCCTTAGAAATTAGAAATGACGATATTTCTGCTGATACTTTTTACAAGTTAATTGATGAATCAAACGATATTATAAAAGCAATTTTCCCGCCTAAAAAGTCATAATTTTCTATAAAAGCCTCTTAATCTTTCGATTTAAGAAGCTTTTTCTTTCGATTTAAGCCATTTTTTCTTATTAAGAATCTAATCAATTGAATTAAAACACAAATTTTCAAAAAATACCTATCGTTCGAACAACCCAATGGAATAGGACGCTATTCCACAGTGTTAAACAAACGATAGGTATTTTTTTATGAATCTAAATTTAAATCCAAACCAAAAACTAATCTCTGGTGAAATCGCTTGCAATATTGTTGGCTTTGGTCGCACCAAGCTCAACTTGCTTGTAAAAGCCAAGAAATTCCCTCAACCAATCCGCTTTTCACAAAACTTTGTTCGTTGGGATTTAGAAGAAGTGAATCAATGGATTGAAGAACAGAAGGCTGCACGTGCTTAATCATTGGTTAATAGAAAAGAAAAACGCCATAGCAAGGAAAAAAGAACTATGGCGTAACAATTTAGAAACGATTCTAATTTAAGGAGGTAACCATATGGGTGGTTACAAAACTATTTTATCAGAAATCTTTATAAAAAACACTTTACAAAGTGCGGTGAAATTTGGCATTATTTTCTCGCAATCAGAAAAAGTGATTGCCAGCCGTGGAAAGCTGAACTATTTACTACTGGCGAACGATAGCACGCCATTAAACCGTGCTTTTTTTGTTCGTGACATTCGCACACCAAAAGAATATGCGGATTTTGTTTTCAATCTAAATCCGATCATTCTCTCAATGGTAGAGCGTAATGAGCCGTCTTTGACGGGCTGTTTTCCAGTAGAAACAGTTTTCCACCTTGTTACGTTCTACCGCCCGACCGTGGAAAGTCTAGCGGTAGTTCCTGAAAATTTACTACTGGAACTTACGCAAATGTATCAATTCATTTTTGCGCTTATTCGCGCACCTCAAATCAAAATCAGACTTCTTGCCGATAATGAACAACAAGCACGCTCACGTTTTACCGATGGCGACACCTTGTTATTCGTTGGCAGAATCAACCAAAACCCACTCAAAAACAACCGCACTTTAGCGGTACTTCCTACCCTTTCTGTATCTACTGAAATGGAGGTGGCACATGCTTAGTTATGGCACTATTCAAATGGCATTAAATGACGTAGTTGCTCGTGATGATATTGATGAAATGGAGCTTATAAAGTTACGTACAGAAAGCGAAACGCTTTGCGAAACTATTGAGTTAGGACTAATGGAATTAGGCGATATGGTAAGCCGTTTAGGGTATTTTGCTGATTCTAAGCAGGATTTTGATAATCAAGCGATGAGCAATGACAATGTAAAACATATCGGAGCATTAATTCAAGCCAACGCATATTTTCTAAACACATTGCGCAATGTATCAACAGAAGCCACCTATCACCTTAACGGTGGAAATAAGGGGGCGAAATGATGAGTAACACTAAATTCCCTTACACCCTTGTTTTCACCTATGACAATGGCGACCAATTCATAGCGGGCGAATATGGCACGCTTAGAGAGGCGTTACAGGCAAAAATCAGATGTAAGCACGAAATAGGCCAAGCCGATATTTTAGGTCGAGTGTTAGAAGTTATCTCGGTTTTGAAAGGGGAAGACAATGAAAGCTAAAAAAATCAAAGCATTCAAAGCACCATATACACCGACACCCGAGCAGTTAGAGAAATCTTATAAACGGATTAAACAATTCTTAGCCTTTGCAGAAGATTATCTACACTCTGGACACTACAAAGGATTGGCGGCATCAATCGAACAAATCAAGAAAGCAGCAACAATTAGAAAGGTGGCACAACATGAAACCAAGTAACCCAATGCAACAACTTCAACAATGGAAAGCGAACAACGGCAAAAGTAACAAGCTCAAAAATGAGCTCGTTAAAAGTGCGGTTAAAAGTGCCAACCAGCCCAATTCTGGACTGGTTAAAAATCTGCAAGGCGAGACCAAAAACAAATATCAAGGGAAACTCTACGCGAATCCATTAGCCTTTAACTTCGCCCAGCTTACGCGCCAATTCAAGCTGATTTTAGATAGCAACCGTAAATGTTTAGAAGTCTATCCTGATGACTTCCATCACAAAATCAAGTTTAGAGATGAACTTACTGATTTAGTGGTGAGATTAAAAACAGGCGGAAAGTTATTTAATGAAATGGTTAAGTCGCAAGGTGCAAAACTTAGCTCAAATAACCAAGAAACAATCAGAAACTTTAATCAAGCTAATGACTACTTAATCCATAAGTTCGGTGAAGTGATAAAACAGATTGAGCAGTTACAAGCTGAACATGTTAATTCTGTGGTTTTACTCAAAAATGAGAAAAACTTAATCGTTAGCGAGGGTAAATAAGATGGATATGAATCAAAAACTAGACTATTCGAAATTAAGTGCTCTCGAATTAAAATCGATCGCAATGAGTTATCGAAATATGCTTGAAAATAAAGGTGAAACCTTTCATTCGTCTTTACCTTATTTAAGTGGAGCAATAGAAGTATTAGCTGAGGAATTGGCTGATTGTCCAGCAATGAATATTGATGAATTAAAGATTCTTCATGATGAACTCTTAATGGTCAATAAGCATTTATTACAAATGGCACCGAAACCACCTTCATCTAATCCAGAAGAAAAAGTAGCAACTTTAACTAATGATGAGATTATTGATGGATTGCTGAAAAATAGCATAGCGCTCTCTTTAGTTAAAACCTTTAAATACTTTCAAGAGGTGATTGCTGACCGTATCAATGCTATTGAAAACGGAGTGATTAAAGGGGTGAATAATGGCACGATTAATTAATGCACCGCACCTTGCGGATCAAATTCATGAACCTTACTCTGATATTTTTATTCTTGCTGGGCGTAAAGCCTGGCGAGCATGGGATAACGGAAAGGGTGAAGAATGGCTCTTGTTATGTTCTTTAATTTACGGATTAGATAGAAATATAAAACCAGTTATTCTTGGAGAAGACCAGTTAGAGAGTATTTCATCTATCCGCATAGTCAAAGAAGATCAACAATTAGTAAACCTTGTTCAATATGGTGAGCTGTCAAAAGCTGAAATAACGGCTATTTGTAAAAACTTAGCTAAAAACTCTGATGCGATAGAAGTCAAACTTCTTGATGCTGCAGCGCAGACTAAAGAAGATTTAAGTGGTTATATTCAACTCTTACGTAATGATCAAGAGACTGCAGACTTCGCAGAGAAAATAGTACCGCCAGAGAAAGTGAAAGATAGCGATTGGGCAGATAAAAAAGCACGCGCACTTTCTAAATATCTAGGCTTTGATTTTGGATATATACCGCTCACAAAAGAAACGCTAACTTATAATGGCATAAGTTGGGATCGATACGATGAGGGCAACTTAATCAGTGGTGCAGTTCGTTTTTTTGAAGAAAACAATCTTAGATATAACGCCAATTCAATTGAATTGACAGTAAAGACGTTGAAGATTCAATCTACGATACTAGGCTCACCAAAACAAGGTTTATTAGCCTTTAAGAATGGGGTTCTAGATAGAAAAACGTTGGAATTTTCAGAACATTCTAAAGAAAACTGGCTTTTATCGCATATTCCTCATGATTATATTAATGAGAGACAACCAACACCCAATTTTGATAAGTGGCTTGACTGGGTAAGTGATGGTAACCAATCAAAACAAAATGCAATTTTGGCCGCGTTCTATATGATTCTCACCAATCGTTATAACTGGCAAATGTATCTAGAAGTTACAGGGCATGGCGGAAGTGGGAAATCAGTCTTTGCTAAATTAGCTAAAATGTTAGTTGGTGAACAAAATATTAGTGCTGCATCTTTAGAAGATTTTGAAGACCCTAAAGAAATGGATGGATTCGAGGATAAACTACTATTAATTTGTTCTGAACAACAAGCATATGGCGGAAAAGGTTCTGGATTAAAACGCGTAACAGGTGGCGATGATGTTCGAATAGATAAAAAATATATATCTAGATTCACCACCGTCATTCCCGCGGTTATCTTGGTAGTGAATAATGAGCCAACAAAATTTACTGATAGAACTGGTGCGATAGAGAGACGGAGAGTTATTTTTTCTTTTGATAAAATCATCCCAGAAAAAGATAGAGATCCTGATTTGATGGACAAAATAGCAAGTGAAATCAGTGCTATCATTTACAAGATAATCCACTCCTTTAAGCATCCATTAGATGCAAAGCAACTTCTAGAGCAGCAACAAAAAAGTGATGAGGCGTTAAAGATTAAAATCAATTCCGACCATATCACTTTATTTTGTAGTTATTTCTACACTACAGAAGAAGAGAATGGGCTTGGGATCGGTAACGCAAAGATGCGCAACCGTTTTAGAACTCACCTTTATCCTGCTTATTTAGAATTTGTCGATGCGATAAACCATGAATACCCGATAAGTTATAACAACTTTACGAGTGCAATCAAACAAGGGTTGATTCAAAATAGAAACCCGATTGCTTTCAAGAGTAAAAAGTCTACAGGTGGAGTATTTAAAACAAATGTTCACTTCAAAAACTTTGATGAGTTTTTTAATGAATATTTACAAAAATAATAAAATTGAGGGCGAAAGCCCTCTTTTTGGTTAATTAAAGAGGGGAAGCAGTGGAGAGGTGGATACGTGGAGACACACTGATTTTCAAGTATCCACTCACCCAACTATATGATTTAAAACAATAAAATGTGAAAAAATGGATAGTGGAGGCAAAAAATCAAAAAATAAACTTTTTTTTAAAAAAATACTAATTATAAATTCAAGTTCATTCCGCAAGATTCACAATAATCACCGATAAGCTGCATTATGGGTTTTCTTTCTTCTAAATAATTATATCGGTTGTAAGTATTTTCTAAGTCGTCCCCACCTTCTAATAAATGAGAGAGAATAGTTTCAGATACATTGCGTTCAACTTTATGAGAGGCTAAGAATGTTTTAATAAACGCACGGATGCCGTGAGCAGTTAATTTATCTTTATAGCCGATACGTTTTAGAGCAACATTTACGGTTGCTTTATTCATGGGTTGATTTTTTGATGAGCGGCCAGCAAAAACAAAAGAGCTATTTTCTGAAAACAGTTTCATCACTTCTAAAAGCTGAATTGCTTGTGAAGATAAAGGCACGGTATGCGGTCGTTTTTTATCTGCTTGTCCTTTCATTTTTTCTTTGGGGATATTCCATAACTTGTTATCAAAATCAATTTCTGACCATTCCGCATTTACCGCCTCTTTTGGTCGTAATGCCGTTAAGAATGACCAACAAATTAATAAATAGGTTTTTTTCCCTATACGAGCATTTTCTAAGTCTTGGAATAATTTTGAGAGTTCATCAAGTTTAATAGTGGGATGTGGCGTAGATGATTTTATATAGAAGTTTTTCACGGCCAATCTGCAGTTATGGCTTTCGATGATACCTTTTGTTATCGCATGATCCATAATTGCTCCGACAAGCTGGTGGATTTTTTTGAGTGTGTTACTTCTATCTGCTATTTTTTCATAAATGCTAACTAACTCTTTTACTTTTATTTCTGATACATGCTTATCGCCAATATAAGGGAAGATATGATTTTTCAATCGTTCCCAATTCTTTTCTCGTGTTTCTGGATTTTTAGCTTTTTCTTTGTAGATACCATTAAAGTAACTTTCTGCAACAGAATGGAACGTATCTTTTAAACGGTTTTCATATTCTTGTTGGATGCGTATTTTTTCTTCTTGTGGATCGATACCTTTAGCAAGTAACGCACGATATTCTTCACGTTTAGCACGGGCATCTGCTAACGATAATTCTGGATAACCGCCTAAGGCCATTTTTGTTCTTTTCCCGGTGAGTGGTCTAGCGTAGTTAAATCGCCAGCTTTTAGAACCACTAGGTAAGATTAGCAGCAATAAGCCCTCACCATCAGATAGGGTATATTCTTTCTCTTTTGGTTTAGCATTTTTGATTTCAGTCGGAGATAAAGGTTTTACTATTCTGGCCATCTTGTAATTTCACTGATAAGGTTTTAGTAACCATTATAAGTTTTGGTTACTATTTTGGTTACTAAAATTTGCGATTAAAGACAATTAGAAACGATTAGATATGAGGGGTGAAAGTGCTATAAACCCTTGTGAAACCTGGATAAAACAAAACCCCGCGATTAGTTTCGCGGGGCTTTGTTTAGTCAAATGGTGCTCTGGGCGAGACTTGAACTCGCACGACCTGTGGTCACTACCCCCTCAAGATAGCGTGTCTACCAATTCCACCACCAGAGCGTTAATTTTTTATGCTAATCCTATTTTATTGTGGGATGTCGCTATTTTTATTGTCTTTCGCTGGAGCTGCTTGTTGTTGAACTTGCTCGGCAGCTTGTGATAAATCGTCAAAAGCACCTTTTTGAATATTGCCTTTATGTGAATTCATGTTACCTAAAACAAGAGCAATAACAAAAAATGCGGTTGCTAAAATCGCGCTAGTACGTGTTAAAAAGTTACCTGCACCAGCAGAGCCAAACATTGTACCTGATGCGCCACCACCAAAAGATGCGCCAGCGTTCGCTCCTTTACCTTGTTGAACGAGAATAAACCCGATCAAGGCAATCGCGACAACAACATAAATAAATAAAAGAACTTGATACATTTTTTCTCTCTAATTTGCAATTTTGCAAGAAAACTGGTCGTGAATGTTATAGAAAATTCAATTTTCTCGCAAGTGCTTTGCATAAAAAAAATATTAATTGGTTTAACTTTAATCAGTTTGACCGTTTGATTTACTCGATTTTTTTACCGCACTTTTAGGTTTCGCTCTATCGGATTTAATCATTTTAATGCGGCTTAATTGTCTTAATGCATTAAGATCTACAAAACGGACTAAATCAGGCAACATTTGATTCAAGTTATGCATAAATTGCTGATAGGTTGCTTGTTTTTGACTAATGTCTGTGAGTTGCGATTCCCAATGAGCCGTCATGTCTGGTTGGGTGGCAATATCTGGTAATGCCTGAATTAAAATTCTTCCTGTTTCCGTGCTATGAATATTTCGCCCTTTTTTCGTTAAAAAACCGCGTTTAAAAAGTAATTCAATGATGCCAGCGCGAGTAGCCTCTGTGCCCAATCCATCGGTTTCTCGCAGGATTTTTTTTAGATCTTTATCCTGTACAAACCGTGCAATCCCCGTCATTGCTGAAAGTAAGGTTGCATCGGTGAAAGGCTTTGGTGGCTGAGTTTTTTTACTCATCACTTCTCCTCGTTCACAATGCAAAATTTGTCCTTTCTTTACTATTGGTAATAAGGGTTCTTGATTTTCTGTTTCGTCTTCTTTGCCTAACAATTCTTTCCACCCAGCCGTTTGTAAATTTCGCGCTTGAGCTATAAAAGTACCTCCGGAGATATTTAATGTGATTTTGCTTTTACGATATTCTGCGTCAGGACAAAATTGCATTAAATATTGGCGAGCGATAAGGTTGTAAATATTACGTTCTTCTTGTGTTAGATTTACTGGGCGATTTTTGGCAGTCGGAATGATTGCATGGTGAGCCTCTACTTTTTTATCATTCCAACAGCGATTTTTTTGTTCTGTTGAAATAACATTTGGTAAGCGTTGATAAGCTTCACAATGGGTTGAAATTGCATTTAGTACATTGTGTCGTTCGGCAAAATGTTCTTCGGGCAAATAGCGACAATCAGAACGCGGATAAGTAATTAAACGATGAGTTTCATATAGGCGTTGGCACGTATCTAATACGGCTTGAGCGGACATGCCGAATCGCTTTGCTGCATCAATTTGTAACGCAGAAAGGGAATAAGGCAAGGGCGCCGTTTCTTTTTCACGAACGTCTTTGTATTCGGTTACTTCTGCAGGTTGATTTGTAATACGTTTTACAACGTTTTCTGCTAATCCTTTAGAGAGCACCCTGCCGTCATCATCTTGGTAATCTTCACAAGCTTTGCTAGGTTGCCATAAGGCACTAAAAAGTGCGGTTGATTTCTCCTGAGTTTTTTCTTCTTTATTCTCTGGATTAATCCAAGCTAGTACTTCAAAAAAGTCTTTGGGTTGGAAGTGTTCAATTTCCAAATCTCGACGTACAATTAAGCCTAACACTGGGGTTTGCACTCGCCCAACCGAAAGCACGCCATCATAGCCAGTTTGTCTGCCACGAATGGTATAGGCTCTGGTCATATTAATGCCATAAAGCCAATCGGCGCGAGCTCGTGCGAGTGCTGAGGTAGCAAGAGGAATAAAGTTACGGTTGGATTGTAATTTTTTAACCGCTTTTTCTACCGCACTTGGATTTAGGTCGCTAATCAAGCAGCGTAAAATTTTATCGCGTTTTTCGGCAGATAAATTGGCATAACTGAACACTTCATCTACAAGTAATTGTCCTTCTCTATCAGGGTCTCCTGCATTAATGAGTGTATCAGCTTGATGGATTAGTTTTTCTACCACGGAAAGTTGTTTTTTTACTTCTTTTCGCGGTAAAAGTTGCCATTTTTCTGGAATGATTGGGAGATGTTCTAAACGCCATTGTTTGAATTTAGGATCATAGGCATCGGGTTCTGCTTGCTCGAGCAAATGCCCTACACACCAAGTTACCACATCATTATCGCCACATTTAATAAAACCATCCCCACGTTGATGGGGCTTTGGGAGCACGTCAGCAATAGCGCGGGCTAAGCTTGGTTTTTCGGCGATAAATAAACGCATAATGGTATGAGAAGATTAGTCGATTTGACGACGACCAAGAAAAGAGTGAGTAAGCGTTGTGCCGTCCACAGTTTCCAGTTCACCACCGACAGGAATACCATGAGCGATACGACTCACTTTGATATTATGTTGGCGGCACATCTCAGCGATGTAGTTTGCTGTTGCGTCGCCTTCCACTGTTGGGTTTGTAGCAAGAATCACTTCGTGGAAAGATTCTTCTACTAAACGTTTTTGCAGTAAATCTAAGCCAATTTCACGAGGTCCAATGCCATCAAGTGGTGATAAGTGTCCCATTAAAACAAAATAACGTCCTGAAAATTGCCCCGTTTGCTCAATCGCTTGAATATCTGCTGGCATTTCAACGACACAAAGCAAACCTGAGTTTTGACGGCGTGGATTATTGCAAATGTTGCAAGTGTCTTCTTCCGTAAAGTCTCGACATTGTGAACAATGGCCAATTTTAGACATGGCTTCTGTGAGTGCTCGCGCTAAATTCATTCCACCGCTACGATTACGCTGTAAAAGATGATAAGCCATACGTTGCGCAGATTTAGGCCCTACGCCAGGAAGACAACGTAAGTTTTCAATAAGATGTTCTAAAAGTGGGCTGCTTTGCATAGTGATTTAATGAGAGGAAACTGAGAGATGACGCGAGAATCTTATATTCACGCGCCTAATAATTAAAACGGAAACTTCATTCCCGGAGGTAATGGCATTCCAGCGGTAACCGATGCCATTTTTTCTTTTTGTAATTCTTCTGCACGACGTACCGCATCGTTAAAAGCGGCCGCGATTAAATCTTCTAACATTTCTTTATCGTCTTCCATTAAAGACGGATCAATGTCAATGCGACGGCAGTTATGTGCACCATTAATTGTGATTTTCACTAAACCTGCACCAGATTCACCCGTTACTTCTAGTTGCGCGATTTCTTCCTGCATTTTTTGCATTTTTTCTTGCATTTGTTGGGCTTGTTTCATTAAGCCGCCTAAACCGCCTTTTCCAAACATAATGTTATCCTTTATTAAGTCAAAATTGCGTGCATTCTAGCGAAAAAATGGGCTTTTGGGAACAGTGGGGTTAATGATTTGGGGTATTTAAAATCTCAGAAAATTTCACCGCACTTTTGAAGTAAAGTGCGGTGAAATTTAGTAGGGTTTAGAATGGGAAGAGATGGTTATTCTGGTGTAATCCATTCGACAATCCAGCTTCCTGTACCTTCTGGAACTAATGTTTTTGTGAGATAAGGCAAAATTTCTTTCATTTGGGTTTCTAATGTCCAAGGTGGATTAATTACCACCATACCGCTTGCCGTCATACCTCGTTGATCGCTATCAGGGCGAACAGCGAGCTCAATTTTTAGAATTTTTCTAATCCCCGTTGCTTCTAATCCCTTAAAAATACGTTTAGTTTGTTGACGTAATACAACAGGATACCAAATCGCGTAGGTACCAGTGGCAAAACGCTTATAGCCTTCTTCAACGGCTTTGACAACAAGATCATAATCTTCTTTTAATTCATAGGGCGGATCGATTAGCACCAAGCCACGGCGTTCTTTTGGAGGTAGCGTTGCTTTGACTTGTTGAAAGCCATTGTCACATTTTACGGTGACATTTTTGTAGTCGCTAAAATTATTTCGAAGGATTGGATAATCGCTAGGATGAAGTTCAGTCAATAGTGCGCGATCTTGTGGGCGCAACAATTCAGCAGTAATTAACGGTGAGCCAGCGTAATAACGTAGTTCTTTGCCACCATAATTGAGTTTTTTGATTATTTCTACATAACGTGCAACATCTTCGGGTAAGTCTGTTTGATCCCACAGACGTCCAATACCTTCTTTATATTCCCCTGTTTTTTCTGATTCGTTTGAGGATAAACGATAACGACCTACACCAGAGTGTGTATCCAAATAAAAAAAGCCTTTTTCTTTAAGTTTAAGGTTTTCCAAAATAAGCATTAAGACGATATGTTTTAAGACATCAGCATGATTGCCCGCATGGAATGAGTGACGATAACTCAGCATAATATATCCTTTGTTTAATAGCGAAGGCGAGCCAATTGACTCGCCTGATTATGCACTTAAAGTGCGGTCATTTTTAGAAGAGTTCTTCTGGTTGTGCAGCAGGCGTTGGCGTATTACCTTCATTATTTAAGCGTTGCTGTAACTCTGTAGGAACATAATAACCACGCTCTTGCATTTCCGAAAGATAGGTACGTGTCGGTTCAGTACCTATAATAAAATATTCTTTGCGCCCACCAGCTGGAGAAAGCAAACCAGTCATAGTATCAATACTTTTTTCCATAATTTTGGGTGGTAACGGTAATTTACGTTCTGGTTTGTCGCTCAATGCTGTTTTCATATAAGCGACCCAAGCTGGCATTGCAGTTTTTGCACCTGCTTCTCCACGCCCAAGTACACGTTTGTTATCATCAAACCCGACATAAGTTGTGGTTACTAAGTTTGCACCAAATCCTGCATACCAGGCTACTTTTGAACTGTTGGTGGTACCGGTTTTACCGCCTATATCGCTACGTTTAATGGTTTGTGCGATACGCCAGCTAGTTCCTTTCCAGTCTAAACCTTGTTCACCATAAATCGCAGTATTTAAGGCACTACGAATTAAAAATGCTAATTCTCCACTGATTACTCGAGGGGCATATTCAGTTTTAGATGAACCATTTTTTGCATCCGCCATTAAATCAATCGCATCTTCTTTAAGTGCTGTGACATTTGACTGTAATTCTGGCAGTTCAGGTACAGTTTCAGGTTGTTGATCAACTTCTTCACCGTTTGTACTGTCATCTGATGGTTTTAAGGCATTTTCGCCTAAAGGAATATTCGCAAAGCCGTTGATTTTGTCTTTCGTTTCACCATAAACAACAGGGAGATCATTACACTCAATACAAGCAATTTTAGGGTTTGCAACAAATAGATCTTTACCCGTGTTATCTTGAATTTTTTCAATGATATAAGGTTCAATGAGGAAGCCTCCATTATCAAACACCGCATAAGCTCTAGCCATTTCTAATGGTGTGAAAGAGGCTGCGCCAAGCGCTAAGGCTTCACTTGCAAAATATTGATCACGTTTAAAACCAAAACGTTGTAAAAATTCTGCTGTGAAATCAATACCTGCCGTCTGGATAGCACGAATAGCAATCATATTTTTGGATTGACCTAATCCTACGCGTAACCGCATTGGACCATCGTAACGATCAGGTGAGTTTTTTGGTTGCCACAATTTTTGTCCTGGTTTTTGAATAGAAATTGGGCTGTCTTGTAATACGCTAGAAAGCGTTAAGCCTTTTTCTAATGCTGCAGCGTAAATAAATGGTTTGATAGAAGAACCCACTTGAACTAAGGATTGTGTCGCACGGTTGAACTTACTTTGTTCATAGCTAAAGCCACCAACAATGGCTTCAATCGCACCATTATCTGAGTTAAGAGATACTAACGCAGAGTTAGCTGCTGGAATTTGTCCTAATTGCCATTCACCATTAGTGCGTTGACGAATCCAAATTTGCTCACCTACTTTTACGGGATTACTTCTACCAGTCCAACGCATTGCATTAGTGGAGAGCGTTATTTTTTCACCTGATGCTAATAATAGATCCGCATCACCTTTTGCCATTCCAACCACTGCTGCTGGAATAAATGGGTTAGAATCTGGCAATTTACGTAAAAACGCTAGAATACGCTCATCATCCCAAGCAGCTTCATTTTTTTGCCATAAAGGCGCCCCACCACGATACCCACGACGCATATCGTAATCAATTAAGTTGTTACGTACGGCTTTTTGAGCTTCCGCTTGGTCTTTTGAAAGTACAGTGGTAAATACTTTATAACCACTGGTGTAGGCATTTTCTTCACCAAAACGGCGAACCATTTCTTGGCGTACCATTTCAGTGACATAATCCGCACGAAATTCAAATTTTGCACCATGATAACTCGCGATGATTGGCTCTTTTAATGCGGCATCATATTCTTCTTTGCTGATGTATTTTTCATCTAACATTCGGCCTAGCACCACATTGCGGCGTTCTTCAGAACGTTTTAAAGAATAAAGCGGATTCATGGTTGAAGGTGCTTTTGGTAAGCCTGCGATAATGGCCATTTCTGATAAGGTCAATTCATTTAATGATTTACCGAAATAGGTTTGCGCAGCCGCTGCAACACCATAAGAACGATAGCCTAAAAAGATTTTATTTAAATAAAGCTCTAAGATTTCTTGTTTGGTGAGGGTATTTTCAATTTCCACCGCAAGTACTGCTTCACGAGCTTTACGAATTATAGTTTTTTCTGGAGTTAAGAAAAAGTTACGCGCTAATTGTTGGGTGATCGTACTTGCACCTTGTGATGCGCCACCATTATTCACTGCAACAAATAACGCACGTGCAATGCCGATAGGGTCTAATCCGTGATGATCGTAAAAACGACTGTCTTCCGTCGCTAAAAATGCATCAATTAAGCGTTGTGGCACATCGGCTAATTTTACTGGAATACGGCGTTGCTCACCCACTTCACCAATTAATTTACCGTCGGCCGTATAAATCTGCATTGGCTGTTGTAATTCAACGGTTTTTAATGCTTCGACTGAGGGCAATTCAGATTTTAGGTGGAAATACAGCATTCCGCCTGCTACTAAACCTAAAATACATAAAGTTAATAGGGTGCTAAATATTAATTTTGCGATCCGCATCGTAAAATTCTCGCTTCGTTAATGAATATTCTTGTCAAGAGACCTATGATTTGGCTGCTAAGTATAAAAGATTCAGCCTTTAAAGAATAGGAAAGAATATGCAATTCTCTCGGAAAAATCACCGCACTTTACAAATTGGTATTCACCGTAAACAAGGTAATTTTGATTTTGTGTGGCTTGATGAACTTGAAGAGCCACAATGTTATCAAGCCTCTATCAATGATAGTGATTTAAAAAATCGTTTTTTGCAACATTTAAAAACTCAATCTCAAGGGAAAACCTTTTCTTTGCAGTTTGTGGCAAGTATTTCTGCTCACTTGACTTGGTCGAAAGTATTAATGTTGCCGCAAATATTAAATGCACAAGAATGTCATCAACAATGTAAATTTGTGATTGAGAAAGAGCTGCCTATTCCTTTGGATGAATTGTGGTTTGATTATATTTCTACTTCGTTAAAACAAGGTTTTCGTTTAGAGATTACGGCAATTCGAGAGGCAAATGCTCAAACTTATTTACAAGATTTTCAGCCATTTAAAATTAATGTGTTAGATGTTGTTCCTCATAGTATCCTGCGTGCATTTCAGTATTTGTTGAATGAACAAGTGCGGTCAGAAAATACCTTATTTTTATTTCAAGAAGATGACTATTGTTTGGCGATTTGTGAAAGATCTCAGCAATCGCAAATTTTACAATCTCACGAAAATTTGACCGCACTTTATGAGCAATTTACCGAACGTTTTGAAGGGCAAATTGAACGAATTTTAGTTTATCAAATTCCTTCAAGTCATACGCCAGTACCAGAAAACTGGCAGCGAGTGGAAACGGATTTACCTTTTATCGCGCTTGGCAATGCGCTGTGGCAAAAAGATTTACATCAACAAAAAGTGAGTAGCTAAATGTCGATGAATTTATTGCCTTGGCGTACTTATCAACATCAAAAGCGTTTACGTCGTTTAGCTTTTTATATCGCTTTATTTATCTTGCTTGCTATTAATTTAATGTTGGCTTTTAGCAATTTGATTGAACAACAGCAACAAAATTTGCAGGCGCAGCAAAAGTCTTTTGAACAACTTAATCAACAGCTTCATAAAACTACCATACAAATTGAACAGTTACGCAGTGCGGTGCAAGTTGGTGAAGTTTTGCAATCTCTCACGAATGGGCAAGTTCAACATAGTTTGCAACGATTAAGTGAATTGCCTCTTCAGAAAGGAGAGTTAAACCGATTTAAACAAGATGGTCATAACTTAAGTTTGGAAGGTCGAGCGCAAGATCAAATGGAATTTGAGTCGGTACATCAATTTTTAAAGAAACATTTCCCCAATGTGAAATTAAGTCAAGTTCAGCCTGAGCAACATACATTGTTTTTTCGCTTTGATGTGGAAGAAGTTGGAGAAGATAAGTGAAAGCCTTTTTTAACGATCCTTTTACTCCTTTTGGAAAATGGCTAAGTCAGCCTTTTTATGTGCATGGTTTAACCTTTTTATTGCTATTAAGTGCGGTGACTTTTCGCCCCATTTTAGATTATATCGAGGGGAGCTCACGTTTCCATGAAACCGAAAATGAGCTAGCGGGGAAACGTTCAGAATTGTTGCATCAACAGAAAATTTTAACTTCTTTACAGCAGCAGTCGGAAAGTCGAAAACTGTCTCCAGAACTGGCTGCACAAATTATGCCGTTGAATAAACAAATTCAACGTTTAGCTGCGCGTAACGGTTTATCTCAGCATTTACGTTGGGAAATGGGGCTGCAGCCTATTTTGCATTTACAGCTTACTGGGCATTTTGAAAAAACGAAGATATTTTTAACCGCACTTTTAGCTAATACGTCACAGCTTTCTGTAAGCCAGTTGCAATTTATGAAACCCGAAGACAGCCCATTGCAAACCGAGATCATTTTTCAGCTAGATAAGGAGGCAAAATGAAGTATTGGTTTTACCTAATTACATTATTTTTTATGAATTGCAGTTGGGGACAAGATCCTTTTGATAAAACACAGCGTAACCGTTCTCAGTTTGATAACGCACAAACAGTAATGGAGCAGACAGAAATAATTTCCTCAGATGTACCTAATAATCTATGCGGAGCGGATGAAAATCGCCAAGCATCTGAAATTCCTTTGAACGCTTTAAAATTAGTGGGGGTAGTGATTTCTAAAGATAAAGCGTTTGCGTTATTTCAGGATCAGGATTTGCAAATTTACAGCGTTTTAGAGGGCGTTGATGTAGCTCAAGAAGGATATGTTGTAACAAAAATTAATCAAAATAAAGTTCAATTTATGCGTAAGTCTGGTGCTCAATGTGATAGCACAGAACAGAAAGAATTAAGTTTTTAAAGGAATATTATGAAGAAATATCTTTTAAAGTGCGGTTGTTTTTTAGTGTATTTTTGTTTGCCATTAATCGTTTTTGCTAATCCTAAAACAGATAACGAACGTTTTTTTATTCGTTTATCGCAAGCGCCTTTAGCCCAAACACTGGAGCAATTAGCTTTTCAACATGATGTCAATTTAGTGATGGATGAGACGCTAGAAGGCAATATTTCGTTGAAATTAGATAATATTGATATGCCACGTTTGCTACAAATAATCGCTAAAAGTAAGAAGCTTACTTTGAATAAAGATGAGGGTATTTACTATCTGAATGGAGGATTATCAGGCAAAGGTCAAGTTGCAGGAAATCTTACTACAAATGAACCGCACTTAGTGAGTCACACGGTTAAACTCCATTTTGCTAAAGCCTCTGAGTTAATGAAATCTTTAACCACAGGAAGTGGCTCTTTGCTTTCTCCTGCGGGGAGCATTACCTTTGATGATCGCAGTAATTTACTCGTTATTCAGGATGAGCCTCGTTCTGTGCAAAATATCAAAAAACTAATTTCTGAAATGGATAAACCTATTGAGCAGATCGCTATTGAAGCGCGCATTGTGACAATTACGGATGAAAGTTTGAAAGAACTTGGCGTTCGGTGGGGGATTTTTAATCCAACGGAAAATGCGGGGCGTGTAGCTGGTAGTTTAGCCGGTAATGGTTTTGAAAATATTGCGGATAATCTTAATGTAAATTTTGCGACAACGACAACACCTGCTGGCTCGATAGCATTACAAGTCGCGAAAATTAATGGTCGATTGCTTGATTTAGAATTAAGCGCTTTAGAGCGTGAAAATAATGTAGAAATTATCGCTAGTCCTCGCTTACTCACTACCAATAAGAAAAGTGCGAGCATTAAACAGGGGACAGAAATTCCTTATGTTGTGAGTAATACTCGTAACGATACGCAATCTGTCGAATTTCGTGAGGCAGTGCTTGGTTTGGAAGTGACACCACATATTTCTAAAGATAACAATATTTTGCTTGATTTATTAGTGAGCCAAAACTCACCAGGTTCTCGTGTCGCTTATGGACAAAATGAGGTGGTTTCTATTGATAAGCAAGAAATTAATACTCAGGTTTTTGCCAAAGATGGGGAAACCATTGTGCTTGGAGGTGTGTTCCACGATACGATCACAAAAAGCGAAGATAAAGTGCCAGTACTTGGCGATATACCAGGCATTAAACGATTGTTTAGTAAAGAAAGTGAACGACATCAAAAACGTGAGCTCGTGATTTTCGTGACGCCGCATATTTTAAAAGCTGGAGAAACGTTAGAGGCGTTGAAACAAAAAAGTGAGGGGAAAAAGTTACAATGAGTTACTGCCGTTTGTTTTATCACATTGTTTTTAGGACAAAAGGCAGTGTTTATGCCATTAATGAAGAAAATGAGAGAATTCTCTATGATTACATTTGGGGATTTGTTAAAGCGCACCAATCTATACTTCATCGAATTAATGGTATGCCAGATCATCTACATTTATTTGTTGAATTACATCAAACGATTTCAGTAGCTGAATTTGTTCGTAAATTAAAAAAATCGACACACCGTTTTTTAGATGAAAATAAATCATTATTTCCAGAATTTACGGCTTGGTCAGTAGGATTTTGTGCATTAACTTATAGTGACAGGGATAAATATCAACTTATTAATTATATTAAGAATCAAAAACAGCATCACAAAGAAACCCATTTCAATGATGAAATGAGGAGCCTATTTCAACGTGAAGGAATTGATTTTAACGTAGAATGGTTTGAGAGAAATGTTTAGCTGTTTTGGGAAACACTTACATCTACCCTAGGTTTGTAAGCCGTGGGTAAGTATACCCACGGTTAGTGATAGTAATCGTAGTTCCCCTTTGGGGAACACCTATACCTACCCCAACGGGGTAGTATTGTAATTAGCCTAGGGTATACCTATCCTAGGTTACTAAACCGACCCTAAGTCGCCGTAATCACTAATAAGGATCAAATGAACTTCTTCAATTTTCGCTGTATCCACTGTCGTGGCAATCTTCATATCGCAAAAAATGGACTATGTTCATGTTGCCAAAAACAAATTAAATCTTTTCCTTATTGTGGTCATTGTGGTGCAGAATTGCAATATTATGCGCAGCATTGTGGTAATTGCCTTAAACAAGAACCTAGTTGGGATAAGATAGTCATTATTGGGCATTATATTGAACCACTTTCTGTATTGATTCACCGTTTTAAATTTCAAAATCAATTTTGGATTGACCGCACTTTGGCTCGGCTTTTATATCTTGCGGTGCGTGATGCTAAGCGAACACATCAACTTAAATTGCCAGAAGCAATCATTCCAGTGCCTTTATATCATTTTCGTCAGTGGCGACGAGGTTATAATCAGGCAGATTTATTATCTCGGCAATTAAGTCGTTGGCTAGATATTCCTAATTTGAACAATACCGTAAAGCGCGTGAGACATACCCATACTCAACGTGGTTTGAGTGCAAAAGATCGTCGTCAGAATTTAAAAAATGCCTTTTCTCTTGCTGTTTCAAAAAATGAATTTCCTTATCGTCGTGTCGCGCTGGTGGATGATGTGATTACTACCGGCTCTACACTCAATGAAATCTCGAAATTGTTGCGAAAATTAGGTGTGGAGGAGATACAAGTGTGGGGGCTGGCGCGTGCTTAATATAAAGCACTGGAAAAAAAAGCGCGATGGGCGTATTATTCCTGATACTTTCTCTCAAGTATTTAGGACATAATTATGGAACAAGCAACCCAGCAAATCGCTATTTCTGATGCCGCACAAGCACATTTTCGAAAACTTTTAGACACGCAAGAAGAAGGAACGAATATTCGTATTTTCGTGGTTAATCCAGGCACGCCTAACGCGGAATGTGGCGTATCTTATTGCCCACCGAATGCCGTAGAAGAAAGTGATTTTGAAATGAAATATGACACTTTTTCTGCATTTATTGATGAGGTCAGCCTGCCTTTCTTAGAAGAAGCAGAAATTGATTATGTTACCGAAGAACTTGGTGCGCAACTTACCTTAAAAGCACCAAATGCCAAAATGCGTAAGGTGGCTGATGATGCGCCATTAATTGAACGTGTTGAATATGTGATACAAACTCAAATTAATCCACAGCTTGCAAATCATGGTGGACGCATAACCTTAATTGAAATTACTGAAGATGGTTACGCAATTTTACAATTTGGTGGTGGCTGTAATGGTTGCTCAATGGTGGACGTTACGTTAAAAGATGGCGTAGAAAAACAACTTATTAGCCTATTCCCTAATGAATTAAAAGGTGCAAAAGATGTAACCGAACATCAGCGTGGAGAGCACTCTTATTATTAGTGAGTGGTAAAAAGAAGATTTATAATAACCGCACTTTTGAAAGTGCGGTTATTTTTATGGAGTAAAAAATGAAAACACTTCATCCAGATGATTTTGGTTATTGGTTGCTTACTCAAGGTTCGAATCTTTATTTGCTGAATAATGAGTTGCCTTGTGATACGGCTAAAACCCTTGGAATAGAAGAATTGCAGGCAATGCAAATCGGTGAATGGAAAAATCATCCGTTATGGCTTGTGGCTGAGCAAGAAAGTGATGAACGAGAATATGTAAGTTTGCGTGGATTACTTTCACTGCCAGAGGATGAATTCCATGTATTAAGCCGAGGTGTGGAAATTAATCATTTCCTAAAAACTCATAAATTCTGTGGAAAGTGCGGCCATAAAACACAACAAATTCAAGAAGAACTCGCTGTGCAATGTACTCACTGTGGGTATCGCACTTATCCTGTAATTTGCCCATCCATTATTGTTGCAGTTCGACGTGGCAAAGAAATATTGCTTGCTAATCACAAGCGTCATTATCACCCGAACGGAGGAATGTATACCACTCTTGCAGGCTTTGTAGAGGTTGGTGAAACATTTGAACAAGCAGTGCGGAGAGAGGTTTTTGAAGAAACTGGGATTTCGATAAAAAACATTCGTTATTTGGGTAGCCAACCTTGGGCATTTCCGAATTCTCAAATGGTCGGTTTTCTGGCTGATTATGATAGCGGTGAAATTACTTTGCAGGAAAATGAAATTCATGATGCGCAGTGGTTTTCTTATGATCAACCCTTGCCAGAATTACCGCCAACAGGTACTATCGCTCGCAAATTAATTTATGTGACGCTTGAACTCTGTAAAGCGGAACATAAATGCGATTCATAAATATTCCAACTCTTACGAATTAAGGAAATAAGATGCGAAACCCGATTCATAAACGTTTAGAAAACTTAGAAAGTTGGCAACATCTTACTTTTATGGTTACTTTATGTGAACGTATGGCACCAAATTTTAAATTGTTCTGTCAAATGAACGAGCTTAGCGCTGAAACCAAAACGTATCAAAATATTCTTAATTTGGTGTGGGAATATTTAACGGTTAAAGATGCGAAGATCAACTTTGAAAATCAGTTAGAGAAATTGGAAACGATTATTCCTGATGTGAATGATTTCGAGAGTTTTGGTGTTGTGCCAGCGTTAGATGCTTGTCAGGCTTTAGCTGAAATTTTACATGCTATTATCGCGGGTGAAACATTAGAAAGAGCGGTGGAAATTAGCTTAATTTCTTTAGGAACGGTAACGAGTTTATTGGAAACTGAAACGGGGCGAGATTGGTCGGAAAGTGAACTTAAAGAAAGTGAAGATATTCAAGCTGAACTCGATGTGCAATGGCAGATTTATCGTTTACTTAAAGAATGTGAAAAACGTGATATTGAATTAATTTTAGATTTAAAAAATGAGATCCGATCCGAGGGGATATCTAATATTGGTATAGAATTTCATCAATAACGTGAGATTCGTCACAAATTTTATAAATCTTTCTTTTAATTAAGAGAAAGTTAGATTATCCTTTGCACAGCTTTTGCGGCTGGTCCGCTGGCGTATTTTAAAGAGTCAAATTTTTATTTAACAGAAGGTACAAATTTATGAACAAAACAGATTTAATTGATGCAATTGCAAGTGCTGCAGAATTAAACAAGAAACAAGCTAAAGCTGCGTTAGAAGCTACTTTAGACGCGATTACTGCAAGCCTCAAAAAAGGTGAACCTGTACAATTAATCGGTTTCGGTACATTCAAAGTAAATGCACGTGCTGCGCGTACTGGTCGTAACCCACAAACTGGTGCTGAAATCCAAATCGCAGCATCTAAAGTACCAGCATTTGTATCTGGTAAAGCATTAAAAGATGCAATCAAATAATTAATATTTGAATGATTTTAAACCCTGCCAATAAGCAGGGTTTTTTGTTACCTAAAATTTACTTTACAAAATAATATTATTTACATAAACTTTCGAATCGAAATTTATTGCATTTAAGGATAGCTTTATGAAAAAAAGTAGCCAGCCTCGTAATACTAAACAACGTCGCCATACAATTATGCAACTTTTGCAAGAACAAGGTGAGGTGAGTGTAGAACAGCTCGTGCAGCTTTTTGATATATCTGAAGTGACTATTCGTAAAGACTTAAGTGCGCTAGAAACAAATGGTTTTTTATTGCGTAAATACGGTGGCGCAATTTTAATGCCGAAAGAAATTATTGATGAAAACGAAAATTATGAACTTACGAAGCGAAAGTTTGTCATAGCGAAAGCCGCCGCCGAACGTATTCGTGATCATAACCGTATTATCGTAGATAGTGGAAGTACTACGGCGGCTCTGATTAAGCAACTTAACTTAAAACAAGGCTTAGTTGTAATGACGAATTCACTTTCGGTAGCAACAGAATTGAGAGCATTAGAAAATGAGCCAACGTTGCTGATGACTGGTGGAACTTGGGATACTCGTTCGGAATCGTTTCAAGGAAAAGTAGCTGAACAGGTGCTACGTTCTTACGATTTCGATCAACTTTTTATTGGTGCCGATGGCATTGATTTAGCGCGAGGTTCTACGACTTTTAATGAACTTGTAGGATTAAGCCAGGTGATGGCGGAAGTTTCTCGCGAAGTCGTTGTGATGGTGGAATCTCAGAAAATTGGTCGAAAAATGCCAAATTTAGAATTAACTTGGCAACAAATTGATGTGCTTATTACTGATACAGGATTGTCAGAACAAGATAAACAAGCCATTTTAGCTCATGGCGTAGAAGTAATTTGCGTATAAAGTGCGGTTAAAAAAGTAGACGTATTTTTTATTTAATTAACAATAAGGAAAACTTATGTGTGGTATTGTCGGCGCGGTAGCGCAACGTGATGTAGCGGAAATCTTAATTAATGGTTTACATCGTTTGGAATATCGTGGTTATGATTCTGCAGGCGTTGCAGTGGTAAATGAACATCATGAATTACAACGCGTGCGCTGCTTAGGTAAAGTTAAAGCATTAGATGAGGCTGTATCGGAGAAACCATTGATTGGTGGTACAGGCATTGCGCATACGCGTTGGGCGACGCATGGTGAACCATCAGAAACCAATGCTCACCCCCATGCGTCAGGCACTTTTGCTGTAGTACATAACGGTATTATTGAAAATCATGAGGAACTTCGAGAATTATTAAAATCTCGTGGTTATGTATTTTTATCGCAAACCGATACTGAAGTGATTGCTCACCTCGTTGAGTGGGAAATGCGTAGCACAGATTCACTTTTAGAAGCTGTGAAAAAAGCAGTAAAGCAACTTACTGGCGCATATGGTATGGTGGTAATGGACAGCCGTCATCCTGAACATTTAGTGGCGGCTCGTTCTGGTAGTCCGCTAGTGATTGGCTTAGGTATTGGTGAAAATTTCTTAGCTTCAGATCAACTTGCGCTTTTAAGTGTTACCCGCCGTTTTATCTTTTTAGAAGAAGGGGATATTGCAGAAATTACACGTCGTACAGTTGATATTTATGATACTTACGGCAATAAAGTTGAGCGTGAAATTCACGAATCTAATCTTGAAAATGACGCGACAGAGAAAGGTAAATTCCGCCATTTTATGCAGAAAGAAATTTACGAACAGCCAACCGCACTTATCAATACAATGGAAGGACGTATCAATCATGAAAATGTGATTGTCGATTCAATTGGCAATGGTGCAAAAGGCATTTTAGAAAAAGTTGAGCATATTCAAATTGTTGCTTGTGGTACATCTTATAATGCAGGTATGGTGGCGCGTTATTGGTTTGAATCTTTGGCTGGCGTGAGCTGTGATGTTGAAATTGCATCAGAGTTTCGTTATCGCAAATTTGTTACCCGTCCAAATAGCTTATTGATTACACTTTCTCAATCTGGCGAAACAGCCGATACTTTAGCTGCACTTCGTTTAGCGAAAGAAAAGGGCTACATGGCGGCATTAACAATTTGTAATGTTGCTGGCTCTTCGCTAGTACGCGAATCAGATCTTGCATTTATGACTCGTGCCGGTGTTGAAGTTGGGGTGGCATCAACAAAAGCATTTACGACACAGCTCGCTGCGTTATTAATGTTGGTGACGGCACTTGGTAAAGTTAAAGATCATATTTCTGCAGAAAAAGAGCAAGAGATTATCAAAGCAATGCAATCTTTACCTGCGGAAATCGAAAAAGCGTTAGCATTTGATACCGAAATTGAAGCATTAGCTGAGGATTTTGCTGAAAAACATCATGCACTTTTCTTAGGTCGTGGTGCATTTTATCCAATTGCAGTAGAGGCCTCTTTGAAATTGAAAGAGATTTCTTATATTCATGCGGAAGCGTATGCGGCGGGAGAATTGAAGCATGGTCCATTAGCGTTGATTGATGCCGACATGCCAGTAATTGTTGTGGCGCCAAATAATGAATTATTAGAGAAAGTAAAATCGAACATTGAAGAGGTTCGTGCTCGTGGCGGTCAATTATACGTATTTGCCGATAAAGAAGCAGGCTTTACACCAAGTGAAGGAATGAAAATCATCACGATGCCAAAAGTCAATGATATCGTTGCACCGATTTTTTATACCATCCCAATGCAGTTGCTTTCTTATCATGTGGCTTTAATTAAAGGTACTGACGTAGATCAACCTCGTAACTTAGCGAAGTCTGTTACCGTAGAATAAAGTGCGGTTGATTTTAAGATAAGTTTAAAGCACGGACTTAACGCCCGTGCTTTGCTATTTTAGTTAAACAAAAAGGATTAGGTTTGTAAACTATAAAACCTAATCCTTGAATTGAATGGATATAACCTTGTTGGGGCAAGGTTATATTTCCTTTTTATGATTTATAAATTACTGACTGTTATTTTTTAATCCCACCAAATGCACCACGGGATTTATCTGCTTCATTAGTAAATAAACCTGTCATTTCTTGGGCATTTTCACCGAAGAAACCGCCTTGAGTTTTAATACCATTCACTTCACCCGCAAAACTGTTTCCAGTGATTTTACCACCAAAGTTCATTTCTGGTACGAAATTAGGTTTTTCTTTGATATTAATATCAATAACTTTGTTAGCAAAATCTGCTGTAGCAGTCATTCCAGTTCTTTGACTATCATCCCCATCTTTCTTATAAGCAGCACCGCCATCGTACTCTACTTTGCCTGCTGTCGGGATTTGTGCTAGTGCTGTTGGATTTCCTTGAGCGTAGAAATATTGATTATCAGTTAAATTATGAAAATATGTACCAAATGCACTAGACTGAAAATCAGAATTACTTAAAATACTCTGCCCCTCTTTTACCATATGATATGGGTCACGGTATTCATCGTCCCAGCCATCTGGATCTATATTAGCTCTTCTAACAACAGGCACATACACAAATCTACCGTCTTTATCTCTAATTGCTAGATCACGAATGTCATTTGTTAATGCAGAATTTAACTCATTTTTCTCAAGATTTATTGTACCACCAGAAATAGTATCTTTCATTTCCCCACTAATACCACCGAAAACTTTATCACTTAGAGGAATACGGGCTTTTTCATCAGCTTGTAAATTTTCAAGTTTTTTTAATCTCTCTTCGGCAGCTTTTAGAGCCTCTTCAGCGGCTTTTTTCTCTGCTTCAGCCGCTTTTTTCTCTTCTTCAGTTTGCTGACCGTTTGCCTTTGCTGTATTAATTGCGGTTTCAGCCTTCTTAACCGCCTCTTCAGCTTTCTTATTAGCAGCAGAAATTCTTTGATTTAATTCATTCTCTGTTTGACGAATTTGATCCGAATTATCTGAACCACCTTTTGAACTAGAAGAACAAGCACTTAATGCGAGAGCACAAGAAAGTGCAATGATTGAAAGTTTGATTTTACTCATAGGGAAAGCTCCTCACTATTTTATTTGCTATACTAAATTAACGTACGATATATAAAATAAGGCGCTGGCGTTTATAATATGCTTAATCGTAAATACCATACTTGGGATACTTTACGCGGTATTAATAAAATCAGTACAACTGACTCTGTAGATACAGAAGGAAAAGGATTAGAGCGTTTTTATGCCCCTGGCCGTAATTTTGCAGGCTCTGTTGAAATTCGTTTTTAATCACTTTTACATGTGATAATAAGAGGATGTTATATATGCTCTGACTTCTAAAAAGTTAGACTATTAAATTAAGGACTAAGCTATGAAGATTAAAGAGCTTAGTCCTTTATTTTAGGGATAGATCAACATTAGCCTTTTATTTAGCTATTTTGCAATTTTTAAGGTTTGATAGAGATAATGACGATAGTCGTTCACGAATTCAGGATTAGAAGAATCTTCCAATTTTCCGTGACTTAATTTACACATTGCTATATTCGCTTTCATAAATTCATCTTCTGCTGATAATCCAGCTACATTCATCAAGACGCCTCCAGCAAAAGCGAGATCTAAAAAACGTTGCTCTTGCTTAAATTGACTCGCACAATTACTTCTTACAACAAATTGGGTCACATAATCAGGCTGTGCATAATCCCCTTTCTTCGGAGGGATAACATTATCAAATGCCACTTGGTGATCACCGAAATAACCTAGAACAAAAGGCTTTTTACGTTCATGTAAATAGTTATTCATTCCTTCAATCGCATCATTCAATGCGACAATACGTTGAGTATAGTCATTCAATGCAGAAATACTTTTAGCCCCTAAATTAGGCATTTGAAGATTAAATGTATTTTCCATGCCCAATTCATATGGACCATGTTCTCGCATAGTCAACACATAAACAAACATCGGCTGATCTACATTTTCTAACGCTGGATGCTGTTTTTCCAAAATCATTCGGGTGTACTTCATCATTTCTTCACTACTAATATCCCAAAGATTTTTACTGATAGGCGCAGGATAACCAAGATCTTGCGGCTGTAACATCAAATCAAAACCGAAATGATCATAAGCGGATTTCGCATTGTAATTACCTTTTGTAAAAGGAGATAAGGCAACACAAAAATATCCTTGTGCTTTTAGATTTTTCACTAAACCTGATTGTAAATGCGGCACAACAGAATAAAAAACGCCACTTGCTAACGCGCCAAAATCAGTCGAAGGCACACCAGCTAAAAAAGCAAATTCTGATTTCCACGTTGCGCCAGCAAAAGTATGTACACGCAACGGTGAAGCAAATACCGTATCATTTTGGGGTTCAAACATGGAAAGTGGTGGAATAGATTGCTGACTAAAAGCAAATTGATGAGGGTTCAGCGTAGATTCCATTAATGTCACTACAATATCGGGTTTTGTTTCAGATAGGTTGTTTGTATCAGATGAAAGTGCGGTCATTTTTTCAATAAAATTTTGGCTATTACCTTCAAAATTTGGCACTTTGAAAAAAATACCGCGGCAAGACATTGGTAAATTTAAAAATACATCACGACCATCATCAGGCAAAGAATCTAACCAAACTTGCACCGCACTTGGCTTTTTAGAATAATGCCACATCAAGCTAAAGCTAACGATAAATAATAACGCCCCAATGGTATTACCTAATCCCCCTAAAGACTCTACATCATTAAAACCAAAAATCGCATAACCTAATAACGCAAGTAGTCCAATAACGCCAAATAACGCACCTTTATAATGAATTAAGGTTTCCCAATTTCGCCAATCTACCACAAGAAAGAAATCTGAAATTAGCAAAGGCTGTTTGTAATAATGAATTTTTAAACGGTGAAACAACATCAGCACCACAAAAAGCACAGATGAAAAATTTAAAGCACGTTGCCATTGGCTGGAAACCATAAGCATGCTGCCAAATAAAAAAGTAAAAAGCGTAATAGCAAAGAAATAAGTCCAACGATAATGGGAGTTTACAATAAAAATTACTGCCGCAATCGTGAATAAAGCTAAGAAAATATAAGCGATCATGAATTTTCCCTATGATGCATAACAGACTAAAATGAGACATGACAATGTCTGCGCACTTTATCACGTAAACGTAATAGATTGAACGGTAAAAGAAAATTATTTGGATAATTTGAAAATAAAGTGGTGGGCGATACCGGTCTCGAACCAGTGACCCCCTCCTTGTAAGGGAGGTGCTCTCCCAACTGAGCTAATCGCCCGATAATATTAAGGTAAAACCCTAAATTTTCGGTTTATTTAAACACTTTTAAGTGGTGGGCGATACCGGTCTCGAACCAGTGACCCCCTCCTTGTAAGGGAGGTGCTCTCCCAACTGAGCTAATCGCCCACTAGAAAGCGTTTAAATGTAAAGGGAAAGTTTGAGCGGAAAGGACACTTTAGAAAAGTGGTGGGCGATACCGGTCTCGAACCAGTGACCCCCTCCTTGTAAGGGAGGTGCTCTCCCAACTGAGCTAATCGCCCGCTTGGTCAAACTTAGCAACATCAAGAACACTTTTTAGAGAAGTGGTGGGCGATACCGGTCTCGAACCAGTGACCCCCTCCTTGTAAGGGAGGTGCTCTCCCAACTGAGCTAATCGCCCTTAATGTTGTGGGTTGGCATTATAGGGAGAATGCATTTTCAGTCAATACCTTTTTATTAAATTTTGTTTAATTGTCGTAAAAATAAGCATAAAATCCGCTTTTTTATTTAGAAGTAAAACAAGTCGTAGTAGAATAACGACTAATATTTTATTGAAGATAGGTTATAAAAATGAAACTAGATGCTCCTTTTAATTTAGACCCAAATGTAAAAGTGCGTACTCGTTTTGCTCCTAGTCCTACAGGTTATTTACATGTAGGTGGCGCACGTACCGCACTTTATTCTTGGTTATACGCAAAACATAATAACGGCGAATTTGTATTACGAATTGAAGACACTGATTTAGAGCGTTCAACACCAGAAGCAACGGCTGCCATTATTGAAGGCATGGAATGGTTAAATCTTCCGTGGGAACATGGCCCTTATTACCAAACTAAACGCTTTGATCGTTACAACCAAGTGATCGATGAAATGATTGAACAAGGCTTAGCATATCGTTGCTACTGTACTAAAGATCGCTTAGAAGAACTTCGTCATACTCAAGAACAAAATAAAGAAAAACCACGTTATGACCGTCACTGCTTACACGATCACAGCCATTCACCTGATGAACCCCACGTTGTACGTTTTAAAAATCCAACTGAAGGATCTGTAGTATTCGATGATGCCGTACGTGGCCGTATTGAAATCAGCAACAATGAGCTTGATGATCTTATTATTCGTCGCACAGACGGTTCACCAACTTATAACTTCTGTGTAGTCGTGGATGACTGGGACATGGGCATCACTCATGTGGTACGTGGCGAAGATCATATCAATAACACGCCACGTCAAATCAATATTTTAAAAGCGATTGGTGCTCCAATTCCAACCTACGCACACGTTTCCATGATTAATGGAGATGATGGTCAAAAACTCTCTAAACGACATGGTGCAGTGAGCGTAATGCAATATCGTGATGATGGTTACTTACCGGAAGCTTTAATCAACTATCTTGTGCGTTTAGGCTGGGGACATGGCGACCAAGAAATTTTCAGTCGCGAAGAAATGATCAACTATTTCGAATTAGATCACGTTAGCAAATCAGCTAGCGCATTTAATACCGAAAAATTACAGTGGTTAAATCAACATTATATCCGTGAATTACCGCCAGAATATGTGGCTAAACACCTCGAATGGCATTACAAAGATCAAGGCATTGATATAACTAATGGTCCAGTATTAACTGAAATTGTCTCCATGCTTGCGGAACGTTGCAAAACTTTAAAAGAAATGGCTAGTTCAAGCCGCTACTTCTTTGAAGAATTTGAAACCTTTGATGAAGCCGCAGCAAAAAAACATTTCAAAGGCAATGCTGCTGAAGCGCTTGCAAAAGTGAAAGAAAAATTAACCGCACTTTCTAGCTGGGATTTACATTCTACTCACGAAGCGATTGAGCAAACGGCTGCTGAACTAGAAGTGGGCATGGGTAAAGTTGGCATGCCATTACGTGTCGCTGTGACAGGTTCTGGTCAATCTCCATCAATGGATGTTACCCTAGTCGGTATCGGCAGAGATCGTGTACTTACACGTATTCAGCGCGCTATTGATTTTATTAATGCACAAAATGCTTAATATTTAATCGGATAACAAACACATAATAAAATCGTATTGACAGCCACATAGTCAAATTTTATCATGTCGCTGTCTTTTATGGGGATATAGCTCAGTTGGGAGAGCGCTTGAATGGCATTCAAGAGGTCGTCGGTTCGATCCCGATTATCTCCACCAAATTCTAATTCTATATAGTATGATATAGTCCGATAAAGCCTTGATATATAATGTATCAAGGCTTTTTTGTTGTTCTAATAAGTCCGATAGAAACTGACCAAATCCACAAATTTTAGTAACACTAATAGTAACACCATGGTATGATAGACTCATATAGTGTTACTAAATTACTTATAACTCAATGATTTATAAAATAAATTTCTAATATTTTAGTGTTACTTCATTTTGGAGGTATCTAATGGCAAGAAGAGCTTCTCCCTTAACAGATACGGAGATAAAAAAAGCTAAGCCAAAAGAAAAAGAGTATAGCTTATGTGATGGTTATGGGCTTTTATTAAGAATTAAGCCTAACGGCTCTAAATTATGGCTATTTAATTATATACGACCTATTCTTGGTACAAGGACTAATTTAGGGCTAGGTACATATCCGATAGTTAGCTTAGCTGAAGCTAGAATGTTAAGAGATGACTGTCGTAAATTATTAGCTCAACAAATTGATCCTAAAAAACATAGAGAAGAACTAGAAAGAAAGCAGCTTATGGATACTCAAAGTTCCTTTGAGAAAGTTGCAGAACTTTGGAAAGAGAAAAAAAGTTCAGAAGTTGAAGAGAAAACGATCAATAAATATTGGCGAAACTTAGAGCTTCATCTTTTTCCTTTGATAGGTCGATATTCTATTAAAGAAATTAAGCCTTCTTTAGTAGTCCAAATGTTAAAGAAAGTGGAGGAAAATGGATCTCCAGATATGGTTCATAGACTATGCGGTCATCTAAATGAAATCTTAAATTTTGCGGTTAATAGTGGGTTAATTGAAAGTAATACTTGCCTAAAAATTAGCTCTACATTCAAGTCTGTTCGTCAAAGAAATAACCCTAGAATAAGTATTGAAGAAATTCCTACCCTTATAAAATCAATACATAGTGCTAAGATTGAAAAGAAAACTCAATTATTAATCTTATTTCAATTATTAACAATGGTTAGACCTAATGAAGCAAGTAACGCTTCATGGAGCGAATTTGATTTTGATAAAAAAGAATGGAATATTCCTGCTGAAAGAATGAAAGTGAGGTTTCCACATACAGTACCATTATCATCCCAAGTAATGGCTTTGATAGAACAGCTAAGACCAATGACGGGTCATAATAAATATTTGTTTACTCATAGAAGTGATTTAAAGAAAACAATGAGTTCATCTACTGTTAATATGGCACTAAAAAGGATGGGTTACAAAGATAAACAGACTGCACACGGATTAAGGGGATTGGCTAGAACTTTTTTAGCAGAACAAGGCGTTCAACATGAGCATGCTGAAGCTTGTCTAGCACATAAAACAGGAAGCCAAGTTAGCCTAGCTTATAATCATGCTAATTATTTGGAGAAAAGAAGGGATATTATGCAAATGTGGGGAGATTATATTGAGAAATGTTCTCAATCTTAAATTTTTTAGGAGAAATTACCATTAAACGGAGTTGTTTTTTTTTGACCTGCCTCTATTAATAATAAAAAAAACAACTAAATTTATTTATAAATTAGTTAAAAACACTTAATGAGTATCTATCTTGATAGATATGATTACTTACCTATGTAAAAGCTACAAATACAAATTGTAGCTTTTACTATATATTAAGATCTCTTATCTACGTTTATTTTTGAAGAAGATTATCATTATAGATCTATATAGAGAGCTAAGGCTGATGATGAGAATCATCAGCCCTTGATCTATAATTTTTATTAATTAATAGAATTCTAATAATATGGGATCTTAAAAATAGGAAATCACTTAGATATAGAATATATAGTCAATATAATGCGAGAGACGCTTATAGCAGCAAAGATAAAAAAACTCGTAGGGTAACTCATCTTGTCAGAAATAATGCTGATAGCAGTGATTTAGATAGGTTATACAGCGTTTTTTGATACTTAAATAAATTTAGATAAAATAAGTATATTATAGATAGTGTCTATTTTGATTTAAGCAAAGAAATAATCTCTTTCAATGCTGAAATCTCGCTATCTTTTTGTTCAATCACTAGATCTCTTTGTTTCAATAGCTCATCTTTATGTGAAATAGTTAGCTTTAATAGATCGATTTCTGATGTCAAATTCTCATTTGAACCGTAGTAGTTAGTATTATGATCATTCATAAAGAACAGTACATTCTTATCATCATTTTTGATTAGTTCTAAAACATCAATATTAAAGATATTGGCAATTTGCTCCAATTTATGAAGATTGAGCTTAGTTTCTCCACGTTCAATTTTTGCATAGCCGTTCTTAGACATGTTCATTTTCTCAGCCATATCTTCTTGAGACCAATTTCTCGTTTCTCTAATTGTTCTAATTTTGTCATTTACACTCATAAAAAAACCTTTTACTCCACCAACAAAAAGTGGCTCGCTTATACCCTATTTGTTGGTGGAATGCAACAAATTATAAAATAGAATGCTGAAAATTAGCATAACTTCATGCAAAATCAAGTGTTTTTCTTCATATAGGTAGAACTACTTAAATTTTATCAAATTAATATTATCTAATTTTGGGAGAAAGAATGAAAGATTTTAATATTCCTAAGACTATTTTGTCTATATTTATTCCTTTCTTATTTTTTAACCGTGCATATGCAGAAAATAAATATGATGGTTATACTACTCAAGAATGCATAGCTTCTAATTTAAGTAAGGTTGAAGAAGAAAAATGTTTTAATCAAGCAAGTTATTCATCGAGTGAAGAAAATAGTTCAAGTATTGAGATGCAAACTACTGGGAATATGGCTCAAGATTCCGCTTTATTTGAAAAGTCAGATTACCTTACTAAAGGTGCAAATATTGTAAGATTATATGAATTAGCCAAACTGATTTATATAGAACAATTAGTAAATGGAAATACATTAGTTACTCTAACAAATACAGGTTATGTTTCAAATGGAGACAAAGCATTCAAATATTTAGAACAGCATGGAGTAAAAAATAAATGGATAGCTCAACTAGTTGTAGTAATTATGTTTAATGCTATTAAAATCTCAGAGCAATATCAGCAAGATCCATTATGGTCTAAACGAGAGTTTTATTATAATTTGATTCTTCCAATTTTAGATAAGTTAATGTTTAATGAATTACAAGATAGAGGATTTGAACCCTCTGATTATATTAATCAATAATTCTTTTAATAAAAGGTGTTAAATATGAAAAAAGCATATACTATCCCACTATTATTATCTGCACTGATAATTAGTGCTTGTAAACAAGAGACTCCAAATTGTTCTAGTAATGATGCTAAAAAAGTTGTTTTTGATATTGTTAAGGAAGAATTAAGTAATCCAAATACATCTTCTTGGGTAAGAGTTTATGATAAAATCTCCTTCAAGTTAAATGATATTAGAACAAATAAGCATGATAAAGAGTTAGATAACTATCTATGTGTAGCTAATTTGGAAGGAAAGATAAGTGAGCAAGATATTCAATCTGTTTTAAATGATATAAGAAATGAGCAACAAGCTGAATATGAAAAAACAGAAATAATGCTAAAAAATGCATTTAATGAATTTTCATTAAAAATGGATAAAAGAGAAAAAGAACAGCTATCTAAATTAGAAAATGAGTATTCTAGTAAAAAGAACAGTCTTTCTTCAGATAAAAATAAAGCTATTTCTGATTCAGAACAAAAATTACTAGAAAATGAAAATCATTATAAAAGAATGTCTAGCCAAATCGAATTAGATGCTAAAAACTATAAAAGAGCAGGAGCAAGTGATAAAGAAGTGTCTGAGTCTTTAGAACGTAACAAAAAGGAACTTTCTAATAATTACAATCATCATAAAAATAGATTCAATCAAGAAAGGGATGATAAGGTTAAGAATATTGAAGATAATCTTAGTATTTTAGAAGAATCTTACCCTCAAGATATTAATAGAGTAAAAATTTATTATCAACAAGAAAGGGATAAATATTTATCTGAAACTAAAGAACATTTAGATAAAATGGTTAGAGAACATGAACAAGCAATAGAAGCTTATAGAAATCAATATAACAGTGGTATAAAAGCACCTATACGTTATAAAATTGAAAGTAGTGATAATGGAAAAGATTTTTATGTAACTATTCAATAAAAAATAAAGCCTAATAGATAAACTCCCTATTAGGCTTTTATTTTATAAAGTTAAATGTATATTAAGGTATTCCATGAGGGCATTTTGAAGTGGTATAACATCTCTCCTAGATTTAAATTTATGATCAACAATATCATTTAATTCTTTAAGGCTAGTTTTAATTTCCATAATTTCATTTTTTAAATCTAAAATATTCATTTTACAAATGAAGTTTTTTACTTTTTTTAGTGTATTTTTATTCAATTCAGTTTCCATTATACTTAAGATTCTTCTCATTGTAGCCATCCTTTTAAAATCACTATCTTCTATATTCAATATACTATTAATACTTTCTTCAAATGAATCGTATCCATATAATAATTTCTCATTATAATTGTAGAAAAATGCTATAGATACTGACTTTCCTATTCTTGCTTGAGTTCTAAAAATTGCTTGAACTATTTCTGATTTTACTAGATCTTTAGATTCTATTTTAGTATTTAATACTTCAGAAAGTCTCTCTGCATGAAATGAATTATTAAACCACTCACCAAAAAATATTATTGAATCATATTTTATATACTCATTTGTAGCTCTACACTTTCCTGAATTATAATGAATAACCTCATATTTATCTCGCAAATCTTTACTAATATTTTCTTTAATGAAGTTAGGTAGATTCTCTATATGAAATGTATTATTCCATGTAATAACAAGATGTTTATTTCCATTATTCATAGAAATATATTTCTCAAGTTTTCTTATGTCTTCAATAATATCTTTTTTATGTTTCTCATTACTTTTTCTTGTCCTTCGTGTTGATAACAATGTATCATAATAAATATTATTATTTATAACTACTTTACTTTGATTGTATCTTTCTACATTCCAATTATTACCACCTTCAAATAAAAATTCTGCTGTGGCATCTAAAATAATTAATTTTGTATCTTCATCTATAAAGTCATTAATATCTTGGTGTATGATAATATCTGATGATATATCTGTATTAGATAGATCTCCTAAAGATACTATAAGTTTATTGAATAGCCAGCTAACTCTTTCATGATATAGTTTTTCATTTTTTATATCAGGTAAATCATTAAATAATTCATTAAATATATTTTTGTCAAAATTTATTATATTCTTAATTGTCTCCTTATTTAGCCTTATCTCTTTTCCGTATATCAACTCTCTCTTATAAAGTTCTACTAATAATTTCTCATGTTTTACTACTATATCCGTATAAGGGGTCTGGAATTCATCAAAGATAACTAATTCTCTCTTTGTTATCTCTTTCTTTATGGGATCATCATAGTTAATAAATATATTGCTTGATTCATATAAAGCCCTCCAGTTATTAGTTACTACTATTCTATATTTTGACAAAGCATAAATATTACATTCTAATTCTTTTAATGTATCGCTTCCTTTATAAATTCCACAAATGGACTGTTTAGGATTTAATGCTTTAACATCAAATACAAGCCTTTTAATTTCTTCATTTGTTTTTACAATAATCAAAGTAGACTTATCAGTATTAGCACAAAGAACCTTTAAATTTGTGGTTTTCCCTGAGCCGCAACCCCAAGCTAAGACTTGCCTATTTGAATAGCTATCTATGCTATTCTTAAGTTTGTAACTGCTATCATCTACTTTATCTAGTAAATAGTTACGCCTAGAAAGTAGATAATTATTATCATCTACATTGTAATCAATCTCATTATTTTTTAATCTCCATCCCTTCCATTTATCTGGAAAACTTACATTTTCTTTCTTCATAATAATCTCCATAAAAAAGCCACTAAATAGTGGCTTGGATTTAAATTTTTAGCATATAGATATTATCTATTTCAGTTCTTTTTAAATAATCTACTTTTATCAATTCATTTATAGCTTTAATGAATAAATCTCTTTTTAAGTTAAAAACAGATTCCGAATTGAAAGTAGTTAATGTTATTTCTTTATTTTCATTTTTACTTTTTATGATTAATGTGTATAAGACATTTCTAGCATTGCTAGTTAACTTCTTAAAACGTTTCTCTAATGGCAATTTCCTATTAATAATTGAAAAAATCTTATCATCTACTGTTTTAAGCATAGATCACCTCATTTAGGTTTTTAATGTTGTTTAAGTACCGATTTACATCAGATTCAAAGTAGCCTACGGAGTTAGCTCCTAGGCTAACTTTTTTGGGAAAATTAGGCTTATAATAAGCAGAACTTTTATCCTGCCAAGTGTAGAATGTACTTTTAGATATTCCTAATATCGTTAAAAATTCTTTTACCCTGATTATTCTATCCATGGTAAACCCCCTATATATAAAAAGGGTATTACTCTTTAGTTAGTAATACCCTTATATTATTGCGTTTAAAAAAATGATCTGTAATATCACTTTTGATAAGGCGTATAGCCTCTATTTCATATATTAATGAGAAATCCTTACTGTTGTATGGTCTAACTAAAATCAACTTGAGACCATCCTATACTTCCTCCAGATTGCTTGCAAGCATTTTTTGAACAAATTTTCTGCTTTCCAACATAGGAAACTTATCTTATTCATTCTCATATATAACTAATGTTTTCATTAAGAAAATTTTTAAAAATTTCTGTCTAAAAAATAGTCGAATAATACTATTTTACTTTTTTAGATATTTTCCTATTGTTGTGCTACCATTAACTCACAAGGTAGCATACCAGTGCTTTAATTATTATAGATAATCTATCACTTCATTTTTTAGTAACACTAATAGTAACACTGAACACAAGCTCAACAAATAAAGTTATTATAAATAAAAGACTTATATTACTAGTTCAAGTGAGATTATCACCAGCTTATAAGAAAGCCTTGGAATTTTAAATTTCAAGGCTTTTTTGTTGCATAATAAAACCAATAAAAATACATCTAATCTCAAAACCTTGTTACCTTGCATAGTTTTTTTTGATTGATTTGATAGATTTCAATCGTTAAAACCTTTCTGTATTATGTTTACGAAATTTATTTCAACCCTACTTATTTCATACATACAAGGAGTTAATAATGAGTTCTCAATGCCCTTTTTCGCATTTATCGTCTACTAACCTAACTATGGGAAATGGCGCCCCTGTTGCAGACAATCAAAACAGTTTAACTGCAGGTCCGCGTGGTCCATTACTTTCACAAGATTTATGGCTTAACGAAAAATTAGCTGATTTCGTACGCGAAGTTATTCCAGAGCGCCGTATGCACGCAAAAGGTTCTGGTGCATTTGGTACCTTTACTGTCACACACGATATTACGAAATATACGCGTGCAAAAATCTTCAGTGAAGTGGGCAAAAAAACAGAAATGTTCGCACGCTTTACCACTGTTGCAGGTGAACGTGGTGCAGCTGATGCTGAACGTGATATTCGCGGTTTTGCATTAAAATTCTATACCGAAGAAGGTAACTGGGACTTAGTGGGTAACAATACCCCAGTGTTCTTCTTACGTGATCCACGTAAATTCCCAGACTTAAACAAAGCGGTAAAACGTGATCCTCGCACTAATATGCGTTCAGCCACTAACAACTGGGATTTTTGGACATTATTACCTGAGGCATTACACCAAGTAACCGTTGTAATGAGTGATCGTGGTATTCCTGCAAGCTATCGTCATATGCATGGCTATGGTTCACATACTTACAGTTTCTGGAATGAAGCGGGCGAACGTTTCTGGGTAAAATTCCATTTCCATACTCAACAAGGTATTAAAAACTTAACCGATGCGGAAGCGGCAGCAGTTATCGCAAATGATCGTGAAAGCCATCAACGCGATTTATATGAAGCAATCGAGCGTGGTGATTTCCCTAAATGGACATTATATGTACAAATTATGCCTGAAGCAGATGCAGAAAAAGTACCTTATCATCCATTCGACTTAACCAAAGTATGGCCGAAAAAAGATTATCCGTTAATTGAAGTGGGTGAATTTGAACTTAACCGTAACCCAGAAAACTTCTTTGCTGATGTAGAACAATCTGCATTTGCACCAAGTAATTTAGTTCCAGGTATCGGCGCAAGCCCAGATAAAATGTTACAAGCTCGTTTATTCAACTATGCGGATGCACAACGTTACCGTTTAGGCGTGAACTATCGTCAAATTCCAGTAAACCGTCCACGTTGCCCAGTTCATAGTAACCAACGTGATGGCCAAGGCCGTGTAGATGGCAACTACGGCAGTTTACCGCACTACGAGCCAAACAGCTTCAGCCAATGGCAACAACAACCAGATTTTGCTGAGCCACCACTTCGTATCAATGGCGATGCGGCACATTGGGATTATCGCAACGACGATAACGATTACTTCAGCCAACCGCGTGCATTATTTAACTTAATGAATCCAGAGCAAAAACAAGCATTGTTCAACAATACTGCAGCTGCAATGGGTGATGCACCGGAATTCATCAAATACCGTCATATCCGTAACTGTCACTGGTGTGATCCTGCATATGGTGAAGGCGTTGCAAAAGCATTGGGCTTAACAGTTGAAGATGCATTAAAAGCACGTGAAACTGACCCAGCATTAGGTCAAGGCGGATTGTTATAATCTCTAGGCTGTAGCCAAACAAAAACGGTAGGAATTTTCCTACCGTTTTACTTTTCAACATTCACTAACAAATAGTGGTGCCTTCCTCGGTGCCTGTCACTACTTGACGTAATGCACCAGGTTTACCCATATTGAATACTCGGATCGGCATGCCATGATCGCGAGCTAAAGTAAACGCCGCTAAGTCCATCACTTGTAATTCTTTATCGATCACTTCTGCATAACTTAAATTTTTATAAAGTTTTGCATCAGGATTTTTCGCAGGATCACAATCATATACACCATCAACTTTAGTCGCTTTCAACACAACATCAGCTTCAATTTCAATACCACGCAAACAAGCAGCAGAATCAGTGGTAAAGAATGGACTTCCTGTTCCCGCAGAGAAAATGACTACGCGTTTTTCACGTAACATTTTGATTGCTTCAGACCAGTTATAAGTATCGCAAATACCATTTAATTGGAAAGCGGACATTAATTTTGCATTCACATCAGCACGGAATAAAGAATCACGCATTGCCAAACCATTCATCACCGTAGCAAGCATTCCCATATGGTCGCCCACCACGCGATTCATCCCAGCTTTTGCTAGTTTTGCGCCACGGAATAAGTTTCCACCACCAAGAACGACACCTACTTCCACGCCCATTTCCACTAATTCTTTAATTTCAACAGCCATACGATCGAGAATCGCAGGATCGATACCAAAACCATCTTCTCCTTGTAATGCTTCACCGCTTAATTTCAATAAAATACGTTTATAAATTGGTTGGCTCATTGTTTTTTCCTTCTGGCTTAAAAAATTGGCTTATTCTATAAAATAACCACTCAAGAGTGAAGAAGTTAAATATGGAAATTCTGAGTGAAAGGTGGATAATAGCGACATTTTCTTTTCAGGGAAGACAATTATGAACACGAAAAAAACAAGCCAAATTTTGCCCGCACTTTTTGCGGTGATTTGTGCCGCATTAGCAGGTTATTTTATTTTAATCGGTTCTGGAATGTTTACAGAACCAAGTGTGGCCCTTATTCTGCTTGCGACAACAACTATTCTCTTATTAAGCAGCAGTAAAAAATCCTTCTATTTTATTTTGCTACCGCTTGCATTACTGCATGCTTTTTATACGCCTACAGGGCTAAATTTTGGCCCTCCAAGCTACCAATATATCGCCTCGCTTTTCGCGACAGATATGTTGGAAACGAAGGAATTTCTATTGCAAATCCCAGTGAGTAGTTACTTAATTGCTTTCGCTATTCCTATTTTGATTTTTCTTCAATACAAAAGTGCGGTGAAATTTGACATAAAATTTTATCGTAATAAAACATTTATTGCCTTGGCGACATTGCTCTTTGCCTACAACATGCCGCTTGCTGAACCGATTAAAGAAACCGTAAGTTCCACATTAAAAATTGTGGATGAAGTGCAAAAACTAAAACAAATGTCCCAATCTGATAACTGGGGAAAATCAACATTAGAAAATTCACGCTATGATGATTATGTGATTGTTCTTGGTGAGAGTGCGCGGAAAGATTATCACAATGCCTATGGGTATCCGATTGAAAATACGCCATTTATGTCTAGCGCTAAAGGCACATTGATTGATGGTTTTCGTTCTGCAGGTACCAATACAGTCGCCTCACTTCGACTTATGTTAACCCTTCCTAACAAAGAAAAATGGGAACCCAATTACAGCTTGAGTTTAGTGGATCTCATCAAATCTGCAGGCGTGAAAACTTATTGGCTTTCTAATCAAGGTATGCTCGGTGAATTCGATACGCCAGTTTCATCTCTTGCCTCAAAATCTGATGAAACCTTTTTCTTAAAAAAAGGCGGAAGCTTTAATTCTACTAACTTTAGTGATTTTGATTTATTACCCAAATTCACCCAAGTACTAGAAGATCCTGTTCAAGGAAAACGTTTTATTGTGTTGCATATTTATGGCTCACATCCAATGGCTTGCGACCGTGTCGAAGATTATCCAAAAATCTTTGACGATAAAGATCTTAATCCGAGATATGGTTACTTAAATTGCTATGTGTCGTCTATTAAGAAAACTGATGAATTTTTAAAACGTGTATATGATCAGCTTGCAGAAAACGCGAAGAAAAATCACCGCACTTTCTCAATGATTTATTTCTCAGATCACGGCTTGTGCCACCAACAAGATGAAAAAAACAATATACTCTTGTTCAATCAAAACTGTTTCAGTCGAGAACACCATAATATTCCGTTATTCAAAATTTCGTCGGATGACACCGAACGCAAAGAATATAAGGTGTTTAAATCTGGGTTGAATTTCTTAGAAGGAATCGCAAATTGGATAGGAATTAAAAATCCTCAATTAACGCAAACAGAAGATTTATTTTCTAACGAATCGGATAAAAATGACTTTGGATTGCAAAAACGAATTGATGAAAAATATCGTAAAGATGACGATCCTGCCATTGATATTCGTCCTAAACACTAGGCTATATTGAGTGCGTTTTATTTTTAGCCGTAAATATCGTATAATCCGAGAGATTTTATTTGTTTATTTTTTGTAAGGTGTCAACGTGTCAGAACAACAACCAAGAGTGATCGAATCAAAAGAAATTATGACTTTATTACCACATCGCTATCCATTTTTATTAGTAGATCGCGTATTGGATTTTAAAGAAGGCGAATGGTTAAAAGCGATTAAAAATATTAGCGTCAATGAGCCTTGTTTCACAGGTCACTTCCCTGGCGAACCTATTTTACCGGGCGTTTTAATTTTAGAAGCTTTGGCACAGGCAATGGGCATTTTAGCCTTTAAAACTCACGAATTAAAAGGCGGTGAACTATTCTATTTCGCAGGTATTGATGAAGCGCGCTTTAAACGCCCGGTGTTACCTGGAGATCAAATGGAATTAAACGTTCAAGTGATTAAAGAACGCCGCGGCATCACTGCATTTACTGGTGTTGCAACTGTAAACGGTGAAATTGCTTGTGAAGCAAAACTAATGTGCGCTCGTCGTTAATTAAGGGGTAAATATGATCCACCCAAATGCAAAAATCCATCCTACAGCCTTAGTTGAAGAAGGCGCAGTTATTGGTGACGGTGTTGTTATCGGGCCTTTCTGTATTGTTGAAGGCACCGTTGAAATTAAAGCTCGCACTGTATTGAAATCTCATGTTGTTGTACGTGGCGATACGGTTATTGGCGAAGATAACGAAATTTATCAATTCGCTAGCATTGGTGAAGTGAACCAAGATTTAAAATATAACGGCGAAGCAACCAAAACGATTATTGGTAATGGCAACCGAATCCGTGAACATGTGACAATCCATCGTGGAACCATCCAAGGCGGTGGCGTAACCTCTATTGGCAATAACAATTTATTAATGGTGAATGTTCACGTTGCACATGATTGCCAAATTAAAAACAACTGTATTTTGGCAAACAATGCAACGCTTGCAGGTCACGTAGAATTAGATGATTTCGTCATTGTTGGTGGCATGTCAGCCATTCACCAATTTGTGATCGTTGGCGCACACGTCATGTTAGGAGGCGGTTCTATGGTAAGCCAAGATGTACCTCCTTACGTTATGGCACAAGGCAACCACGCCCGTCCATTTGGTGTAAACTTAGAAGGTTTAAAACGTCGTGGTTTTGATAAACCAACCATGCACGCAATCCGTAACGTTTATAAAATGATCTATCGTAGTGGCAAAACGCTCGAAGAAGTGTTACCAGAAATTGAGCAAATTGCAGAAACCGATTCAGCGATCAGTTTCTTCGTTGAATTTTTCAAACGTTCAACTCGCGGTATTATTCGTTAATAAAGTATCTCTGTATCCAACCGCACTTTGCACGCCAAAGTGCGGTTATTTTTTAGGATAAATTTGATGAACAAAACAAATCCAACCATTGCTCTTGTTGCAGGAGAAGTATCTGGTGATATTCTCGGTGCTGGTTTAATTCGCCAGCTCAAAGCTCATTATCCTAATGCTCGCTTTATTGGCATTGCAGGTCCAAGAATGTTAGCTGAAGGTTGTGAGACGCTTGTCGATATGGAAGAACTTTCAGTCATGGGCTTGGCTGAAGTTTTGAAACATCTCCCACGTCTGTTGAAAATTCGCAAAAATGTCATTCAAACTATGTTGCAAGAAAAACCTGATGTTTACATCGGCATTGATGCGCCTGATTTTAATTTGGATGTAGAACTCAAGCTCAAAGCAAACGGAATTAAAACTATTCATTACGTGAGCCCCTCTGTATGGGCATGGCGTCAAAATCGCATTCACAAAATTGCCAAAGCGACTCACCAAGTTCTTGCCTTTTTGCCTTTTGAGAAAGCTTTTTACGATAAATTTAACGTACCTTGCCGCTTTATTGGACACACAATGGCAGATGCTATTCCGCTCAAACCAAACCGTGCCGAAGCCTGCCAAATGCTACAGATTGATCCCGCACAACGCTATTTAGCTATCCTAGTTGGAAGCCGTGGTTCAGAAGTGGAATTTCTGGCTGAGCCTTTCTTGAAAACTGCTTTATTGTTAAAAGAACAATTTCCTGATTTACAATTCCTCGTGCCTTTAGTGAACGAAAAACGACGAATTCAATTTGAAGCCATTAAAGCTAAAATTGCGCCAAATCTAGATATGCATTTAATTGATGGCAATGCACGACAAGCAATGATCGTAGCTGATGCAACATTGCTTGCTTCAGGAACAGCAGCACTTGAAGCAATGCTTTGTAAATCACCCATGGTGGTTGGCTATCGAATGAAACCACTGACCTATTTCTTAGCAAAACGTTTAGTGAAAACCGATTATATTTCTTTACCAAACTTGCTTGCGAATGAAATGCTCGTTCCTGAAATGATTCAAGAAGAATGCACGCCAGAATTGCTCGCTGAAAAACTATCTGCTTATCTTTCTAATGATGAAAGTGCGGTAAAAAATCGCCATGTTTTAATTCAGCACTTCACGGATTTACACCAAAAAATTCAATGCAATGCCGATAAGCAAGCGGCCCAAGCAGTCATTGATTTATTAGAAGGAAAAGAAAATGTTTGAATATCCACAAGGCTATGAATTGATCGCTGGCGTTGATGAAGTTGGGCGAGGTCCTCTAGTTGGGGCGGTTGTCACGGCTGCTGTCATTTTAGATCCGAATAACCCAATTGAAGGCCTCGCTGATTCTAAAAAACTTTCTGAGAAAAAACGTTTAGCCCTTTCTGAAGAAATTAAAGAAAAAGCCCTTGCTTGGGCATTAGGACGAGCAGAAGCTAACGAAATTGACGAGATCAATATTCTACAAGCCTCCTTGCTGGCAATGACTCGAGCAGTAAAATCTTTAAAAATTCAACCGCACTTTGTGTTGGTTGATGGCAATAAGATCCCAAAAGATTTAGATATTCCAGCGCAAGCCGTCGTAAAAGGTGATAGCCTTGTAGCGGAAATCAGTGCAGCCTCTATTTTGGCGAAAGTAGCACGAGACCAAGAAATGGAAGAATTAGACAAGCAATATCCAGAATACGCTTTTGCCCATCATAAAGGCTATCCGACCAAATTACATTTGGAAAAATTAGCTGAACTTGGCGCGTTACCGCAACATCGTCGTAGCTTTGCCCCAGTGAAAAAAGCGCTAGAAAATCGTTAGAATTTTAATCGAGAAATTCTTTTATTTTATTAGGCTATAAACGAAATATTGTTCTCTTTTTATTAGGTTGATCCACCGTAACGTCTTGTTTTAGTAAATTATCGGTAATACTATGAGTTAAACTAAACGATATCAGAAATGGAAAGCTAATCTTTAATGCTCTTACGATTTTCACTATTTTGAGGATAAAATTGATAACCTATTATTTACAGCCTATTAATCTCTAACCAGCAATCATCCAAAGTCCACCTAACATATCAAGCATTAGGTTATTTAAGAACAATAAGATAAATACGATGACCATAGGGGAAAAATCAATCATCCCTAATGTTGGTAAGAATCGACGGATAGGTTTTAAAAGAGGTTCTGAGAGTTGATAAAACGCATAAATCACAGGACTATTTCCACGATTAAACCAACTTAAAACCGCCCCAATAAAAAGCACATAAAAAATTGCTAAACCAATGCTTTTCAATACAGTTAACACACCCAATACTAAGAGTACATTTACTGATAAACCAAAATAAATAATACCTTTCAACATACCGATAATAAATACTAACAGTAAAGCAGAAGTATCGATATTTTTAACAGTAGGCGCAATTTTACGTAGAGGTTTTAATACTGGATCAGTCATTTTTACTGCAAATGTTGAAACAGGGTTGTAATAATCCACTCGAGCAAACTGTAACCAAGCTCGTAAGATCAATACAAGTGCGTAAAGATTAATAATTGACCCGATAAATAATGCGGTTTGGGATAATTCCATCATAGCCATCCTTTTCTTCTGAAATAAATATATGGTGTCAATGCGGCTGCGATCATTAATCCAATTGCCATTGGATAACCATATTTAAAATGTAATTCAGGCATAAAATCAAAGTTCATACCATAAGTGGATGCAACTAATGTTGCAGGAAGGAACATCACAGAAACAACTGAGAAAAATTTCATAATTTTGTTCTGTTCAATATTGATGTAACCCATTGCAGCTTGCATTAAAAAGTTTACTTTTTGGAACAAGGATTCATTATGCGGCTGTAAAGATTCAATATCTCGTAAGATTTCTCGTGCTTGTTCTAATTGATTAGTTGGTAAGCGCGTTTTGCGAACCAAGAAACCTAGTGCGCGTTGAGTATCCATCAAGCACAAACGAACTTTTGAGCTCGTATCTTCTTGTTCCGTGAGTGTATTTAATGCCTCATCAAAGGCTTCATCTTGTTTCCCGTTTAAAATAACGCGACTCAACTCTTCCAAATCTGCATAAACGTTTTCAATCACGTCCGCTAATTGCTCAATTTTCGTTTCAAATAAATCCAGTAAAACTTCATAAGAATTACATTCTAACAAGCGCTGGCTACGTGAACGCATACGATATAAACGGAATGCTGGTAGCTCGCGATCACGCAACGTAAATAAACGGCCATCACGAATAGTAAAAGCGACGCTCGCTAAATCAGCATAATTGTCTTCATCTTCGCAATAAAAAAATGAGTGAAGGTGTAAACCATCTTCGTCTTCAAAGAAACGGGCGGAAGCTTCAATATCTTCCAATTCTAGAAAAGATGCTAAGCTTTGACCTAAGCCTTCTTGTAGCATTTCACGTTCTTCGCCTGTTGGCTCAAGTAAATCAAGCCAAATGGCAGTATTGAGATCAGTTTGGTCTTCGTCAATGCGAACCAAGCGGGAATCATTGATAGCAAACGCGTTGATCATTTCATACTCCTTATAGGATTATGAACAGCTAACAGTGAACAAATTAAAGAAGAAACGAAAGTGCGGTGAAAAATCGCAAAGTTTTCGTTAAGAGATGCCGAAACAACGGTAAATTTACCGGCGAACGCGCGCCGATAATAAAAAGGCGGGCGTCTAGAGCGATATTCGGTATCGACTATGACTGTCCAAAGTGTGTGTCCTTCTCGTTAAAAAATCGGGCGAATGTTACGCTTGAAAGCGGTGTTCGTCAAGTTTTATCAAAAAACTATGGCAACATTTCGCCCTTATTTGAAAACTAATCTCTAAAATTATTAAATTGGAATGGTTGGCCTAATTCAGCGCCTTTAACAAGTTGAATGACTGCCTGTAAGTCATCGCGTGACTTACCTGTCACACGCACTTGCTCACCTTGAATTTGAGTTTGAACTTTGATTTTAGAATCTTTTACTAATTTAGTAATTTTCTTCGCCATCTCCGTTTCAATACCCTGTTTAAGTTTAATCTCTTTACTATAAAGTTTACCATGGTGTTCGCTTTCTGCTGGAATATCTAAAGAACTGTGCTCAATACCACGTTTAATACAAGATCCAATTAAAATCTCAATTAATTGTTCAAGTTGGAAATCAGATTCTGTGGTGATTTTAATCGTTTCATTTTTTTCATTTAATTCAATTACCGCTTCTACACCACGAAAATCATAACGCGTGCTAAGTACACGGTTGGCATTTTCCACTGCATTACGGACTTCGTGTAAAGTGATTTCAGAAACAATATCAAAAGATGGCATAGTCTTCTCCCATTTTATTAAATTCGATCATTGGCACTTAAAAGGCATAAAAGTGCGGTTAAGTCGGCGAAGTTTACCACAATTTGCGCTTGTTGTTGCACTTTAGGTTTAGCATGGAACGCAACACCTAGCCCAGCCACATTCATCATTGCCAAGTCATTTGCCCCGTCACCAATAGCAATAGAATATTGTGAATCAATACTGTATTCCTCTAACAAATGTTGTAATGTTTTAGCTTTGTATTGGGCATCAACCACATCACCTTTAACTAAGCCTGTGAGTTTTCCATCTTCAATATCAAATTGATTTGATGCAGCAAAATCAAGCTGTAATAAGGCTTTCAAATAATCCGCAAAATAAGTAAATCCGCCTGAAGCAATTGCGGTTTTCCAACCATATTTCTGTAAGGTTTGGATCGTTTCAACTAATCCAGGCATTAGCGGTAAATTCTCTCTAACTTGCTGTAAGATACTTTCTGGCGCACCTTTTAATGTACCCACTCGACGACGCAAACTTTGTTCGAAATCTAATTCACCTCTCATTGCACTTTCCGTAATCGCAGAAACAAGTTCGCCTACTCCCGCTAATTTCGCAATTTCATCAATACACTCAATTTGAATAGCGGTAGAATCCATATCCATCACCAACAACCCAGCTTGAGACAATTTAGGGCTAAAACCTAATTTAGCTATATCTACTTCAACGTCATGAGCAAAGTTAACAAACTCAGCAAACCATTGACCTTTCAATAAAACAACAATATTTTGCTCTACCATCCAAACATCAAAAATCTGAAAATTTTGACCGCACTTTTGTTGAAATTTTTCCAGATTAGTTATGTCCAACTTTGTGCCGTATAAGATAAAAGGCTCTCCGTTCTGTATAGGTTCCTCATTAACTAAAAGTGCGGTAGGAAATTGTGGGTATTTTTGAGTAATGCTTTCGAAACGTTGAATTTGCATAAAAATCCTGTAAATTGTGGCGACTGAAAAGATTTTAACCGATGTGAGTTGAAAAAGTGCAAATAATTAAAGAAAAACTAATCAAATCAACCATGCTTGCAACGATTATTGTGCTAATCCTAACTGCACTTGGCGTTATCTTATTTGGTGTAAAACAATTTAAGCTGAGTTCACAATTTGCTAGCGTAAACCAAGTGGCAAACATCTCACATATTTTGGTTCGTCAACAAGCCAATTTATTTTCAGTTTTACTGACAAACAATGCCAAAACAGAGCAATTAACGGACAATCTTGATCAAATAGTCAAAGAAGACTTTATTTTAGATGCCAGCTTATATGATGGCGAAGGAAAATTACTGGCTCAAAGTCGCGAGACTCGTAATTCACCCGATGAAAATAACCAACAAATTGTAGAGCCACTTTACGCCCAAAGTGGCATTAAAGGATTTTTACGTGTCACCATTGATGCGCAATATACGCAATCTAACCAATCAAAAATTAATCAAATCTTTCACCAATTATATGGTGAGCTCATTATTATCTTTTTACTTGGCGCGGTGATGGCAAGCTCTATTCATTATTTTTTAAGTCACTATCGACGGGCTTATCGCAAACACAAAGAGAAAAAAAGTGCGGTAAATTTGAAAGTAAAATCGAGTAGCACGCGTTTTCACCAGCGTCGCCGTAGAATTTGATTATTGTCACAAACTATTAAATTGAGTGCGGATTTTTGCTAAATTTCCTTCAGAAATAAGGTAGAATGCGCAAGATTATTTTTTCAAAGCGAATTATAACAGGAGAACAAAATGGCAACTCGTAGACAATTAGCCAATGCAATTCGTTTCTTATCAATGGATGCAGTACAAAAAGCAAAATCAGGCCACCCAGGTGCACCAATGGGAATGGCGGATATCGCTGAAGTATTATGGCGTGATTTCTTAAAACATAACCCAAACAATCCTAAATGGGCTGATCGCGACCGTTTTGTGCTTTCTAACGGCCACGGTTCAATGTTGATTTATAGCTTATTACATTTAACAGGCTACGATCTTTCTATCGAAGATTTAAAACAATTCCGTCAATTACATTCTAAAACGCCTGGCCATCCAGAATATGGTTATGCACCAGGTGTTGAAACCACAACTGGTCCGTTAGGTCAAGGTATCACCAATGCTGTAGGTATGGCGATTGCTGAGAAAACCTTAGCGGGTCAATTTAACCGTGAAGGCCATGAAATCGTAGACCACCACACTTATGTGTTCTTAGGTGATGGCTGTTTAATGGAAGGGATTTCTCACGAAGCTTGCTCTTTAGCCGGCACATTAGGCCTTGGTAAATTAATCGCATTCTACGATGACAATAACATTTCGATTGATGGTCATGTAGATGGTTGGTTCAGCGATGATACCGCAGCTCGTTTTGAAGCTTATGGCTGGCAAGTGATCCGCAATGTGGATGGTCACGATGCAGAACAAATTCGTGCAGCGACTATTCTTGCTCAAGCAGAAAAAGAAAAACCAACGTTGATTATTTGTAAAACGATCATTGGTTTTGGTTCACCAAATAAATCTGGCTCTCACGATTGTCACGGTGCACCATTAGGTGATGAAGAAATCGCATTAACCCGTAAAGCACTAGGCTGGGAATATGGTCCATTTGAAATTCCGGCTGAATACTATGCTGAATGGTCTGCGAAAGAAAAAGGCGCTGCAGCAGAAAAATCTTGGGAAGAAAAATTTGCCGCTTATGCTAAAGCATATCCAGAACTTGCGGCAGAATTTACACGTCGTGTAAACGGTGAATTACCAGCAAATTGGGCAGCAGAATCTAAAGAGTTCATTGAAAAATTACAAGCAAATCCTGCAAGCATTGCAAGCCGTAAAGCATCACAAAATGCCATTGAAGCTTATGCACATGTGTTACCTGAATTTTTAGGTGGCTCAGCAGACTTAGCAAGCTCTAACTTAACGTTATGGAGCGGTTCTAAACCAATTCGTGCACACGAAAACGTAGGTGGTAACTACCTTAACTATGGTGTGCGTGAGTTCGGTATGTCAGCGATCATGAATGGTATTGCTTTACATGGTGGTTTCATTCCTTACGGTGCAACCTTCTTAATGTTCTACGAATATGCACACAATGCGGTGCGTATGGCAGCATTAATGAAGCAACGCGCTTTATTCGTTTATACTCATGACTCTATCGGCTTAGGTGAAGATGGTCCAACTCACCAACCCGTTGAGCAAACCGCATCATTACGCTTAATTCCAAATCTTGAAACATGGCGTCCGTGTGACCAGGTGGAATCAGCTATCGCATGGCAACAAGCTGTTGAACGCCAAGATGGTCCAAGTGCGTTGATCTTTACCCGTCAAAACTTAGCCCAAATGGACCGCACTTCTGCACAATTAGATGCGGTTAAACGTGGTGCTTATGTGTTAAAAGACTGTGATGGCACACCTGAGTTAATCTTCATTGCAACAGGTTCTGAAGTAGAATTAGCGGTGAAAGCGGCTGAAGCATTAAGTGCAGAAGGTAAAAAAGTACGTGTCGTCTCTATGCCAAGCACTAACCGTTTCGATAAACAAGATGCAGCGTACCGCGAAAGTGTATTACCAGCAGCTGTAACCAAACGTGTTGCGATTGAAGCGGGTATTGCCGACTTCTGGTATAAATACGTTGGCTTTGAAGGTCGCGTGGTAGGTATGAATAGCTTCGGTGAATCAGCACCTGCGGATCAATTATTCAAACTCTTTGGTTTCACCGTGGATAACGTGGTAGCAAAAGCAAAAGAGATTTTATAATTCTCTCATGATCAAAAGCGGTTAGCTAAAACTGAGCTGCCCCTAAAAAGTTAGATTGTTGAATTAAGGACTGAGTTCTGTAAGCCACAGAGCTTAGTCCTTTTAGTTTAGTCATAAAGAATCTGAACTCTAATCAGTAGGTCGCTTTGTCAAACTTTTAGGAGGTATAAAAAATAACCGCACTTTTTTTATCGAAATTTATTGCACTAGATCACATTTCTGAAAATTGAGCATTGCAACTTATTAACATTCATTTAACATTGTAGTCCGTTCGAGTTAGAACACTAACGGAGGAGCTTTATGACTGAGATGAAATCTTTCAAAAATCATAAAAATGGCATTATTTTTATTTTAGATATAGTGCTGTTTTTTGTGTTATTAAACGTGCTACCTTATGAGCCAAAGGCTAGTGCTGGTTTAGCGTTATTGGCTTTTGTCGCAGTGCTTTGGTTAACCGAGGCATTACATGTTACGGTTACCGCATTATTGGTGCCATTATTAGCGATTGCGCTAGATTTAGTGAGTACTAAGCAAGCTTTAGTGGCTTTTGCTGATCCTACGATCTTTTTATTCTTTGGTGGCTTTTCTTTGGCTACAGCCTTGCATATTCAAAAACTTGATAAAATGATTGCTAATAAGATTATGGCATTAGCGCGTGGTAATTTATTTATTGCCATTATTTATCTCTTTTTGATTACAGCCTTCCTTTCTATGTGGATGAGTAACACGGCAACTGCAGCCATGATGTTACCCCTCGCAATGGGAATTTTAAGCCAACTTGATCGTGAGAAAGAACATAATACTTATGTATTTGTGTTGTTAGGGATAGCTTATAGTGCATCAATTGGTGGTATGGGAACCTTGGTGGGCAGTCCACCGAATGCGATTGTAGCAAGTAACTTGCATTTAACTTTTGCAGATTGGTTATGGTATGGTTTACCAATAATGATTATTTTGTTACCACTGATGATTGGTACACTTTACATTATTTTTAAGCCAAAACTTCATATTAATTTTGAGCAATCTTTTGAAAGCATTGAAATGAATTCAGTGCGTGTATTAACGCTTGTTATTTTTGTTGTAATTGCTTTAACTTGGGTATTTAGTGGGCAAATTAATCCGCTTATTTCAGGCTTACTTGGTTTGCAGAAAAATATTGCGAGCTTCGATAGTGTTGTCGCTTTATTAGCAGCTATTGTGATTTGTTCTACGGGCATTGCAAGCTGGAAACAAATTCAAGAAAGTACCGATTGGGGCGTATTAATGCTTTTCGGTGGTGGATTAACATTAAGTGCAGTATTGAAGGATTCCGGAGCAAGCAAGATTTTAGCTGATAGCATTGTCTTTATGATTGAAGGACAACATTTCTATCTTATTGGCTTGTTAGTTGCTACATTCATTATTTTCTTAACTGAATTTACCTCTAATACAGCAAGTGCGGCACTACTCGTACCAATCTTTATTTCTATCGCCCAATCATTGGGTATGCCAGAAATTGGTTTAGCATTAATTATTGGTCTTGGTGCATCTTGTGCTTTCATGCTACCAGTTGCAACGCCACCAAATGCTATTGTATTCGGTTCTGGTCAAGTGAAACAAAGTGAAATGGTAAAAGCTGGTTTCGTATTGAATTTGGTGTGTATTATTGTGATTTCGACTGTAGGCTATATGTTCTGGTTGAACTAATTTAGATTTGATTATTTACAGAATTCTTTAGTGATTAAAATAAATGGGTTAAAGCTAATCAGGCTTTAACCCATTTTTCTTGTGATAGGATTCTTTTATACAAAGCTATTTGTTGTGTTCATAAGCGTAAAGCGTATTGCTCATTAACATTGCAACGGTCATTGGCCCAACACCGCCAGGAACGGGGGTAATATATGCCGCTTTTTCGGCTGCTTTGTCAAACTCTACATCGCCTACTAATTTTCCATCTAGGCGGTTAATTCCGACATCAATGACTACCGCACTTTCTTTGATCCAATCTCCGGGGATCAAATTCGGCTTACCTACCGCGACGACAAGTATATCTGCTTGGCGAACATGGCTTTCTAAATCGTTGGTAAATCGATGAGTTACTGTGACGGTTGCGCCTGCCAATAATAATTCTAAAGACATTGGGCGGCCGACAATATTGGATGCGCCTACAATTACTGCGTGTTTGCCATGTAAGTCAATGCCCGTTGTTTCTAATAGTTTCATTATGCCATAAGGGGTGCAGGCACGTAAAGTTGGAATGCGTTGGCATAAAAGCCCAACATTGTAAGGATGGAAACCATCTACATCTTTTGTTGGGTCGATGCGTTCAATTATTGCTTCCGTGTTAATTTGTTTGGGTAACGGTAGCTGTACCAAAATACCATCAATATTTTTATCTGCATTAAGCTGGTCAATAACTGCTAACAATTTCTCTTGCGTGGTGGTATCTGGCAGATCATAAGATTTAGAGATAATGCCAATTTCTTCACAGCTTTTACGTTTATTACCGACATAGATTTGCGAAGCAGGATCGGCACCCACGAGAATGACTGCAAGCCCAGGCGCGCGTTTTCCTTGCTTAATGTAATGGGTGATTTTATCTGCCACATCGGCTTTAATTTTTTTTGAAAGTGCGGTACCAGAGATGATTTGTGCGGTCATTGGGCTGTCCTTTTGAATGATGGGAAAGAAAGCGTTTGCTATTTTAGCGGACAATGATTTTTTTACAACGAAAAAGGGGGCATTTTTCCTAAAGTGGAATAATTTTGAACAATTAAATTAAAAAATCAAAAAATTAATTGACTGAGATAAAAACAAACCTATAATTGACTGCACTCGTCGGCGAGTAGCGCAGCTTGGTAGCGCAACTGGTTTGGGACCAGTGGGTCGTAGGTTCAAATCCTATCTCGCCGACCACTTCTTTTATATTGTCTTGAAATTCCGTACAAAAGAAATCCTTTGAATGCGCCCTTAGCTCAGCTGGATAGAGCAACGCCCTTCTAAGGCGTGGGTCAAAGGTTCGAATCCTTTAGGGCGTGCCATTTATTTCTTCAATCCATTTTTTATTCTCTTTTATTAATTTCTTTTGCTATTTAAGCAAGCTACAATACGCCCCCAAATTTTATCAATAAAAATCAGAAAGAGAATTATTATGCCCTTTGCTATTGGTCAGCGCTGGTTGAGTGAAAGTGAAAACGCTTTAGGATTAGGTATCATTACCGCATTAGATCAAAGAACTGTCACGATTTATTTCCCTGCGGCGGATGAAACGCGTATATATGCTGCTGCACAAGCGCCTTTAAGCCGAATTGTATTTAGCAAAGGTGAAACATTATCCCATCAAGCAGGCTGGCAAGGTAAGATTTTAGACGTTCAAAATATGAACGGTTTGCTATTTTATTTAGTTAAAAATCCACAAGGTGAAGATGTCATTGTGCAAGAACGCGATATTTCATCGATTATTTCTTTTAGCCAAGCGAAAGAGCGTCTGTTTTCAGCGCAAATTGATCGTAGCAGTCATTTTGCATTGCGTTATCGCACGCTTTGTCATCAACAAGCACAATTTAAATCGTCATTGCGTGGTCTACGCGGAACGCGTGCGGGTTTAATTCCTCATCAGCTTCATATTGCCGCTGAAGTCGGTAATCGAGTTAATCCTCGCGTGTTGTTGGCGGATGAGGTTGGTTTAGGGAAAACCATTGAAGCAGGAATGATTTTGCAGAATCAACTTTTTGCTGAGAAAGTGCAACGTGTTCTTATTATCGTGCCAGAAACGTTGCAACATCAATGGCTGGTAGAAATGCTTCGTCGTTTTAATTTGCATTTTGCACTTTTTGATGAAGAACGTTGCAACGATTTTGATCTTGATGCCGTTAATCCGTTTACAACTGAAAGCTTAATTATTTGTTCGCTGAATTGGTTAGAAATTCATCTAAACCGAGTGGAGCAGGCGCTCAATGCTCAATTTGATTGCTTAATTGTGGACGAAGCACATCATTTGGTGTGGTCTGAAACCTCGCCAAGTACTGCTTATTTATTAGTTGAACAGCTTGCTCGTATCATTCCATCCGTCTTGTTACTCACTGCAACTCCAGAACAACTTGGGCAAGAAAGTCATTTTGCTCGTTTGCGCTTACTGGATCCAGAACGTTTCTTTGATTATCAAACCTTTGTGAAAGAGCAGGAACACTACCAACCTGTGGTTAATGCCGTTGAATCTTTGCTGGCAAATAAGGTATTAAGTGCGGTAGAAAAAAATCATATTTCTGATTTGTTGCTTGAACAAGATGTTGAGCCACTTTTTAAAGCGATTGCATCAAATAATGATGAAGAACAACATCGTGCCCGCCAGGAACTGATCCAAGCCTTAATTGATCGTCATGGCACGGGGCGAATGTTATTCCGCAATACACGTCAAGGCGTGAAAGGTTTTCCGCAACGTGTTTACCACCAAATTACACTCTCTGAAGAGAATGATAAAATTGATTGGCTGATTGATTTCCTCAAACTACATCGCGATGAAAAAATTTTTGTGATTTGTCAGACTGCGGCCATGGCGATTCAGTTAGAACAAATTTTACGTGAACGTGAGGCGATTCGTGCCGCAGTGTTCCACGAAAAAATGTCGATTATTGAACGAGATAGAGCTGCGGCTTATTTTGCGGATTTAGAAACCGGCGCGCAGGTTTTACTCAGTTCGAGTATCGGCTCGGAAGGGCGTAACTTCCAATTCGCAGCAAATTTAGTGTTATTTGATTTACCGACAAATCCTGATTTATTGGAACAATGTATTGGCCGATTAGATCGTATTGGACAAAAACGTGATGTACAAATTTATGTGCCTTGTGCGAAAGATTCGCCTCAAAGTCGTTTGGCTCGTTGGTACAATGAGGGATTGAATGCTTTTGAACAAACTTGTCCAATGGGAATGGCATTATTTTCTCAGTTTGCCGATGAGTTGGAAAAAGTGCGGTCAAATTTTACCGCACTTTCAGAGAATGAATTTTTTGAATTATTAAAACAAACTAAAACAGCACGGGAAAAACTCAAGATTGAGTTAGAAAAAGGTCGCGATCGTTTATTAGAGCTAAATTCTCATGGCGGTGAGCAAGCACAAGCGTTAGCGGATCAAATTGCTGATGAAGATAATTCGCCTGAGCTTGTAAATTTTGCCTTAAAATTGTTTGATATTATTGGCGTAGAGCAAGAAGATCTTGGGGCTAATAGTATTGTAATTAGTCCAACTGGGACAATGCTTGTGCCTGATTTTCCGGGTTTAAAAGAAGAAGGTGTGACGGTTACCTTTGATCGAGAACTTGCCCTTGCTCGTGAAGAAATGGAATTCTTGACTTGGGATCATCCTATGATTCGTCAGGGTATTGATCTTGTTGCTTCTGGTGATATTGGCAAAGCCGCAATGGCATTGCTTGTAAATAAACAACTGCCCGCTGGAACCTTATTAATTGAATTGATTTACGTGGTGGAAAGCCAATCGCCAAAAGGGTTACAGCTTAATCGTTTCTTGCCGCCAACGCCTATTCGTCTGCTGCTTGATAACAAAGGAAATAACATTGGTGAGCAAGTTGCTTTTGAAACATTGCATAGCAAATTGAAACCACTTGGTAAAAATATTGCTAATCAAATGGTGAAAATGGCACGGGCCAATATTGAAGCCTTGATCACGCGAGGCGATCAACTCGTAAAATCTTTAGCTGAACTGATTATTTCTGAGGCTAAAAATCAAGCAGATCAACAATTAAGCGCAGAAATTAACCGTTTACAGGCTTTGCGAGCCGTGAATAAAAATATTCGCCAAAGCGAAATTGATATTTTGGAACAACAACGAACACAATCACTGGATGAGCTTTCTAAAGCAAATTGGCGTTTGGATTGCTTGCGTGTCATTGTGACGAACAAGGAATAAAAATGGCATTGATTGAATACAATCCGCCTCTTGAACCTTATTTAGATATTATTTATCAAGATAATCATTTGTGCGTGGTGAACAAACCTAGCGGTTTGCTTTCCGTGCCGGGCAATCAACCACAATATTACGATAGTACAATGAGTCGAGTGAAAGAAAAATTCGGTTTTTGTGAGCCAGCTCATCGTTTGGATATGGCAACGAGCGGTATTATTGTGTTTGCTTTAAGTAAGGCGGCGGATCGTGAATTAAAACGTCAATTTCGCGAACGTGAACCAAAAAAACATTATCAAGCGATTGTTTGGGGACATTTGGAGAAAGATTATGGCGAGGTAAATTTGCCAATGATTTGTGATTGGGAAAATCGACCTCGCCAACGTTTGGATTTCGTTTTAGGAAAAAGAGCGGTCACAAAATTCGAAGTTTTAGCACGTTTGCCCAATAACAGTACTCGCGTGAAACTGACGCCCGTGACAGGCAGATCTCATCAATTACGCTTGCACATGTTAGCATTGGGGCATCCAATTCTAGGCGATAAATTTTACTCTCATCCTCAGGCTAAAGCTATGTCGCCAAGATTATGTTTGCACGCAGAAGAATTGACGATTACCCACCCCATTACTGGGGAAATAATGACCTTTAATGCAAAGTCAGATTTTTAAATTTGCGTAGAAACTTGAGATCACGAATGAAAAACTTTTTAGCTCAACAGGGAAAAATCACGCTAATTCTCACCGCACTTTGCGCGCTTATTTATATTGCTCAACAGCTGGGTTTTGAAGACGATATTATGTATTTGATGCATTACCCCGCTTACGAAGAGCAAGATAGCGAAGCGTGGCGTTATATCTCACATACACTGGTACATTTATCTAATTTGCATATTTTGTTTAATTTGTCTTGGTTTTTTATTTTCGGTGGAATGATTGAGCGCACTTTTGGTTCGGTCAAATTATTGATGTTGTATGTTGTAGCTTCCGCTATAACAGGGTATGTGCAAAATTATGTGTCTGGCCCCGGTTTCTTTGGGCTTTCTGGTGTTGTATATGCGGTTCTAGGTTATGTATTTATACGTGATAAATTGAATCATCATTTATTTGATTTGCCAGAAGGTTTTTTCACAATGTTATTAGTGGGGATCGCATTAGGTTTTGTTAGCCCATTATTTGGTGTTGAAATGGGAAATGCAGCGCATATTTCAGGCTTGATTGTCGGCTTGATTTGGGGATTTATCGATAGCAAATTACGTAAAAATTCGCTACAGTAGGTGTATTCAATTTGGATAAAGGGTTTTCTATGAAGCAGTCGTTACGGCATCAACAAATTATTAAACTGGTGGAACAATCCGGCTATTTAAGCACGGAAGAATTGGTTGCTGCCTTAGATGTTAGCCCTCAAACAATTCGCCGTGATTTGAATATTTTGGCAGAGTTAGATTTAATTCGTCGCCATCATGGTGGCGCGGCATCGCCATCTTCTGCAGAAAATTCTGATTATGTGGATCGTAAACAATTCTTTTCATTACAAAAAAATAATATTGCACAGGAAGTTGCGAAGTTGATTCCTAACGGCGCATCGTTGTTTATTGATATTGGTACCACGCCTGAGGCTGTCGCCAATGCATTGCTTGGCCACGAAAAACTCCGAATTGTGACGAACAATCTGAATGCCGCTCATCTTTTACGCCAAAATGAAAGTTTTGATATTGTCATGGCGGGCGGATCATTACGAATGGATGGTGGAATTATCGGCGAAGCTACAGTGAATTTTATTTCTCAATTTCGCCTAGATTTCGGGATTTTAGGGATTAGCGCGATTGATGCTGATGGTTCATTATTGGATTATGATTACCACGAAGTACAAGTCAAGAGAGCGATTATTGAAAGTTCACGTCAGACCTTATTAGTGACCGATCACTCTAAATTTACGCGCCAAGCGATTGTTCGATTGGGTGAATTAAGTGATGTGGAATATTTGTTTACGGATGATGTTCCTGAAGGAATTGTTAATTATCTGAAAGGTCAGAAAACGAAATTAGTTTTATGTTAGGAATGAGAAAGTGCGGTAAAAATAATGGTTTTTTACCGCACTTTTTATATGTTTTATAGGCAATATTTATTTTGTTGTTACTTGGCAAATTAGGTAGAATAAGCCCACATTTATATAAGGATTCAAAATGAAAATAAAGACGATTTTGACCGCACTTTTCGGCGTAATTGTGCTGACAGGTTGTGCAAATAAGAACGACACAAAACAAGCGAGTGAGCGTAATGATACCCTTGAAGGGTTCAATCGAACCATGTGGAAATTTAACTATAACGTTATGGATCGCTATGTGTTAGAACCCGCTGCAAAAGGTTGGAATAACTATGTGCCTAAGCCTATTTCTTCAGGTCTTGCTGGCATTGCAAATAACCTTGATGAGCCAGTAAGCTTTGTGAACCGCTTAATTGAAGGTGAACCGAAAAAAGCATTTGTTCACTTTAATCGCTTTTGGATTAACACTGTATTTGGTCTAGGTGGCTTTATTGATTTTGCGAGCGCAAGCAAAGAGCTGCGCGTAGATAATCAACGTGGATTTGGGGAAACTTTAGGTAGCTACGGCGTAGATGCTGGGACTTATATTGTGCTACCGATTTATAATGCAACAACGCCACGCCAATTAACGGGCGCGGTGGTTGATGCGGCTTATATGTATCCATTCTGGGAATGGGTGGGTGGTCCGTGGTCGTTAGTGAAATATGGTGTGCAAGCGGTGGATGCCCGTGCGAAAAATATCGATAACGCGGAGTTGTTACGCCAAGCACAAGATCCATATGTAACCTTTAGAGAAGCGTATTACCAAAATTTACAATTTAAAGTGAGTGATGGCAAATCAACAGAAAATAAAGAATCGCTTTCTGATGACGTGCTAAAAGAAATTGATTAATAAACGAAAAAGTGCTGTGAAAAATAACCGCACTTTTATCAACCAAGGAGAAAATGATGACTCAAATTATTCATACTGAAAAAGCACCGTCAGCTATCGGCCCTTATGTTCAAGCGGTTGATCTTGGCAATTTAGTTTTAACCTCAGGGCAAATTCCCGTGAATCCTGCAACAGGCGAAGTGCCCGCTGACATCGTTGCACAAGCACGTCAATCTTTAGAAAATGTGAAAGCGATTATTGAGAAAGCGGGTTTAACCGCTGCAGATATTGTAAAAACGACTGTTTTTGTGAAAGATCTTAATGATTTTGCAGCGGTTAATGCAGAATACGAACGTTTCTTTAAAGAAAATAATCACCCTAACTTCCCTGCTCGTTCTTGCGTAGAAGTTGCACGTTTACCAAAAGATGTAGGATTAGAAATTGAAGCGATTGCTGTAAGAAAATAATTTTCTGTTTGGTAATTTCTGCTTAAAAGTGCGGTCATAAACTCGCATGTTTTTGACCGCGCTTTTTGTTTGTATGCTGATAACAAAAATTTTACATTACACCTTGAATTTTTTGTGAATTTTCCCCACTAAGGAAATACTAACCCTAACTTTGAGAGAACACATTATGATGCGTATTCTTCTTTTCTTGGCAACCAATATGGCTGTAATGCTGGTATTAGGTATTATTTTAAGTGTGACTGGTATTGCTGGAAATAGCACCGGCGGCATTTTAATTATGGCGTTGCTATTTGGTTTTGTTGGTTCATTAATTTCATTATTCCTGTCTAAAACGATGGCATTACGTTCTGTAGATGGAGAAGTGATTACTCAACCTCGTAATCAAACTGAACATTGGTTAATTGATACCGTTAGTCGCCAAGCACAGAAAGCAGGTATTCCCATGCCAGACGTGGCAATTTATCATTCACCCGATGTGAATGCTTTTGCGACAGGCGCGACGAAAAGCAATTCTTTGGTGGCAGTAAGCACTGGATTATTAAACAACATGACTGAGGCTGAAGCTGAAGCTGTTTTAGCGCACGAAATTTCCCATATTTCCAATGGGGATATGGTGACTATGGCGTTATTACAAGGCGTATTGAATACTTTCGTGATTTTCTTATCGCGCGTTATTGCAACAGCGGTAGCAAGTTCGCGTAACAATAATGGAGAGGAAACGCGCAGTTCAGGTATTTATTTCTTGGTTTCGATGGTATTGGAAATGCTCTTTGGTGTGCTTGCGAGTATTATCGCAATGTGGTTCTCCCGTTACCGCGAATTCCGTGCAGATGCTGGTTCAGCAAGTTTAGTAGGCAAAGAAAAAATGATTATGGCACTGCAACGTTTGCAACAACTTCACGAACCACAAAATCTCGAAGGGTCTTTAAATGCCTTTATGATTAATGGAAAACGAAGTGAACTCTTTATGAGCCATCCGCCACTCGAAAAGCGTATTGAAGCCTTACGCAATCTTTAATAATTACAAAAAATCGGCCGCACTTTAATGCGGCCGATTTTTTATTTTCCTTTTTTCACCCAATATTTGAACGGCGGTTTTTCCACCTCACTTTGCAGTAATGTGTGATCCATAAATTGACAGAAACTTGGAATATCTCTTGTTGTTGCAGGATCGTCAGCAATAATCAAAAGTATTTCTCCATCGTTAAGATGACGAATATTTTTACGAACAAGCATGACAGGTTCTGGGCAACGTAATCCTAAAGTATCTAGGGTTTGTGTGACGGAAATTTCAGACATATTCTTTTTTCTTTTGAAAAACAGAGCCATATCATACCGCACTTACGGCAAAATTTCGACAAATCCCAGTCATCAGTGATAGACTAGTGCTATTGAAATTACCTTGAAAAAATAAATGGCGGAATACCTCGTTCCTAAAAGAGCGGTTGTTTTTGAAGAAGAAATTAAGAAAAGCCGTTTTATTACTTATTTACAGCATACCGAAGGTTTAGAAGATGCAAGAGCTTTTTGGGCAAAGATTAAACAAGAACATCCAAATGCTCGGCATCATTGTTGGGCTGCCGTAGCAGGCAAGCCAACAGATTCTCTACAACTTGGTTTTTCTGATGATGGCGAACCTGCTGGAACGGCAGGAAAGCCAATGTTGAGTGCATTGCAAGGTAGTCAATTAGGTGAAATTAGTGCGGTGGTAGTTCGCTATTATGGTGGTATTTTGCTTGGAACAGGCGGATTAGTTCGTGCTTACGGTAATGGCGTACAACAAGCGTTAAAGCTGATTGAAAGCGAAATTAAAGTTGAACGAACCCCTTTCAAACTTGATTGTGATTATGGCCAGCTAAATTTAGTCCAACAACTTTGTGAAAAATATCAGGTTGAGATTTTATCTCAAGATTTTCAGGCAAATATTCATTTGATTTTAGGTATTAGTGAAAAAACAGTCGATGTTTTTTCTTCAGAATTAACGGAAAAGTCTGCGGGCAGATTAGTCATCCAACTTTTAGAAACAGGCGAATAATAGTGCATATTTTATCGATTATCCGAATTATTGGTATTCTTGTGATGTGTTTTTCTGGCACGATGCTGATTCCAGCATTTGTCGCACTGATTTATGGCGATGGTGGCGGTAAGGCATTTATGCAGGCTTTTATGTTGAGTTTGACGGCGGGCACATTGCTTTGGTGGCCATGCCATCACCATAAACAAGAATTACGATCCCGTGATGGTTTTTTGATTGTTGTGGCTTTTTGGTTTGTACTTGGCGGCTTGGCTACTTTGCCGCTTCTATTGTTTGATGCACCACACTTAACGGTGGCGTCCGCTGTATTTGAGGCTTTTTCGGGCCTAACGACGACAGGTGCCACCGTGATGACTGGATTGGATAATTTACCAAAAGCAATTTTGTTTTACCGACAGTTTTTACAATGGCTTGGTGGGATGGGGATCATTGTATTAGCGATTGCGATCATTCCCCTTTTAGGCATTGGCGGAATGCAACTTTACCGTGCAGAAATGTCTGGTCCAATGAAGGAACAAAAAATTCGCCCTCGGATTACTGAAACCGCAAAAGTTTTGTGGATGATTTACCTTTCTTTAACCTTGTCATGCGCTTTAGCTTATTGGTTGGCAGGAATGAGTGTTTTTGATGCGATTACCCACAGTTTCTCGACTGTTTCTATTGGCGGTTTTTCAACGCATGATGCCAGTATCGGTTATTTCAATAGCCCATTGATTAACGGAATTACGGTTTTATTTTTATTAGTTTCTGCTTGTAACTTTGGTCTACATTTCCGTGCTTTTTCAACGATTGGACGTGAAAATTTCTTCAAAATTTATTTACGTGATCCTGAATTTCGTTTTTTTATCAGTATCCAAGTTATTTTAGTTGGGGTTTGTACTTCAGTAATGTGGGGATACAGTTACTTTAAGACTTCATGGCAAGATTTTGAGCAGGTATTGTTTCAGGCTGTCTCTATCTCTACCACAACAGGTTACACAACGTCTGATTTTTCCGCTTGGCCCTCATTTGTGCCCGTATTGTTAATCTCTGCATCTTTTATGGGGGGATGTGCTGGATCTGTTGGTGGTGGTTTAAGAGTTGCGCGTGTATTAGTGCTTTACCTACAAGGAAAACGAGAACTCAAACGCGTAGTCCATCCTAATTTGGTTTATCCAATTAAATGGGGAAAAAATGTATTAGATGAAAGAGTGATTGGTAGTATTTGGGCATTCTTTTCGGCTTATATTTTAGTATTTTTAATTTGTTTACTCGGTGTCATTGCTTGTGGCGTTGAACCTTTCAATGCCTTTAATGCTGTGTTGGCGAGTATAAATAATTTAGGGCCAGGATTAGGTGCTGTTAGTAGTAATATGATCGCCATTCCAGATAGTGCGAAATGGATTTTAACTATCGCAATGGTATGTGGGCGCTTAGAAATTTTTACTCTTTTAGCATTATTTACACCTGCATTCTGGAGATCTTAGCTGAGGTTTAATTTTTAATAAATATTTCGAATTTTGACCGCACTTTTGAGGGAACCGTTTATATTTCCATCAAAAGATCATTTTTTTAAATATTTTTACAAAAAGTACTTGCAAGGGTTTTGAAAATCCCTATAATGCACCGCACACAACGACGCACTGTTGTGAAATATTTAAGTTTGCACGTGCGTCGTTGTTTTTTGCTCTTTAACAATATATCAGACAATCTGTGTGGGCACTTGTTGATTGACTTGTTTTAAAAATATTTTTTAATTTTGAAGTCTTAATAGGTGCTAACTAGAAATTCATTATACTTTTTAAGTAGTGACATTTTATGTCAGCAGTATTGAGCGATTGAACTTGAATTGAAGAGTTTGATCATGGCTCAGATTGAACGCTGGCGGCAGGCTTAACACATGCAAGTCGAACGGTAGCAGGAGAAAGCTTGCTTTCTTGCTGACGAGTGGCGGACGGGTGAGTAATGCTTGGGAATCTGGCTTATGGAGGGGGATAACTACGGGAAACTGTAGCTAATACCGCGTAATATCGAAAGATTAAAGTGTGGGACCTTCGGGCCACATGCCATAAGATGAGCCCAAGTGGGATTAGGTAGTTGGTGGGGTAAAGGCCTACCAAGCCGACGATCTCTAGCTGGTCTGAGAGGATGACCAGCCACACTGGAACTGAGACACGGTCCAGACTCCTACGGGAGGCAGCAGTGGGGAATATTGCGCAATGGGGGGAACCCTGACGCAGCCATGCCGCGTGAATGAAGAAGGCCTTCGGGTTGTAAAGTTCTTTCGGTATTGAGGAAGGGATGTGTGCTAATAGTAGACATCATTGACGTTAAATACAGAAGAAGCACCGGCTAACTCCGTGCCAGCAGCCGCGGTAATACGGAGGGTGCGAGCGTTAATCGGAATAACTGGGCGTAAAGGGCACGCAGGCGGTTATTTAAGTGAGGTGTGAAAGCCCCGGGCTTAACCTGGGAATTGCATTTCAGACTGGGTAACTAGAGTACTTTAGGGAGGGGTAGAATTCCACGTGTAGCGGTGAAATGCGTAGAGATGTGGAGGAATACCGAAGGCGAAGGCAGCCCCTTGGGAATGTACTGACGCTCATGTGCGAAAGCGTGGGGAGCAAACAGGATTAGATACCCTGGTAGTCCACGCTGTAAACGCTGTCGATTTGGGGATTGGGCTTAAAGCTTGGTGCCCGTAGCTAACGTGATAAATCGACCGCCTGGGGAGTACGGCCGCAAGGTTAAAACTCAAATGAATTGACGGGGGCCCGCACAAGCGGTGGAGCATGTGGTTTAATTCGATGCAACGCGAAGAACCTTACCTACTCTTGACATCCATGGAATCCTGTAGAGATACGGGAGTGCCTTCGGGAACCATGAGACAGGTGCTGCATGGCTGTCGTCAGCTCGTGTTGTGAAATGTTGGGTTAAGTCCCGCAACGAGCGCAACCCTTATCCTTTGTTGCCAGCGATTTGGTCGGGAACTCAAAGGAGACTGCCAGTGATAAACTGGAGGAAGGTGGGGATGACGTCAAGTCATCATGGCCCTTACGAGTAGGGCTACACACGTGCTACAATGGCGTATACAGAGGGTGGCGAAACTGCGAGGTGGAGCGAATCTCAGAAAGTACGTCTAAGTCCGGATTGGAGTCTGCAACTCGACTCCATGAAGTCGGAATCGCTAGTAATCGCGAATCAGAATGTCGCGGTGAATACGTTCCCGGGCCTTGTACACACCGCCCGTCACACCATGGGAGTGGGTTGTACCAGAAGTAGATAGCTTAACCTTTTGGAGGGCGTTTACCACGGTATGATTCATGACTGGGGTGAAGTCGTAACAAGGTAACCGTAGGGGAACCTGCGGTTGGATCACCTCCTTACTGAAAACGAGAGACAATAAGTGTCCACACAGATTGATTGATATATTGTAGACAATATCGAGCAGAAAGCCGTTATTCCCTTGGGTCTGTAGCTCAGGTGGTTAGAGCGCACCCCTGATAAGGGTGAGGTCGGTGGTTCAAGTCCACTCAGACCCACCACTCAAACTGAGTGAGTGATGAAGGTGAATAAGGTGATAAATAAACGATGACATGGGGATATAGCTCAGCTGGGAGAGCGCCTGCCTTGCACGCAGGAGGTCAGCGGTTCGATCCCGCTTATCTCCACCACTTATCATCGTTAAGTAAATTTATTTATTTAGTTTATTTAACGATGATAACTGAAAAGTTTTATCAACTGTTCTTTAAAAAATTGGAAACAAGCTGAAAACAAGAGATTTTCGAGAGAAAGTCTGAGTAGGCAAGGCAGGAAAGTGAAAGAGGGAACTGAAAAGGGAAATCTAAAAATAAAACCTGTTTTGCATAAAATCTTGATTGAACAAAAGCAATCAAGTGTTTAGTTGAATGAAGATACGCATCAAATTGACCGCACTTTCAAGTGAAAACTTAAAGTGATTGAAAACATTTGAGGTTGTATAGTTAAGTGACTAAGCGTACAAGGTGGATGCCTTGGCAATCAGAGGCGAAGAAGGACGTGCTAATCTGCGAAAAGCTTGGATGAGTCGATAAGAGGCGTTTAATCCAAGATATCCGAATGGGGAAACCCAGTAGATGAAGAATCTACTATCACTTACTGAATACATAGGTAGGTGAGGCAAACCGGGAGAACTGAAACATCTAAGTACCCCGAGGAAAAGAAATCAACCGAGATTTCGTCAGTAGCGGCGAGCGAAAGCGAAAGAGCCTGTTAATGATAGCAGCAGAGATAGAGGAATAAGCTGGGAAGCTTAGCGACACAGGGTGATAGCCCCGTACTCGACATCCAGGCTGTGGTACTAAGTTAACGATAAGTAGGGCGGGACACGTGATATCCTGTTTGAAGATGGGGGGACCATCCTCCAAGGCTAAATACTCCTGATTGACCGATAGTGAACCAGTACTGTGAAGGAAAGGCGAAAAGAACCCCGGTGAGGGGAGTGAAATAGAACCTGAAACCTTGTACGTACAAGCAGTGGGAGCCTGAAAGGGTGACTGCGTACCTTTTGTATAATGGGTCAGCGACTTATATTTTGTAGCGAGGTTAACCGAATAGGGGAGCCGAAGGGAAACCGAGTCTTAACTGGGCGAATAGTTGCAAGGTATAGACCCGAAACCCGGTGATCTAGCCATGGGCAGGTTGAAGGTTGGGTAACACTAACTGGAGGACCGAACCGACTAATGTTGAAAAATTAGCGGATGACTTGTGGCTGGGGGTGAAAGGCCAATCAAACCGGGAGATAGCTGGTTCTCCCCGAAATCTATTTAGGTAGAGCCTTGAGCGGACACCTTTGGGGGTAGAGCACTGTTTCGGCTAGGGGTCCATCCCGGATTACCAACCCGATGCAAACTACGAATACCAAAGAGTGATACTCAGGAGACACACGGCGGGTGCTAACGTCCGTCGTGGAGAGGGAAACAACCCAGACCGCCAGCTAAGGTCCCAAAGTCTATATTAAGTGGGAAACGAAGTGGGAAGGCTTAGACAGCTAGGATGTTGGCTTAGAAGCAGCCATCATTTAAAGAAAGCGTAATAGCTCACTAGTCGAGTCGGCCTGCGCGGAAGATGTAACGGGGCTCAAATATAGCACCGAAGCTGCGGCATCAGACGTAAGTCTGTTGGGTAGGGGAGCGTTCTGTAAGCGGATGAAGGTGGCTCGAGAGGGCTGCTGGACGTATCAGAAGTGCGAATGCTGACATAAGTAACGATAAAACGGGTGAAAAACCCGTTCGCCGGAAGACCAAGGGTTCCTGTCCAACGTTAATCGGGGCAGGGTGAGTCGGCCCCTAAGGCGAGGCTGAAAAGCGTAGTCGATGGGAAACAGGTTAATATTCCTGTACTTGGATAAACTGCGATGTGGGGACGGAGCAGGTTAGGTTATCGCACTGTTGGATATGTGCGTTTAAGTTGGTAGGTGGGAAGTTTAGGCAAATCCGGACTTCTATTAAACACTGAGAGATGATGACGAGGCTCTACGGAGCTGAAGTAACCGATACCACACTTCCAGGAAAAGCCACTAAGCTTCAGGTTTATCTAAACCGTACTGAAAACCGACACAGGTGGTCAGGTAGAGAATACTCAGGCGCTTGAGAGAACTCGGGTGAAGGAACTAGGCAAAATAGCACCGTAACTTCGGGAGAAGGTGCGCCGGCGTAGATTGTAGTCCCTCGCGGGCGAAGGTTGAACCGGTCGAAGATACCAGCTGGCTGCAACTGTTTATTAAAAACACAGCACTCTGCAAACACGAAAGTGGACGTATAGGGTGTGATGCCTGCCCGGTGCTGGAAGGTTAATTGATGGTGTAATCGAAAGAGAAGCTCCTGATCGAAGCCCCAGTAAACGGCGGCCGTAACTATAACGGTCCTAAGGTAGCGAAATTCCTTGTCGGGTAAGTTCCGACCTGCACGAATGGCATAATGATGGCCAGGCTGTCTCCACCCGAGACTCAGTGAAATTGAAATCGCCGTGAAGATGCGGTGTACCCGCGGCTAGACGGAAAGACCCCGTGAACCTTTACTATAGCTTGACACTGAACATTGAATTTTGATGTGTAGGATAGGTGGGAGACTTAGAAGTAGTCACGCCAGTGATTATGGAGTCGTCCTTGAAATACCACCCTTTAACGTTTGATGTTCTAACGAAGATTGCGGAACGCGGTCTCGGACAGTGTCTGGTGGGTAGTTTGACTGGGGCGGTCTCCTCCCAAAGAGTAACGGAGGAGCACGAAGGTTTGCTAATCACGGTCGGACATCGTGAGGTTAGTGCAATGGTATAAGCAAGCTTAACTGCGAGACAGACAAGTCGAGCAGGTACGAAAGTAGGTCATAGTGATCCGGTGGTTCTGAATGGAAGGGCCATCGCTCAACGGATAAAAGGTACTCCGGGGATAACAGGCTGATACCGCCCAAGAGTTCATATCGACGGCGGTGTTTGGCACCTCGATGTCGGCTCATCACATCCTGGGGCTGAAGTAGGTCCCAAGGGTATGGCTGTTCGCCATTTAAAGTGGTACGCGAGCTGGGTTTAGAACGTCGTGAGACAGTTCGGTCCCTATCTGCCGTGGGCGTTGGAGAATTGGTTGGGGCTGCTCCTAGTACGAGAGGACCGGAGTGGACGCACCACTGGTGTTCCGGTTGTGTCGCCAGACGCATTGCCGGGTAGCTAAGTGCGGAAGAGATAAGTGCTGAAAGCATCTAAGCACGAAACTTGCCAAGAGATGAGTTCTCCCAGATTATAAATCTGTAAGGGTTGTTTAAGACTAAGACGTAGATAGGTGCGGTGTGTAAGTGTAGTGATACATTGAGCTAACGCATACTAATTGCCCGAGAGGCTTAACTATACAACGCTCAAGTGTTTTTGGAAAACAGAGTGAAAGAAAAAGAAATTAACTAAACGTTCAGCTTGTGGCCAATGAAGAACATAGATAGAATTTAAAATAAACGTTATCAAAGAATTATCCTGGCGGCGATAGTGCGGTGGAACCACCTGACACCATACCGAACTCAGAAGTGAAACGCTGTAATGCCGATGGTAGTGTGGGGCTTCCCCATGTGAGAGTAGGGCACCGCCAGGTTACCAAATACTTATCTAAGTTAAATTAAATAAAAAAGAAGAACCCCGTGTCGAAAGATATGGGGTTTTTGTTTTTTGGTTTAACAAAATCAGTTTAGATAAAGTTTATATTTATTAGTGAGAAAAATACGCACTAGTGCTACAATCCCGCTAAAATTCTACCATTAAAAACAAGAGAAATTATGACCGCACTTAATGTATTAATTTATCCTGATGATCACTTAAAGGTTGTTTGTGAGCCTGTTAGTGAAGTTAATGATGCAATTCGTAAGATTGTTGATGATATGTTTGATACGATGTATCAAGAGGAAGGTATTGGTTTAGCTGCACCTCAAGTAGATATTTTGCAACGTATTATTACTATTGATGTTGAAGGTGATAAAAAAAATCAGCTTGTCTTGATTAATCCTGAAATTTTGGCTTCTGAAGGAGAAACGGGAATTGAAGAGGGGTGTTTATCCATTCCAGGGTTCCGTGCGTTGGTTCCTCGTAAAGAAAAAGTGAAAGTGAGAGCGTTAGATCGTGATGGTAAAGAATTTACTTTAGATGCGGATGGCTTGCTTGCGATCTGTATTCAACACGAGATCGATCACCTTAACGGAATTTTATTTGTTGATTATCTTTCTCCACTTAAACGCCAACGTATTAAAGAAAAATTGGTGAAATATAAAAAACAAATTGCGAAACAATAAGCTTCTGATTCTTAATTAAAGTGCGGTTGATTTTAACCGCATTTTTTACTATCAATTACCATAACGTAGAACATTATGAAATCACTTAATATTATTTTTGCTGGTACGCCAGATTTTGCTGCACAGCATTTACAAGCCATTCTAAATTCTCAACATAATGTGATCGCTGTTTATACTCAACCTGATAAACCAGCTGGTCGCGGTAAAAAACTACAAGCAAGTCCTGTCAAGCAACTTGCTGAGCAAAATAACATTCCCGTTTATCAACCTAAATCTTTACGTAAAGAAGAGGCGCAGTCTGAACTAAAAGCGTTAAATGCAGATGTAATGGTTGTTGTGGCTTATGGATTAATTTTACCGAAAGCTGTATTAGATGCCCCTCGTTTAGGTTGTTTGAATGTGCATGGTTCTATTCTTCCACGTTGGCGAGGTGCAGCACCCATTCAGCGCTCAATTTGGGCTGGTGATGCACAAACTGGTGTAACCATTATGCAAATGGATGAAGGTTTAGATACAGGTGATATGTTACACAAAGTCTATTGTGATATTTTACCGACTGAAACTTCAACAAGTCTTTATAACAAACTGGCGGAGCTTGCTCCATCAGCATTAATCGATGTTTTAGATAATCTTGAAAACGGTAAATTTATAGCCGAAAAACAAGATGACAGCCAAAGTAATTATGCAGAAAAACTTTCTAAAGAAGAGGCTCAATTAGATTGGACACTTCCTGCAATGCAACTTGAGCGTAATATTCGTGCTTTTAATCCTTGGCCGATTGCTTATTTTTCAACGGAAGATAAGGATGGCAATGCACAAACTTTAAAAGTGTATCAAGCGGAAGTATTGCCTCATCAAGATAAACCAGCGGGAACTATTTTGAGTGCGGATAAAAATGGCATTCAAATTGCGACTGTCGATGGCGTCTTAAACTTATTGCAATTACAACCTGCAGGTAAAAAGCCTATGTCTGCACAAGATTTATTAAATGGTCGTGCAGAATGGTTTACTATTGGTAAGGTGCTTGCATAATGAAAAAATTCTCTTCTAAAACTATCAAAGCAAAAAACTCAGTAAAAATGACCGCACTTTCGACTAGGGCTATTGCAGCAAACTTAATTTTGCAAGTATTAGATGAAGGTAAATCCTTGTCGGTGTTAATTCCAGAAGTGCAACTTTCTGTAAAAGCTCAAGATTTGCCCTTACTACAAGAAATTTGTTTTGGCGTGTGTCGCGTATTGCCTCGCTTAGAGCAAATTATCAAACGTCTTGTGGATAAGCCGCTTAAAGGTAAAACTCGCATTGTTCATTGCCTGTTACTTGTGGGATTATACCAATTGCTTTATATGCGAGTGCCTGCTCATGCGGCAGTTGATGAAGTTGTGAACGCAACAAAATCATTAAAATCTGATAGTTTTAGAGGATTAGTGAATGCGGTTTTGCGTAGATTTTTACGTGAGCAAGATGAAATTTTGGCAATTATCGATAAAAATTGGCAAACGTTTCACCCTGAATGGTTCGTGAATAAATTAAAAAAAGCCTATCCGAATTGGCGTGAGATCATTGAGGCGAACAATCAGAAACCACCAATGTGGCTACGAGTGAATTCACAAAAAAACGCCCTCGAAACTTACCGCACTTTACTTGAAGAACAAGGTATTTCTGCAAAAACAAGTCACCATTCTAACGCGCTATGTTTAGATATACCGATTGCTGTGCAAAAATTACCGCACTTTGAAGAAGGGGCAGTTACGGTGCAAGATTTGAGTGCTCAATGGGCGGCAACGTTGCTTGAGCCAAAAAATGAGGAATGGATCCTCGATGCTTGTGCGGCACCGGGTGGTAAGACAACTCATATCTTGGAATTGGCACCTCAAGCTAATGTGATTGCATTAGATGTAGAATCTCATCGCTTAAAACGAGTAGAAGAAAATCTTGAACGTTTAAATCAGCAAGCGATAGTGGTGTGTGGTGATGCGAGTCAACCTGACGAATGTTTAGCTGAAATCGGTAAAAGTGTGGTGAAATTTGACCGAATTTTACTTGATGCACCTTGTTCTGCAACAGGAGTGATTCGACGCCACCCCGATATAAAATGGTTACGTAAAGAAAGCGATATCGCTCAGCTCGTTGAATTACAGAAGAAAATCCTGAGTGCGCTTTGGGAAAAACTGAAGCCAAGCGGTGTTTTGCTTTATGCTACTTGTTCTGTACTGCCAGAAGAAAATTGCGAACAAATCCAAGCATTTTTAAATGCTCACGCGGATGCGGAGTTATTGTCATTACCTTTTGGTGATGATAAAAGTGCGGTGGGTTTTCAATTTATTCCGCAACCAAATAGTGGCGATGGGTTCTATTATGCGAAGTTATGTAAACGTGCTTAGAGGCTAAAATGTTTGCCAATATTGATGTCATTATTCCTTGCTATAATGCAGAACAAACGCTATCTCGCGCAGTGCAATCTGTATTGTCTCAAACTTATTTAGGGAAAATTTGGTTGGTTGATGATGGTTCTAAAGATAGCACGTTAGCTTTAGCGCAAGAATGGGCTGCGCAATATCCAGAAAAGATAGTTGTCGAGTCTATGTCGAGAAATAGCGGAGTGGCGAAAGCGCGCAATTGGGGCGCTTTGCAATCAAGTAATGAATTTATTGCTTTTTTAGACGCTGATGATGTTTATGAACAGGGCGCATTAGAAGTTGCCGCGGCGACTTTTCATTTTCAACCAGATACCTCAGTGGTACGTTTAGCATTAAAACCAATTGATTTGCCCACGCGTTACGCTGAACATCCTAATTTTGAGTTTGCATGGCAACATATGCGAATGACCTGTGGTGGGAGCGTGGTTTTTCGTCGAGCCTTTTTCTTGGCATGTGGTGGTTTCCCACAAGATGACTTATTTCGTCAATTAGGCGGTGAAGATGGTGCTCTTGGTATTGCGACAACTAAGATAGCTAAAGTTGCAACGCTATTTAATGATGTTGGCGTACTTCATTACTGCAGAGATGGAATGCATGCAGAACGGCTATTGGATGCGATTTTATTCCAAAAAGCGCCAGAGGAGATTACTGAAGAACAAATGACGCAGGCTAATGGCGTGACAGATGAAATTTGTCGTCAAATTAACGCATTAAAGTGCGGTCTAAATTCATCAGAAATAGGCATTCGTCCTCTTGTATTAGAACGAACGGAGTAAACGATGAAAATTATTATTTTGGGCGCAGGTCAGGTAGGAACAACGCTTGCCGAAAATTTGGTTAGTGAAGATAACGATATCACACTCGTTGATAACGAGTCCCCACAGTTACAAGCCTTACAAGAAAAGCATGATTTGCGAGTTGTGCAAGGCTCGCCATCATCACCAAAAGTGCTTCGAGATGCAGGTGCGGCCGATGCCGATTTAATGGTTGCCGTAACAGCCTCTGATGAAATCAATATGGTAGCCTGCCAAATGGGTTATACATTATTTAATACACCAACTCGTATTGCCCGTATTCGTAATTCAGAATATTTGCGTGAAAAAGATAAGTTATTCAATGATGAGAATGTACCTATTGATCATTTGATTTCGCCTGAAAATCTTGTGACAGATGAAATTACACGCTTAATTGCTTATCCAGGGGCATTACAAGTTGCCTATTTTGCTAATAATCGTATTAGCATGGTTGTGGTAAGAGCTTATTATGGTGGTCCTTTGGTTGGATATGCGCTTTCCGCATTTCGTGAACATATGCCACATATTGATTGTCGTATTATGTCTATTTTACGTAACGGTAAACCGATTCGCCCGCAGGGGTCTACTATTGTTGAAGCCGGTGATGAAATTACTTTTATTTGTGCAACTGAGCACATAAAAGCAGTAATGAGTGAAATTCAACGCTTAGAAAAACCTTATAAACGCGTAATGATTGTTGGTGGCGGAAATGTTGCCGCTGGCGTAGCGAAATGTTTGGAAAATATTTGTACCGTAAAATTAATTGAGCGTGATGAAGAACGGGCTAATTTGTTAGCTGAAAAACTTTCAAAAACCTTGGTTTTTTATGGTGATGCGTCTGATCAAAATTTATTGTTTGAAGAACATATTGAAAATGTCGATGTGTTCCTTTCATTGAGTAGTGATGATGAGGCGAATATTATGTCCGCTTTATTGGCAAAACGTTTGGGTGCCAAGAAGGCAATGGTGCTGATTCAACGAATTGCTTATATAAATCTGATTCAAGGTGGAAGTATTGATATTGTGGTTTCACCGCAGCAAGCAACAATTTCTGCTTTGCTTGGTCATGTTCGTAAAGGGGATGTAAAAAATGTGGCTACATTACGACATGGTATTGCTGAAGCCATTGAAATTGTAGCGCATGGTGATGAAAGCACCTCCAATGTGGTCGGGCGCAAAATAGGTGACTTGCGTTTGCCTATGGGGACAATTATTGGTGCTTTATTGCGTGGTAATGATGTAATTGTTGCACGACGCCAAGTTGTGATTGAAGAAGGAGATCATGTGGTGATTTATTTGAGTGATAAGAAGAATGTGCCTGAAATTGAAAAATTGTTCCAGCCAAGTGCATTCTTCATTTAACGATTTATTTACTTTTAAGAGCGACTCATTATAATAGGCGCTCTTTTATTCAATCTCTAAAGGAAAAATTATTATGAGTTTTATTAAAGAATTTCGCGAATTTGCAATGCGCGGTAATGTTGTAGATATGGCTGTCGGTGTGATTATCGGCGGTGCGTTTGGTAAGATCGTAAGTTCACTTGTTAGTGATATTTTTATGCCTGTGCTTGGTATTTTAACGGGTGGCATTGATTTCAAAGATATGAAATTTGTATTAGCTCAAGCACAAGGCGATGTTCCAGCTGTTACTTTAAACTACGGTGTGTTTATTCAGAATGTGATCGATTTCATTATTATTGCTTTTGCAATCTTTATGATGATTAAGGCACTTAATAAAGTGAGAAAACCAGAAGAGAAAAAATCAGGTCCTACATCGGAAGATTTGCTCACAGAAATTCGTGATTTATTAAAGAATAAATAATGAAATTGAAAAATAAAGGTTGGTAAATATGCCAACCTTTTTTTATTGTTATTTTTTAGGCTATAATCGCTCCCTAAAATTTAAGGAATTAAAAATGGAAAAATATAATAAACTCCGTATTGAATGGGATTGCCGCCGAGGAATGTTGGAGTTGGATAAAATCATTATGCCTTTTTATTTGAAGCATTTTGATGAATTAACAGATGACAAAAAAGATATATTTATTCGTTTATTAGCAAGTACAGATCTGCAGCTATTTTCTTGGTTTTTTAATCGTGACCAATCATCAGATTCAGAAATTCAATCTATGGTGGAATATATCCAAAACGTACAAAAAATCACAACTAATTAAAATTATTACGATACGTATGAACTTTTTTCACACACTTGTGTCTGAGATTGCAACAAGAGCTTGCTGTCTTGAATATTAAGGCGTGTTAGATATTGGCATAGGAGAAATATGGCTGAACAGCTAACAGATCAGGCTTTGGTAGAAAGAGTGCAGCAAGGGGATAAGAAAGCCTTCAATTTGTTGGTTTCTCGTTATCAGAATAAAGTGGCGGGGCTTTTGACTCGCTATGTATCACGTAACGATATTCCTGATGTGGTGCAAGAATCCTTTATAAAGGCTTATCGCTCAATTGAATCTTTTCGTGGCGAAAGTGCTTTCTATACATGGCTTTATCGAATTGCCGTCAATACGGCAAAAAATTATTTAACGGCTCAAGGGCGTCGTCCACCTAATGAAGATATTTTAGCTGAGGATGCTGAAAATTATGATGTGGGTACGCACTTGAGGGATGTAGATACACCCGAAAATGAGATGTTATCTAGTGAACTTGAACGAATCGTGTTTAGTACGATTCACAGTTTGCCAGAAGATTTAAAAACAGCAATCACCTTGCGAGAGCTAGAAGGCTTAAGCTATGAAGAGATTGCAGAAATTATGGATTGCCCTGTTGGTACTGTTCGTTCTCGTATTTTCCGCGCAAGGGAAATTATTGAGAATAAAATTCAGCCACTGATGCAACGCGAATAAAAATGTCGGAGTTTACTATGCAAAAAGAGCAACTTTCAGCCTATATGGATGGCGAACAAGTCGAGGCTGGCTTGACAGATGCTTTATTGAAAGACAAAGAATTACAAGAATCTTGGCAGGCATTCCATGCTGTACGTGCAGTGATGCGTAAAGAAAGTGCTTTGTTTCTAGGGGCTGATTTTACCACTAAAATGGCAGGTTTAATTGAATCTGAAGAAGTGAAGAAAGTCGATGTCATTGCCGTGTCTCAACCTGAACCAGAAGATGCACATAATTCTGCATTTATGCAAAAATTAAAAGCCTTCTTTGCGCCAATGACACAAGTTGCTGTTGCTGCTGGTGTATGTTTGGTGGCGGTACTTGGTGTTCAATCTTTCAATAATAAAAACGATGCCTCTAATTTACCTGAGACACCAGTATTACAAACCTTGCCATTTAATAATGCGGTTCAAGAGGTTAGCTATAATGCGCCGAGTAAAGATACATTGACATCAAATCAGCTTGAACAAAAAAGTCGCCGTATTGGTGCAATGTTACAGAACTATGAATTACAACGTCGTATGCATGCCGATGCATTAAATGTAAGCAGTAATAGTCAGAAATAATACGATTAGTTCAGTTAGTTTATGTTAATTCACCACCTAATATGTTATTTAGCGTGGTGAATTTTTATCCTTTAAATTTATTTTTATGAAAAAAATCGCGTTAAAATTTACCGCACTTTCTCTTTCTTTACTATTAAGTAGCATTGCTTCTGCTGAAGCTCTTTCTGCAAAGCAGTCTTTAGATAAAATGACACAAGCATTGGATAATCTCAATTATGAAATTGCCTTTGTTCAAACAACTCCATCAAATATGGATTCCTTTCGCTATCGTCATATTAAGAAAGATAATAAAACTTATGCGCAATTAGTGACGCTTGATGGGCGTCAACAAGAAATTATTCAACGTGATAATTTAGTCAGTTATTTTCAGCCAAATACTCAAGCATTTACGCTTAATAGTGGCAATATCGTCGATGCAATGCCGGCAGTTGTTCGTGCTGATTTTGATAAACTTTCTTCAGCTTATGATTTTATAAAATTAGGCAAAGATCGAGTGGCTGGGCGTTTTGCTGACACGATCCGTATCGTCCCTAAAGATGATTTCCGATATCAGTATTTAGTGTTTGTCGATGAAGAAAATGGTTTATTATTACGTGGCGATATGCTTGATAGTGAAGGTAAATTACTTGATCAGTTTAGAGTTGTGACGCTTTATATCGACGATAGACTAAGAGGGTTGACGGAGTATATTAACAAAGTCTCAATGCCTCCTTTGTTGAAAGAAAGTAAAAATGAACAAAGTTCAGATACAACTTGGTCTGCAGGTTGGTTGCCACAAGGTTTTTCTTTAATTCGATATACTCAAGAAACATTAGAAAATGAAGTGATAGATAGTGCGCTATATAGCGATGGTTTGTTCACTTTTACGCTATTTGTTTCTAATGCTGGTTCTAATGTATTACCTGAAAATACTTGGAAACAAGGGGCCTATACGATTTATAGTGAAGTGAGTAGCGGAAAAGAAATTACGTTTATCGGGCAATTGCCAATAGCAGCAGCTAAGCGTATTGTACAAGAAGTTAAATTTCGATAAGAAGTGCGGTGATTTTTCACCGCACTTTTGTTTTTAAAGATTAGTGTAATTTTAATCTTGGTTTTAAATAACGATTAAGTTTATCAACCAGAATAATCAATCCAATTTTAATGCAACCATGTAAAGCATGTTGGTGCATTCTATACAAAGATACATAGGCAAATTGTGCAAATTTACCCTGAACGGTAAGGGGATTTTTCCCAAATTTATTTGAAATACTGCCTAATGCAGTAAAGCTCGAAAGAGAAACCAAGGTGCCTTTATCGTTATATTTAAATGCTTTTAATGGTTTTTGCTCAAAAAGTGCAAAGATATTTTTTGCACAAGCTTTTGCCATTTGATGTGCGGCTTGAGCTCTTGGCGGGACTAATTTACCGTTTGCCTGCGTTAATGCTGCACAGTCACCAATGGCAAAAATACTGTCATCAACGGTTGTTTGAAGCGTGTCTTTTACCACTAATTGATTGATTCGATTGAGTTCTAATCCATCGAATTGCTGTGTCACTGTTGAAGTGCGAACGCCTGCGGCCCAAACGATGAGATCTGCTTTAATTTCTTCTCCATCTCTGGTGATAAGGGTATTTGGTTGAGCTTCGGTGATCATTGTATTTAATTTCACGTTCGAGCCCATTTCTTGTAACTCGTCTAATACCGCAGCGGATAAATCTTCGGGTAGTGCTGGCAGTAAGCGAGGTCCCGCTTCAACGAGAGTGACTTGTAAACATGAGTTATCAATTTTGCCATAGCCGTAAGAAGATAAATCTTCCGTGGCATGATAAAGCTCCGCAGTTAATTCCACACCAGTAGCACCACCGCCAACAATCGCAATATTGACTTTGCTTTCATCCACTAATTTCTGTTTAAATTCTTCTTCACCAATATCGTCTAATACACGGTTTTCAGAGAATTTAAGGAATAATTCCAACATTCTTTGTTGGAAGCGAAGTGCTTGATCAGAGCTGTCTAAGAAAATACAGTTATCAGCCACGCCTTTTGTATTGAAATCGTTCGATTTACTACCGATCGCAATCACTAAGTAATCATAAGGAATACGGCGCGCAACCACGAGCATATCGCCTTCTTGCCCATAAACGGGGGCAAGTTCAACATATTTTTGCTCACGATTAATACGTGTGATTGAGCCTTGCTCAAAGCTAAAATGGTGGTTTTTACCGTGTGCACGATAGCTCAGAGAATCTGTACCATCATCCATCACACCTGTGGCAATTTCATGTAATAAGGGTTTCCACAAGTGGGTCGCATTGCGATCCACAAGCGTCACTTTAGCTTGTTTTTTGCGACCTAATTTGTCGCCTAAAAATGTCGCTAATTCAATGCCGCCAGCGCCACCGCCAATGATCACGACGTTTTTCATAAAGCTCTCCTAAAAAGAAAAATTGTTAAAAATGTTAAACTAATGTAATAATAGCATAACAAATAAACAAGACGAAAAAATTTAATGGAAATTGACCGCACTTTATTGATGACAGCGATCGTAAAGCGGTTTCAATTGTTGAATAGTTTTTGTGATAAATGAAACGGGATCAATTTGATGAAGTTCAGCTTTTTCAATGCTTTTTCCAATACACCAAAAATCCTCATCTGAACGCAAGAGAAGATCTTTTTCAGAAATGCTCTTCACTTGGCGAAAATCATCATATTCGCTTTCATCTTCTCGCCAAATATCAAAATCAGCAAATTGTTTGAAATCAAATTGATCAAGCCACTGATTATATTGTTGCACATTAATTTGTGAGCGATCAGCACGATAGCAATGCCAATCTAAACATACTCTTAGTCGGCGACGATTTAATAGTACAGAAAAGATTGCTGCAGAATTTTGGTTAAACTCGTATTTAAAATAAGCGAAGAAATGTGCGCGTACCTGCCAACCATTGGTCCAACTTTCAATATGTGGTTTTGCAAAAGGCATGCCAAGTTGCTTTGTGACTTCTTGAATAATCGCTTTCCAGTTATCCCAATGTAATTTGTAATCAGCTTTAATTGCTGGAATATCTTCCGGACAGAATTTTTTCATTTGGGCGAATTGGTAGAAAGGAATATTGAACAGTTCGCAAGATTCAGCCGTAAGCGAGAGCATAGCGTTTCCTTAAAAATCACTGTAATTTTTGACCGCACTTTGTGTGAAGAACTGTTTGTCTTCCCAGCGCAACATAGTCATTCGATTATTCCACACGCATCCCGTATCTAGTGCATAAATACCTTGTGGTGTAGGCTCATCTACTAAACTTGCCCAATGTCCAAATACAATGGGAATTTGTTTATAAAGTGGATTATCTAAATTAAACCAAGGCGTGAGCTCAGTTGGCGCATCTTTTAAAGGGGATTTACAGGTAAAATCAAAGCGATGATCTAAATAGCAAAAACGCATTCGAGTAAAAGCATTAATAATGTAACGATGACGCGCTAAGCCCTGTAAATCTGGCGACCAGCGATCAGGCTGTTCAGAATACATATTTTCAATGAGATAATGAAAATCGCCGTGCTGTAAAATCTGTTCAACTTCAGCTGCACAAGATTTCGCAGTTTCCAAATCCCAATCAGGCGAAATACCAGCATGTGCCATCAGGAAGTTTAACTTTTCATTATGTACAAGTAATGGCTGATGACGTAACCAGTAAATGAGATCATCAAAATCGGGTGCATTAAAAATGGCATCGACACGATCACGCGGTTTTACTTTTTTAATACCCAGTGCGGTCGCAATTAAATGTAAATCGTGATTCCCTAGTACGGTTTGCGCCGCATTACCAAGTGATTTTACGAAACGAAGACATTCAAGTGATTTATCCCCACGCGCTACAAGATCCCCCACAAGATAAAGTTTATCTTGCGTAGGGGTGAAATCTACACATTCTAATAAAAGCTGTAATTCATCATAACAGCCTTGTAAATCACCGACGAAATAGGTTGCCATTTTTGACCGCTCTTTTTACTCTTCTGAATCTAAGATTTCATCTTTATTAATATCAGCTGGAGGATTATCCGCTAACCAGTTCGCTAAGCGTGCATAATCTGCGATAGCTAAATTTTCTGCACGTGCATTTAAATCAATACCAAGTGCGGTTAGATTTTCAGGTGAAAATAATGTTGAGAGTGCATTGCGCAGCGTTTTACGGCGTTGATTGAACGCTTGGGAGCAAACAAGGTTCAACCAATATAAATCTTTTACAGGGTGCGGCAATTCTTTATGAGGAATTAAACGTACAACGGCTGAATCCACTTTCGGTGCAGGTTTAAATGCAGAAGGTGGCACTTCAAGTACAGGCATCACTTGGCAGAAATATTGCGCCATAATAGTTAAGCGGCCGTAAGCTTTGCTATTTGGTCCAGCACATAAGCGTTTGACCACTTCTTTTTGCAGCATGAAGTGCATATCTTGAATCACATCATGATACTTAAACAAGTGGAACATCAATGGGGTGGAAATGTTGTAAGGCAAGTTACCAAATACACGTAATTTTTGCCCTTTTTCTGCTAAATTCTCTTTTGTATAAAGCTCACCAAAATCAAATTGCATCGCATCCGTTTCAATAACGGTGAGCTTTTGATGTAAAAATGGATGGTGACGTAAACGTTCAGCAAGGTCTCGGTCAAGCTCTACCACAGTCAGATGATCGACAAGTTCACCAACAGGCTCTGTTAATGCACCAAGTCCCGGACCAATTTCCACTAAGAATTGATTAGGTTGTGGGTAAATCGCTGCCACGATACCTTGAATTACAGAAGTATCATGCAAAAAGTTTTGACCAAAGCGTTTACGAGCCGTATGGCCTAAGTGTTTTTTTGAATTCATAAGTACTATTTAATAAGAAAAGTACGGTTATTATAGGGCTTGTTTTGGCTTTGTAAATCATTGTTAACTTATGCCAAGTTGAGTTTTTTATGAACAATATTATTTTTTCTTTCGTAGAAAGCTAAAAACGGCTATAATCCGTCAGTTTTTCTTAACTTTTCCGCCTAAAGTGCGGATAAAAAATCGATTATTTTTAGAGGATACAATGGCGAAAGAAGATTGCATTGAAATGCAAGGCACAATTTTAGAGACTTTACCGAATACTATGTTCCGCGTGGAGTTGGAAAACGGTCACGTGGTTACTGCGCATATTTCTGGAAAAATGCGTAAAAACTATATCCGTATTTTGACTGGGGATAAAGTGACTGTAGAAATGACCCCTTATGATTTAAGTAAAGGTCGTATTATTTTCCGCAGTCGTTAATCACAGAAGATTTGAGATAGGCCGATATTGTTATAATAATATCGGCCTTCTTTTTTTGTTCAAAAAGAACTCAAACTGGTTGCGGAACGTAAAAAAATCGGTATAATCCGCAACCCTTAGCCACATTGAATTTTTCGTTCCTTGCCTTTGCAGATTGGTGGCTGATCTACGTCAAAGGCTGATTAACCCGTAAGGAGCAGTAATGCGTCACTACGAAATCGTGTTTATGGTTCATCCGGACCAAAGCGAGCAAGTACCAGGTATGATCGAACGTTACACCGGTTCTGTAAAAGAAGCTGGTGGTCAAGTTCATCGCCTAGAAGATTGGGGTCGTCGCCAATTAGCGTACCCAATTAATAAATTACACAAAGCACACTATGTGCTTATGAATGTAGAAGCGCCTCAACAAGTCATCGACGAGCTAGAAACGACTTTCCGTTATAACGATGCTGTATTACGCAGTCTTGTTATCCATACTAAGCGCGCCGTAACAGAAGCGTCCCCAATGAAAGCGGCTAAAGAAGAACGTAAACCTTTAGCTGAAGTTGAAAACAACGATTTTGAGGATGCTGAAGAGTAATTCAAAACTTGATAATCGCTTCTCGTTAATCGGCACAGTGTGTCAATTACCCAAGCGAAGCAAAAGCCCTAACGGGATTGCGCATTGCCAATTTTGGCTAGAACATCGTTCCGAACAAGTCGAAAGTGGTTTATCACGCCAAGCGTGGTTAAAGATGCCAGTTCAGGTCAGTGGCAATCAGTTAATAGAAAAAACTCAAAGCATTACGGTCGGCAGTAAACTTCTTGTGGTGGGGTTTATTACTTCACATAAAACCTCAAATGGTTTAACGCAGTTAGTATTGCATGCCGAGCAAATCGAATTTATAGATTAGGAGACAGCCAAATGGCACGTTATTTCCGTCGTCGTAAGTTCTGCCGTTTCACAGCGGAAAATGTTGTTGAAATCGATTACAAAGATATCGCTACATTAAAGAACTATATTTCAGAAAGCGGCAAAATTGTACCTAGCCGTATTACCGGTACTCGTGCGAAGTACCAACGTCAATTAGCTCGTGCAATCAAGCGCGCTCGCTATTTAGCGTTACTTCCATACACTGACAATCATCAGTAATTAAGGAGACACGGTAATGCAAGTAATTCTTTTAGATAAAATTGTTCACTTAGGTCAAGTGGGCGATCAAGTAAATGTTAAATCAGGTTTTGCACGTAACTTCTTAATCCCACAAGGTAAAGCAGTTATGGCAACTAAAGCTAACATTGAACACTTTGAAGCACGTCGTGCAGAATTAGAAGCGGCAGCAGCAGCAAATCTTGCAGCGGCTCAAGCTCGTGCAGCAGAAGTTACTGCATTAGGTTCTGTGACTATCGCATCTAAAGCAGGTGATGAAGGTCGTTTATTCGGCGCAATCACTACTCGTGATGTGGCAGAAGCAGTAACTGCAGCAGGCGTTAAAATTGCGAAAAGTGAAGTTCGTTTACCAAACGGTCCAATCCGTACTCTTGGTGACCACGATGTTCGTTTCCAACTTCACGGTGAAGTATTTGCAACATTAGATGTAATCGTTGTTGCAGAATAATTTGTCAGATAGGCAAAATAAAACCCGGTCTTAGATCGGGTTTTTTATTATTAGTTTAACGTAATAAAAAAGGAGCTATAGCTCCTTTTTATTTGTAACTTTTAGTCGTCAAGGAAACTTCTTAATGTTTCTGATCGGCTAGGATGACGTAATTTACGTAACGCTTTTGCTTCAATTTGACGAATGCGTTCACGTGTGACATCGAATTGTTTACCCACTTCTTCAAGCGTATGGTCAGTATTCATATCAATACCAAAACGCATGCGCAATACTTTTGCTTCTCGTGGTGTTAGGCCTTCAAGAACTTCGTGAGTAGCAACTCTTAAGCTTTGTGCTGTTGCAGAATCTAAAGGAAGTTCTAAGGTTGAATCTTCAATAAAATCACCTAAATGTGAGTCATCGTCATCACCGATAGGCGTTTCCATAGAAATTGGCTCTTTTGCAATTTTCAATACTTTACGGATTTTATCTTCCGGCATACCCATGCGTTCAGCCAATTCTTCTGGCGTTGCTTCACGTCCCATTTCTTGTAATAACTGGCGAGAAATGCGGTTAAGTTTATTGATTGTTTCAATCATATGTACCGGAATACGGATTGTACGAGCTTGATCCGCAATAGAGCGTGTAATGGCTTGGCGAATCCACCAAGTCGCATATGTAGAGAATTTATAACCACGGCGATACTCAAATTTATCTACAGCTTTCATTAAACCAATATTCCCTTCTTGAATTAAGTCAAGGAATTGTAAACCGCGGTTCGTATATTTTTTCGCGATGGAAATTACTAAACGTAAGTTAGCTTCTACCATTTCTTTTTTAGCACGACGAGCTTTTTGTTCACCTCGAGCGACTGCATCACAGATATCGCGCATTTGGGTAATGGTAAGTTTCGTATTTTCTTCAATGCTAGCTAAGTTACTTAATGCTTCTAGGATACGTTCTTCATATTTTGGTAAGCGTTTTGCCCATGGTTTGCTTGATTTTAAGGCTTTTTGTACCCATTCAGTATTGCTGCCATTAGTCATAATGAGTTTTTCAAAATCATCTTTTGGCATTCCTGCAATATCAACTAATATTTTTTGTAATTGACGTTCTTCGTAGCGCACACGTTTCATCATTTCTTTCATTGATAAAACGAGTAAATCGAATTGTTTTGGTACTAAGCGGAATTGTTTAAAGATTTCACCAAGCAGTGCAATTTGATCCTGGGCACGTTTTCCTGAGCGACCATGTTTTTCAATAACAGCAAGCGTTTTGCTGTGTTGCTCTTTTAGCTGTTGGAATTTTTCTCTTGCGACCTCTGGATCGATGCTATTATCAGATTCGCTTGAATCTGATGTAGATTCTGATTCGCTTTCGTCTTCATCTTCATTGTCTTCAACATCTGCACTTTCTGATTCCTCTCCGTCTTCAGAAAAGTTTTCATCAATGACATTATGTTCTTCTATTTCTGCATTTGGATCGACAAAACCTGTAATTAAGTCAGCTAAACGGAAGTTTCCTTTTTCCACATCATCATAATTTTTTAGCAACCCATTTAAAGCTTCAGGATAGGCAGCAATGGATGTTTGAACTTCATCAATTCCTTCTTCAATACGTTTTGCAATGCTGATTTCATCTTCACGAGTAAGAAGATCAACCGTTCCCATTTCACGCATATACATACGGACAGGATCGGTTGTTCGACCGATTTCAGATTCTACATTTGAAAGAATTTGGGTTGCCTCTTCTACCGCATCTTCATCTGGAATGGTGTCATTCAACATCATCTCATCGCTTTCTGGGGCTTCGTCTAAGACGGGGATCCCTGCATCATTTTGTAGCGTTTGTAGCAACTTATCGTAATATTCAGGGTCGATGACATCTTCTGGTAATAAATCATTAATTTCTGCATAGGTTAAATAACCTTGAGTGCGACCTAATTCCATCAGTTGTTCAATTTGTTCTGAATATTGTTCAGCCGTAGATTGTTGATTTTTTTCCATTTTTATATCCGTTTTGCTTGATGTGATAGTAGCAATATAATTCTTGTTACGAACTTAGAATTTTATCATTGTTATTGTGGATTAACTAACTGTTTTTTCTGCTGTTCTTTCCCAGACAAAAGGTGAACGAGCACTGTTTTTTCTTCGTCAGTAAGCCCTTCAGATCGTTCTTTAGCAATAAGCATTTCAATGTCTCGCTCAATGGCTTGAATATTTAAGCGACGATAGTTTTGTGAAAATGCATTGATCATTTCTGTTTCGTCTAATAAATGATCCCAAGTTGCCAGTATTTCAAGGGGATTGCTGTAAGACGTATCACGGAAGTGCTCTAAAATCTGCCCTGTAGTAATCCCTTCTCGTTGGCGACAAAGTGCGGTCAATTTTTCCAGAATTTCAAAACCAGCTTCTGCACGTAATGCTTGCACACCGCTTTCAGACATACGTTTTACTAATTCAGGATTTTGAAGAAGCAATGAAATGACCATTCGCATTGGTGTCTTCTTGATCTTATTATTAGCAACTTTTTGTTGTGTATTGGCGTGTTCTAATTGTTTTGGAATAAGATTTTCCAACTGCATTTGATCAAAAATTCCTAGCTTTTGAGCCAACATATTGCGCAGCGATAAGCGCAGCATTTCTCCTGGAATTTGGCGAATTAACGGCGCAGCCAGAGCAACTAATTTTCCTCGCCCTTCTTTGCTAGAAAAATCAACTTGTGGGCTTAAGTGAGTAAACATAAACTCACTTAAAGATTGTGCACTTTCGATATATTCTTCAAATTTTTCTTTGCCATATTGGCGAATGTAAGTATCAGGATCTTCTCCCTCTGGCAAGAAAATAAATTTGAGTTGTCTGCCATCTTCTAAATAAGGCAACGCATTTTCTAATGCCCGCCAAGCCGCATCACGCCCTGCACGGTCACCATCGTAACAACAAACAACTTGCTCAGTCGAACGAAAAATAAGTTGAATTTGTTCTGATGTCGTGGATGTACCTAAAGAAGCCACCGCATAATCCACGCCAAATTGTGCTAATGCGACCACATCCATATAACCTTCAACAACAAGTAATTGTTTTGGTTCATCGTTGGCTTGTAAGGCTTCGTACAAACCATAAAGCTCGTTACCTTTATGATAAGTAATGGTTTCTGGTGAATTCAGATATTTCGGTTTTTCATCCGTTAATACCCGCCCTCCAAAAGCCACTGTACGACCGCGTTTATCGCGAATAGGAAACATAATGCGATTTCGGAATTTATCGTAAATATTACCCCGATCATTTCGAGAAAGCATGCCTAACTCAATGAGTTTTTGTTGTTCTTCACGATTAACACCAAATTTACGCAGTACCGTATCCATCGCATTCGGTACAAACCCAATTTGGAAACGCTCAATAATTTCAGACGAAAGCCCACGTTGTTGTAAATATTCTTGCGCTTGTGTATTTAATGGCAATTGGCTTTGATAAAACTTGGCAATCTCTTGCATTAATTCATAGAGATTTCGTTTGGTTTGATAATTAGCTTGAGGTTTCCCGCTGTTATTAGTGCGTTTTTCGTAAGGTACCTCAAGCCCTGCCATCGCTGCAAGTTCTTCAATCGCCTCTACAAATTCAAGCTTGTCATAATCCATTAAAAAGGAAATCGCATTACCATGTGCGCCACAACCAAAGCAATGATAAAACTGTTTCTTTTGACTAACCGTGAAAGATGGTGTTTTTTCATGATGGAAAGGGCAGCAGGCTTGATAATCGCGGCCGGCTTTTTTTAGTTTTACGCGCGCGTTAATCACATCGACAATATCGGACTTTGTCAGCAAATCATCAATAAAGGGGCGTGGAATAGAACCTTTCATTGTCGAGCCTCCGTGATCGTGGTGTGAAAGTGCGGTCGTTTTTGGCGTAGATTTTTATTGTGCTTAAAGTAACAAAACCGTGAGTCCGAAGGATTCACGGTTTGTCTTAACTCGAGTCAGAAAATACTATAAATTAGTATAAACGGGTATTGCGCGCGTTTTCGCGAGCGTTGCGTTTTGCGTGACGTTTTGCAAGCGTTGCATTTTCACGTTTACGAATTGTAGTTGGTTTTTCGTAAAATTCGCGAGCGCGTACTTCAGCTAAGATTCCCGCTTTTTCGCAAGAGCGTTTGAAACGACGTAAAGCTACGTCAAATGATTCGTTTTCACGTACTTTAATTACAGGCATAAGCCAATCACCTCAATGAGTTTAATTTAATTGCAATTTAAAATGTTATTTTCACCAACGCACCACTGTGCAAATGGTAAATTTAATAAAGGACGCAATTCTAATCTACTTTTAGGGAAAAAGTAAAGGAAAGAATGCCAATTCACCTTAATATTTGTGGTTTCAACTGGTTAAAACCGCTTAAACAGGGTAAAATCGCGCAACATTTTAGGTAATAAATTAAGAAAATCAATGAAAATCTTAGGCATTGAAACCTCCTGTGATGAAACGGGCGTGGCAATTTATGATGAAGAAAAAGGATTAATTGCTAATCAACTTTATACTCAAATTGCCCTGCATGCAGATTATGGTGGTGTGGTTCCTGAATTGGCATCGCGCGATCATATTCGTAAAACAGCTCCTCTCATTAAAGCTGCGTTGGAAGAAGCTAAGTTAACGGCGAGCGATATTGATGGTATTGCTTATACGAGTGGTCCTGGGCTTGTTGGCGCATTGCTTGTCGGCGCTACGATTGCACGTTCTTTAGCTTATGCGTGGAATGTTCCTGCTATTGGTGTTCATCATATGGAAGGGCATTTACTTGCGCCAATGCTTGATGACAATTCACCGCACTTTCCTTTTGTTGCTCTGTTGGTATCGGGTGGTCACACTCAATTAGTGCGTGTAGATGGCGTAGGGAAATATGAAGTGATTGGCGAATCCATTGATGATGCAGCAGGTGAGGCCTTTGATAAAACAGCAAAATTACTTGGACTAGATTATCCAGGTGGTGCGGCACTTTCTCGTTTAGCAGAAAAAGGCACACCAAATCGTTTCACATTTCCACGTCCAATGACAGATCGTGCAGGCCTTGATTTTAGTTTTTCAGGTTTAAAAACGTTTGCCGCGAATACGATTAATCAAGCAATTAAAAACGAGGGGGAACTAACAGAACAAACTAAATCGGATATTGCTTATGCTTTCCAAGATGCGGTGGTGGATACACTTGCCATTAAATGTAAGCGTGCATTGAAAGAAACAGGTTATAAACGTTTAGTGATTGCGGGAGGGGTGAGCGCAAATAAAAAACTCCGAGAAACGCTTGCGCACTTAATGCAAAATTTAGGTGGCGAAGTGTTTTATCCTCAACCTCAATTTTGTACAGATAATGGTGCGATGATTGCTTACACAGGTTTTTTACGTTTAAAACAAGGTCAGTATAGCGATCTGGCTATTGATGTTAAGCCTCGTTGGGCAATGACGGAATTACCGGCAATTTAGGAGAAAAAATGGCAAAACTCTATTTCTACTACTCCACCATGAATGCTGGTAAGTCTACGACATTGCTGCAATCTTCCTATAACTATCGTGAGCGTGATATGAACACATTAGTTTATACGGCTGCGATTGATGATCGTTTTGGCGTGGGAAAAGTCACATCGCGTATTGGTATTTCGCAAGACGCCTTTTTATTTCGCTCGGAAACTAATTTGTTTGATGAAATCAATGAGCACTTAAAAAAAGAAAAAGTGCATTGTGTGTTGGTGGATGAAGCTCAATTTCTTAGCAAGCAACAAGTTTACCAGTTGAGCGATGTCGTAGATAAACTCAAAATCCCTGTGCTTTGTTATGGCTTGCGTACAGATTTCCAAGCGGAACTTTTTGAAGGAAGTAAATATTTACTGGCTTGGGCGGATCAACTCGAAGAATTAAAAACAATTTGTTATTGTGGCCGAAAGGCTAATTTTGTTTTGCGCCTAAATGATCAAGGTGAGGTCATTAAAGAAGGCGCGCAAATTCAAATTGGGGGCAATGACTCTTACCTTTCTGTTTGCCGCTTACACTATAAAGAAAAGTGCGGTCAACTTTAAATTAGTTTTCAAACACAACACTATAAGGATAATTTTATGTTACAGAATAAAACATTTGGGAGTGCACTGATTATTGCAGGCACAACCATTGGAGCAGGTATGCTTGCTATGCCGCTTACATCAGCTGGCATGGGCTTTGGTTATACCGTGTTATTGCTCGTAGGCTTGTGGGCTTTGTTGGTTTACAGTGGATTGTTGTTTGTAGAAGTGTATCAAACAGCGGATCAGTTGGATGATGGTGTCGCCACGCTTGCTGAAAAATATTTTGGGGTTCCGGGACGAATTTTAGCAACGTTGAGTTTGTTAATTTTACTTTATGCGCTTTCAGCCGCTTATATTACTGGTGGTGGATCTCTGCTTTCAGGCTTGCCAACTGCTTTTGGAATGGAAGCGATGTCACTTAAAACGGCGATTATTATTTTTACTGTTGTATTAGGTTCTTTTGTCGTTGTAGGAACGAAAGGCGTGGATGGTTTAACTCGCGTGTTATTTATTGGTAAGCTAGTCGCCTTTGCTTTTGTACTGTTTATGATGCTTCCAAAAGTGGCAACAGATAATTTAATGGCATTGCCTTTGGATTACGCTTTTGTAGTTTCTGCTGCGCCGATATTTTTTACCTCTTTCGGCTTCCACGTCATTATGGCGAGTGTAAATAGCTACTTAGGTGGAAGTGTAGAAAAATTCCGTCATGCCATTTTGATAGGTACCGCGATTCCATTAGCCGCTTACCTAGTCTGGCAGTTAGCAACCCATGGTGTATTAAGTCAAAGTGAATTTGTGCGTATTTTACAAGCTGATCCAACGCTAAATGGATTAGTGAATGCAACACGTGAAATTACAGGCTCTCATTTTATGGGGGAAGTGGTTCGCGTGTTCTCATCACTCGCTTTAATTACTTCATTCTTAGGCGTAATGCTTGGAGTGTTTGAAGGCTTAGGTGATTTATTCAAACGCTATCATTTGCCAAATAATCGCGTTGTATTAACCATTGCCGCATTTTTACCGCCACTTGTATTTGCATTGTTTTATCCTGAAGGATTTATTACTGCATTAAGTTACGCTGGTTTGTTGTGTTCGTTCTATTGCTTAATTTTACCAATTGGCTTGGCATGGCGTACACGTATTGAAAATCCAACATTGCCATATCGTGTTGCTGGCGGTAATTTTGCTTTGGTGTTTGCGTTATTGATTGGCGTCGTGATTATGGTCATTCCATTTTTAATTCAATGGGGATATTTACCGGCCGTAGCGGGATAATGTGAAGAAAAGTAACTCAATGTAGTTCTTTTTATAGATAAAAGTGCGGTAAAAAATTTCAGTTTTTTGATAATAAAAATAAGCTCAAAAATTAACCGCACTCTTTTAGAAGATAATAAGTCATATTTCAGTTGCTTTAAAAATTACAATTTATCTGAATGATGAATCATCACAAAGCGTTCCCAAAGCTGTTCTTCGGTTTCTTGATGTTCAGGATCGGGCTTAATACAGTTTGTGATTGGGCAAACTTTTTGGCAGGTTGGCGTGTCGTAATGGCCGACACATTCCGTGCAAAGTACAGGATCGATCACATAAATCTCATCGCCAATGGAAATGGCTTCGTTTGGGCATTCTGGTAAGCACATATCGCAGTTGGTACATTTGCTAGTGATGAGTAATGCCATTGTGATCCTTAATAGAAAGTTGAAAGCGGCGAATTATAGCCGACAAAAACTTGATTGACAAAAACTAAACAAAATTTATGAAAAAATTCACTTCCACCCTTTCGCTTATTGTCCTCGTTGTATTAGCAATTTGGCAGTATTTTACCGATTCAACCAAAACTAAAAATCAATCACCTTCTCCCGTAATTGAACAAACTAAGCAAACAAAAGCATTTGAGCCTAAATTTGAGACAAAGCGGACGGATCTTGAAAAAAGTGCGGTGAAAAATCCGAATGTTTTTGCCAATTATGATGTGATTATGCGTAATGATCCTATCGGGCAAAATGCAAAGTCGCCTGTCGATTATTATATGTTGGCATTATCTTGGTCGCCTGGATTTTGTGATATTCAGCGTGAAAAATATGGTAATCAGTTGCCTTCCTCCTCTCAATATCAATGTGGAAGTAACCGCACTTTAGGTTGGGTCGTTCATGGACTATGGCCTCAAAATGCAAATGCACTTTCAGTAACGGATCATCCACGTTTTTGCAAGGGCGATTTACCAGCCTTGCCAAAAGATTTATTAGCACAATATTTGGCTATTTCACCAGGTGAACAATTATTGCAAGGTGAATGGGAAAAACATGGTAGCTGTGCGTTTGATTCTGCCCAGCAATATTTTGATAAGGAGCAGGATTTATTTAGCTCATTAAAATTACCGAATCAACATTTAAGCCGTAATGAACTTTTTCGTTGGATGAAACAGCATAATCCACAATTAAAAAATGCTTATTTAGGTGCAAGTCAAAACGAATTATTCATTTGTTATGATAAAAAATGGCAGGTAATGAATTGCCAAAGCAAATAAGAATTTCTTTGATCTAAATCGTTACAACCTAGCGCGAAGTAGGTATAATACGAAAAGTTTTCAATTTTAATTTTAACTTAACAAGAGGATAGATTATGTCAGTAATCAAAATGACCGATTTAGATTTAGCCGGTAAACGTGTATTTATCCGTGCGGATCTTAATGTGCCAGTAAAAGATGGCAAAGTGACCTCAGATGCGCGTATTCGTGCGACCATTCCTACTTTAAAATTAGCCTTAGAAAAAGGCGCGAAAGTGATGGTAACTTCTCACTTAGGTCGTCCAACTGAAGGTGAATTCAAACCAGAAGATTCTTTACAACCAGTTGTTGATTACTTAAAAAACGCAGGCTTTAACGTTCGTTTAGAACAAGACTATTTAAACGGTGTGGATGTTAAAGAAGGTGAAATCGTTGTTTTAGAAAACGTTCGCGTGAACAAAGGTGAGAAGAAAAACGATCCTGAGTTAGGTAAAAAATATGCCGCACTTTGTGATGTATTCGTGATGGATGCTTTCGGTACCGCTCACCGTGCGCAAGCATCAACTTACGGCGTAGCGGAGTTTGCACCGGTTGCTTGTGCAGGTCCATTACTTGCTGCAGAATTAGATGCATTAGGCAAAGCATTAAAAGAGCCTGCTCGTCCGATGGTCGCGATTGTAGGCGGTTCTAAAGTTTCCACTAAATTAGAAGTATTAAACTCTCTTTCAAAAATTGCTGACCAAATTATCGTAGGCGGTGGTATTGCAAATACGTTCATTGCAGCAGCGGGCCACAATGTGGGTAAATCGTTATATGAAGCAGATTTAATCCCTGTAGCAAAAGAATTAGCAGCAAGCACTGATATTCCAGTTCCAGTTGATGTACGTGTTGGTACTGAATTCTCTGAAACTGCACCTGCAACAGAAAAATCAGTGACTGAAGTAAAAGATGACGAATCTATCTTCGATATCGGTGATAAATCTGCAGCACAATTAGCAGAGATCATCAAAAATGCAAAAACCGTTTTATGGAATGGTCCTGTTGGCGTATTTGAGTTCCCTAACTTCCGTAAAGGGACTGAAATCATTTCTCACGCGATTGCAAACAGCGATGCATTCTCTATCGCAGGGGGCGGTGATACTTTAGCAGCTATCGATTTATTCGGTATTGCAGACAAGATCTCTTACATTTCAACGGGTGGCGGTGCGTTCTTAGAATTCGTAGAAGGCAAAGTATTACCAGCAGTAGAAATTCTTGAAAAACGTGCGAAAAACTAACCGCACTTTTTCTATGTGACATATCGATGGCGAACATTAAAATATCGCCATCAATAAAAAGTCAAAAAATTCTCAAATTGCGGGCTTGTCCCGCTAAACATAAAAAGGAAACACAAGTATGGCTAAATTATTAGATATCGTGAAACCTGGTGTCGTAACAGGTGAAGATGTGCAAAAAATCTTTGCTTATGCAAAAGAGCATAACTTTGCTATCCCAGCAGTAAACTGCGTAGGTTCTGACTCAGTTAATGCCGTGTTAGAAACTGCTGCACGCGTAAAAGCGCCAGTTATTATTCAATTTTCTAACGGTGGTGCTGCGTTCTATGCAGGTAAAGGCGTTAAACCTGCAAGTGGTGCTCGTCCTGATGTGCTTGGTGCGATTGCTGGAGCGAAACACGTTCATACTTTAGCGAAAGAATACGGTGTTCCTGTTATTCTTCACACTGACCACGCTGCGAAAAAATTACTTCCATGGATCGATGGCTTACTTGAAGCGGGTGAAAAACACTTCGCAGAAACTGGTCGTCCATTATTCTCTTCTCACATGCTTGATCTTTCTGAAGAGCCAATGGAAGAAAACATGGCAATCTGCCGTGAATACCTCGCTCGTATGGATAAAATGGGGATGACCCTTGAAATCGAAATCGGTATTACCGGTGGTGAAGAAGATGGCGTAGATAATTCTGGTGTTGATGAGTCTCGTTTATATACTCAACCATCTGACGTGCTTTATGTTTACGACCAATTAAATCCAGTAAGTCCTAACTTTACGGTTGCTGCAGCATTTGGTAACGTACATGGCGTGTATAAACCAGGTAACGTAAAATTAAAACCATCTATTTTAGGTGCATCACAAGAGTTTGTTGCCAAAGAACGTAATCTTCCTGCGAAACCAATTAACTTCGTCTTCCACGGTGGTTCTGGTTCTAGCCGCGAAGAAATCCGTGAAGCAATTAGCTACGGTGCAATCAAAATGAACATTGATACCGATACTCAATGGGCATCTTGGAATGGTATTTTGAACTTCTATAAAGCAAATGAAGCTTATCTTCAAGGTCAATTAGGTAACCCTGAAGGCCCAGATGCGCCAAACAAAAAATACTACGATCCACGTGTATGGCTACGTAAAATGGAAGAATCTATGTCTAAACGCTTAGAGCAATCTTTCGAAGACTTAAATTGTGTTGATGTTTTATAATCCACAAAAATAACATAAAATACGACCGCACTTTCGAGTGCGGTTTTTTATTTTAGCGGAGAAATTATGGAAAAGATCTTAGTTATTCGTAACGATAAATTAGGCGACTTTATGCAAGCATGGCCCGCTTTTGCTATGCTGAAATTATCGAATCCTTCTTTAAAATTAACCGCACTTGTGCCGAGTTACACAGCGCCTCTAGCGGAAGTTTGTCCGTTTATTGATCATGTCATTATTGATAGCAAAAAAAATGATAAAACGGATTTCAATCGTCTTGTGCAGGAAATCAAAGCACAGCAGTTTGATGGAATGATTAGTTTCTTTTCCAATACCCATAATGGAAAACTCGCTTGGAAAATCGGAATTAAATATCGCCTTGCACCTGCGACTAAATGGGTTCAAATTCTCTATAATCACCGTTTAACACAACGCCGTTCTCGTTCTGAAAAATCGGAAGCCGAGTATAATCAAGATCTCGCTCGTGCTTTTTTACAAAAGCATAATATGCCAGTTGTTGAACCTAAACCGCCTTATTTAACCTTTGAGAAAAGTGCGGTGGAAAATCAACGAATTTTCTTGCAAGAGCATTTAGGGCTTTTCGCAAATAAAAAATGGATCTTTGTGCATAGTGGTTCTGGTGGCTCAGCAACGAATCTTTCTTTAGCGCAATATGCAGATTTAATTAAAGGCTTATTGGCTGAGTTTGATTGCAATGTTGTGCTGACAGCAGGGCCTGGCGAAAGTGAAAAAGCCCATGAATTGGCAAATTTGGTGGATGATTCACGTGTAGTCATTTACGATAAGAATAAAGGTTTAGTGGATTTTGCTCATTCTTTAGCTTGTGCGGATTTATTTATTGCGGGATCTACTGGGCCATTGCATTTGAGTAGTGCGTTTAATATTCCGACTATCGGATTTTATCCAAATAGCCGTTCTTCTCAGCCGAGACGCTGGAAACCGATTAATGATGTCGATAAGTATCTTGCATTTTGTCCACCCGCAGGAAAAGAGACTCAAATGAATCTTGGGCTAATTTCTATTCAACAAGCATTACAAGAGATAATCCCTTTTGTTAAGAAAATGTGTTATTCAAGCCGTAACATTTAAAATTCACCAATCAAATTAAAACTGGCGGAGCTTCATTATTCTGCCAGTCAAAATCTTTTTTCACTTATCTAAATTTAGATCTTTCTTATTTTACTAGTTAACCGTTTGCTTCAGTTTTTATTTCTGAAAATGTGATCTCGCTCACATTTTCAAAATTGTCTATTTTGTTACCATTGCGTACAATATAAAACCATTTTCAAAGGGGGACGTTATGTTAGCTTCACTTCAAGATATTCTCGATACTGTAAAAGCCAATAATCTGACTTATCATCAAAAATTAATGACATTAGGCAATATTGCCGAGCGTTTATTTGATCCTCGAGATTTGCTTGGTTATACCGATGAAGAATGGGGCTTTTTACAGAATCAGATGATCTGTGATTTATGTGAAGGTTACGCCATTTATCGTCCTCGTTATATCCTGCCTGATTACAATGTGTATATCCAAAAGGGCTGTGAATTTTTAGAGTTGCCGCCACCAAAAGATCTTGATGAGGCACTTGATGGATTATTGATTCTTTACTCTCACGTACCATCTATCACAACTTATCCCGTTTATGTTGGCCGTCTTGATGTATTGCTTGAACCTTTCATTACTGATGAAGAAAAAGACTACATCAAAATTAAACGTTTCTTAAATCATATCGACAAAACTGTGCCTGATTCATTCTGTCATGCCAATATTGGACCTTATGATACGAAAGCGGGCCGCTTGATTTTACGCGCAGTGATTGAGCTTGAAGCGCCAACACCGAATATGACCATTCGTTATGATAAATCCAAAACAAGCCGTGAGTTTGCTGAACTTGCAGCAAAAGCCTGTTTATTAGTTTCTAAACCATCTTTTGCAAACGATGCTTATTATATTTCCGATCTAGGTGAAGAATACGGCGTAGCAAGTTGCTATAACGCACTGCCTGAATGTGGCGGTGCTTACACATTAACGCGTTTACGTCTAGGCACGATTGCTCGCGCGTGTAAAAGTGCGGATGAAATGCTGAATGAATTATTACCACGTGTGGCGAAATGTGCTCTTTCAACGATGGATAAACGACACAAATTTGTAGTGGAAGAAAGTAATTTCTTTAACAGTTCATTCCTCGAAAAAGAAGGCTTTATCAAACGCACTAATTTTACGGGAATGTTTGCAATTGTGGGCTTGGCAGATGCAGCAAACCATTTATTGCAATGTGAAGGATTAAATGAAACCTTTGGTAAAAGTGCTCGTGGTGATGAAATTGCGACAGCAATTATGGATAAACTTAAAGAAATCACTGATGCACATGAAGGGGTTTATGCAGAACGCACTGGCAATCGTTATTTATTACATGCGCAAGTTGGCGCAAGTAACCACGAAGAAGACAAACGCAACGCACCGGCTCACCGTATTCGTGTAGGCGAAGAACCAACGTTACTTGCGCATTTGAAACAGTCTGCACCGTTCCATAAATATTTCCCATCTGGTACAGGGGATTTATTCGCCTTTGATCAAACCTATGTGGATCACTGCGATGCGGTGGTGGATATTATTGATGGTGCATTCTCTTTGGGCTATCGCTACATTACCACCTATTTGAAAAATACAGATTTAATTCGTGTTACAGGTTATCTGGTGAAGAAAAGCGAAGTTGAAAAATACCGTAAAGGCGAAGTCGCATTACGCGATACGACTTGGTATGGCTCGGGTACAGATGAATGTACCAACGTGTTTGATCGCCAATTACGCGATGAAAAAGATGTCACTGCTGAAAAATAATTGGAAAAATGACCGCACTTTCTGAGATTTTTGTGCCGTTACATCGGATTATTCCTTTTTCAAATGTAGAGGGGCAAGGCAACCGTTCGAGTATTTTTCTGCAAGGTTGCAAGCTAAATTGCTTGTATTGCCATAATCCGGAAACTATTCCTCGTTATACGGAAAATGCGAAATTGGTTAGTTTGCAGTATTTGTATGAACAGGTTATGGAGGCGGTTCCATTTATTCGTGGCGTAACAATTTCAGGCGGTGAACCGACTATCCATCACAAAAAACTGGTGCCGCTCTTTGAGGCTTTACGTTCGCAGGGATTAACCTGTTATTTGGATAGTAGTGGCTTTTTTGAGTTTGATCGTATTCGTTCGTTAATCGATGTCACTGATAAATTTTTATTCGATCTGAAAGGAGAAGGCGCAGGTTTACAAACGCTCTGTTTTGACCGACAAAATCAAACAGGAATCGTGCCACAGCAAGTGATACCGGAACGTTTACACATAAAAAACGATAAACTTGAGCGAAATTTACAAAATCTGGCTGCCTTGTTGCCGGTAAATAAAGTGGAAGAAGTGCGGTTAGTTTTTTTAAAGCATTTTTTTGATGCTGAACATTTGGTGAGCAAAGTTGCGCTACTTTTACGAAATTATCCTGATGTGGCATTAAAAATTATCCGCGTGCATAGTAAAGGTGCGCGCGATGAAACTGGGTTATCAACGCATATTCCAAGTGCGGAAGAAACTAATGCATTGGCTGCTTATGCGCGTCAATGTGGAATTAACAAGGTTTTGACTATTTTGTAGTCGTTTACAAAAAAGAGCGGTGAAAACCCCCGACTTTTTGTGAGAAAACAAGTAGAATAAGCCGATTTTTTATTAATTTAACCAATCTAGGGGAATCAAATGAGTGTGTTAAGCAGCATTTTGGGAATGGTCGTATTAATCGCTATTGCCGTGTTACTTTCCAATAATCGTAAAGCGATTAGTATCAGAACCGTGCTCGGGGCGTTAGCAATCCAAGTTGGATTTGCCGCCCTTATTTTATATGTGCCAGCAGGTAAACAAGCACTTGGTGCAACTGCTGATGCAGTATCAAATGTTATTGCTTACGGTAACGAAGGTATTAACTTTGTATTTGGCGGTTTAGCTGATCCAAGCAAACCTTCAGGTTTCATTTTTGCAGTGAAAGTATTACCAATTATTGTATTCTTCTCTGGCTTAATTTCTGTGCTTTATTACCTTGGTATTATGCAAGTGGTGATTAAAGTATTGGGTGGTGCATTGCAAAAAGCATTGGGTACGTCAAAAGCAGAATCCATGTCCGCTGCGGCTAATATTTTCGTTGGTCAAACTGAAGCACCATTGGTGGTTCGTCCTTACATTAAAAATATGACCCAATCTGAATTATTTGCCATCATGGTAGGTGGTACAGCATCTATCGCGGGTTCAGTAATGGCGGGTTATGCTGGAATGGGCGTGCCATTGACATACTTAATCGCTGCGTCATTTATGGCGGCACCAGCAGGTTTGTTATTTGCGAAATTAATGTTCCCACAAACAGAACAATTCTCTGATAAACAACCAGAAGACAATGATTCAGAAAAACCAACTAACGTACTTGAAGCAATGGCGGGGGGGGCGAGTGCAGGTATGCAACTTGCCTTAAACGTAGGTGCAATGTTAATCGCATTCGTTGGTTTAATTGCATTAATTAACGGTATTTTAAGTGGCGTTGGTGGCTGGTTCGGCTATGGCGACGTAACTTTACAATCTATCTTTGGTTTAATTTTTAAACCATTAGCATACTTAATCGGTGTAACTGACGGTACCGAAGCGGGTATCGCAGGACAAATGATCGGTATGAAATTAGCGGTTAACGAATTCGTAGGTTACCTCGAATTTGCAAAATACTTGCAACCAGATTCTGCGATTGTATTAACTGAAAAAACCAAAGCAATTATTACTTTCGCACTTTGTGGTTTTGCTAACTTCAGCTCAATTGCAATCTTAATCGGTGGTTTAGGTGGAATGGCGCCAAACCGTCGTAGTGATGTTGCTCGTTTAGGCTTAAAAGCGGTAATCGCGGGTACTTTAGCAAACTTAATGAGTGCAACGATTGCTGGCTTGTTCATTGGTCTCGGTGCTGCAGCGCTTTAATTCTCGGATAAGTGCGGTGAAAAATGACCGCACTTTTTATTTTTATATTTGAAAAAAGGAAGGAAAATTATGACTCCACATATTAACGCGCCTGAAGGTGCATTTGCTGATGTTGTTTTAATGCCAGGCGATCCACTTCGTGCAAAATACATTGCAGAAACGTTTTTGCAAGATGCAGTAGAAGTAACAAATGTTCGTAATATGCTTGGTTTTACTGGGACTTATAAAGGTCGTAAGATTTCTATTATGGGCCATGGTATGGGGATTCCATCTTGCTCTATTTACGCGAAAGAATTAATCACCGAATACGGTGTGAAAAAAATTATCCGTGTAGGTTCTTGTGGTGCTGTTCGTATGGACGTAAAAGTGCGCGATGTAATTATCGGTTTAGGTGCATGTACCGATTCAAAAGTAAACCGTATTCGTTTCAAAGATAACGATTTTGCAGCTATTGCTGACTTCGATATGGTACAAGCCGCTGTTCTAGCTGCAAAAGCAAAAGGCAAGGCCGTTCGTGTAGGTAATTTATTCTCGGCGGATTTATTCTATACACCTGATGTTGAAATGTTCGATGTAATGGAAAAATACGGCATTTTAGGCGTGGAAATGGAAGCCGCTGGAATTTATGGTGTAGCTGCAGAATATGGTGCAAAAGCATTAACGATTTGTACCGTATCTGATCACATTCGTACGCATGAACAAACGACTGCGGAAGAACGCCAATTAACATTCAATGATATGATTGAAATTGCATTGGATTCAGTCTTAATTGGTGATGCACAATAATTTCTTATAGTGGATTTAAGAAGTGCTTGAAAAACAACCGTACTTTTAATATAATCCGCGCCCATTATGAGCCGTTCGCGGCTCATATTTTTGTGTGGTGCAATGAATGTTGCACTGAAAATTATCGGGGAGCTATTTAATAGCGTTATTACCCAATTAGAGGAAAACTAAAATGGCAAAAAAAGTCCAAGCCTACGTTAAGTTGCAAGTTGCAGCTGGTATGGCAAACCCATCACCACCAGTTGGTCCTGCATTAGGTCAACAAGGTGTGAACATCATGGAATTCTGTAAAGCATTCAACGCTCGTACTGAGAGCTTAGAAAAAGGTTTACCAATTCCAGTTGTTATCACTGTATATGCAGACCGTTCATTTACTTTCGTAACTAAAACTCCACCAGCAGCAGTATTATTGAAAAAAGCTGCAGGTATCAAATCTGGTTCAGGTAAACCGAACAAAGATAAAGTGGGTAAAGTAACTTTAGATCAAGTTCGTCAAATCGCTGAAACTAAAGCAGCAGATATGACTGGCGCGTCTATCGAAACCAAAATGAAATCAATTGCTGGTACTGCTCGCTCTATGGGCTTAGTGGTGGAGGAATAATACGATGGCTAAATTGACTAAAAAAATGAAAGCAATCAAAGCTGGCGTAGATTCTACTAAAGCATACGAAATCAACGAAGCGATCGCGGTATTAAAACAATTCGCAACCGCTAAATTCGTTGAAAGTGTTGACGTTGCAGTAAACTTAGGTATCGATCCTCGTAAATCTGACCAAAACGTTCGTGGTGCAACTGTATTACCACACGGTACTGGTCGTGAAGTACGCGTAGCTGTGTTCACTCAAGGTGCTAACGCAGATGCAGCTAAAGAAGCTGGTGCTGATTTAGTAGGTATGGAAGATTTAGCAGAGCAAATCAAAAAAGGCGAAATGAACTTTGATGTTGTTATCGCTTCTCCTGATGCAATGCGTGTTGTTGGTCAATTAGGTCAAGTATTAGGCCCACGTGGTTTAATGCCAAACCCTAAAGTGGGTACTGTAACTCCAAACGTTGCTGAAGCAGTTAAAAATGCTAAATCTGGTCAGATCCGTTATCGTAATGATAAAAACGGTATCATCCACACCACTATTGGTAAAGCAAACTTCTCTGAAGTTCAATTAAAAGAAAACCTTCAAGCATTATTGGCAGCTTTAAACAAAGCAAAACCAACTACAGCTAAAGGTATCTTCATCAAGAAAGTAAGCATCTCTACCACTATGGGTGCAGGTGTTGCTGTTGATCAAACTTCTTTATAATTTAAAGAATTGATAGATTTTAAACCGCACTTTTTTAAAGTGCGGTTTTTTATTTCATAAAATTTATTCATAAAATTTATTCATAAGTTTTAAACTTGACGAGAAAGCTGCATTCATTTAAAATTTACCGCCTTAAAATTAGCAAAGATTTAGATTGATTTTTAATCAATTTTGACCTTTTATTGTTTAATTTAACCGTGTTTTGATAGAAAGCACATCTATACAATGATAAATTCACCGTTATTTGTCGTTGTTTTGCTCAAGTTGTCGTCCTATGTAATTTGAGTTGTCACCCCACTATAGAAGTAAGGTTCAGAGTGCGGTCATTTTAACGGTCATTCACGTCACAGTTAGTTTGTGGCTAGGTCACTGAACAGTTAGCAGAGGAAAACCAATGGGTTACTCCTATTCTGAAAAAAAACGAATTCGTAAAGATTTCGGTAAACGTCCGCAAGTTTTAAATGTTCCTTATTTATTAACCATTCAGTTGGATTCTTTTGATAAATTTATTCAAAAAGATCCTGAAGGTCAGCAAGGTTTAGAAGCGGCATTCCGTTCTGTATTCCCTATTGTAAGCAATAATGGCTATACAGAATTACAATATGTAGATTATCGTTTAGAAGAACCTGAATTTGATGTACGTGAGTGTCAAATTCGTGGATCAACTTATGCAGCAGGCTTACGTGTAAAATTACGTTTAGTGAGCTACGATAAAGAATCTTCTTCACGCGCAGTTAAAGATATTAAAGAAAATGAAGTTTATATGGGTGAAATCCCATTAATGACTGATAACGGTACTTTCGTAATTAATGGCACCGAGCGTGTTATCGTTTCACAATTACACCGTAGTCCAGGTGTATTCTTTGATTCTGACAAAGGTAAAACTCATTCTTCAGGTAAAGTGCTTTATAACGCACGTATTATCCCTTACCGTGGTTCTTGGTTAGATTTTGAATTCGATCCAAAAGATAACTTATTTGCTCGTATTGACCGTCGTCGTAAATTACCGGCAACAATCATTCTTCGTGCATTAGGCTATACCACTGAAGAAATCTTAAACTTATTCTTTGATAAAATTACCTTTGAAATCGCTGGCGATAAATTGTTAATGACTTTAGTGCCAGAACGTTTACGTGGTGAAACAGCTTCTTTTGATATTGAAGCAAATGGCAAAGTTTATGTTGAACGTGGTCGTCGTATTACCGCACGTCATATCAAAGCATTAGAAAAAGATAAAATTTCACAAGTCGTTGTACCTTCTGAATATATTTTAGGTAAAGTTGCGTCGAAAGATTATGTTGATTTAGAGTCTGGCGAAATTATTTGCCCTGCAAATGGTGAGATTTCTTTAGAGACTCTTGCAAAATTAGCGCAAGCAGGTTATACCACGATCGAAACTTTATTTACTAATGATTTAGATTACGGTCCATATATTTCCGAAACGCTACGTGTAGATCCAACTTATGACAAAACCAGTGCGCTTTATGAAATTTATCGCATGATGCGTCCGGGTGAACCACCAACACCAGAATCTTCAGAAGCGTTATTCAATAATTTATTCTTCTCTGCAGAGCGTTATGATTTATCTGCTGTCGGTCGTATGAAATTTAATCGTTCTTTAGCGATCGCAGAAGGTGAAGGCGCTGGCACTTTAAGCAATGAAGATATTATTGCGGTAATGCGTAAATTGATCGACATCCGTAATGGTCGCGGCGAAGTGGATGATATTGACCACTTGGGTAACCGTCGTATCCGTAGTGTAGGTGAGATGGCGGAAAACCAATTCCGTATTGGTTTAGTGCGTGTAGAAAGAGCGGTGAAAGAACGCTTATCTTTAGGTGATTTAGATGCAATCACACCGCAAGACTTAATTAATCCAAAACCAATTTCTGCAGCGGTGAAAGAATTCTTTGGTTCTTCACAACTTTCGCAATTTATGGACCAAAACAACCCATTATCAGAAGTGACGCACAAGCGTCGTATTTCTGCATTAGGTCCAGGTGGTTTAACTCGTGAGCGCGCAGGCTTTGAAGTGCGTGACGTACATAATACCCACTATGGTCGTTTATGTCCGATTGAAACCCCTGAAGGTCCAAACATCGGTTTGATCAACTCACTTTCTGCGTTTGCACGTACTAATGATTATGGTTTCTTAGAAACGCCATATCGTAAAGTAGTTGATGGTCAAGTTACTGAAGAAATTGAATACTTATCTGCAATTGATGAAGCAAACTATATCATTGCACAGGCAAACTCAAACTTAGACGAAAATAACCGTTTTACTGATGCTTTCGTTACTGCACGTGGTGAACGTGGTGAATCAGGTTTATATAAACCTGAAGATATTCACTATATGGACGTTTCGACACAACAAGTGGTATCTGTCGCGGCTGCATTAATTCCATTCCTTGAGCATGACGATGCGAACCGTGCGTTGATGGGGGCGAACATGCAACGTCAAGCAGTTCCAACATTACGTGCTGACAAACCATTAGTTGGTACAGGTATGGAAAAACCAATCGCACTTGACTCAGGTGTTGCGGTTGTTGCAAAACGTGGTGGTACAGTTCAGTACGTCGATGCTTCTCGTATCGTTATTAAAGTAAATGAAGACGAAACTGTAGCAGGCGAAGCGGGTATCGATATTTATAACTTAATTAAATACACCCGTTCTAACCAAAATACGTGTATCAACCAAATTCCTTGTGTGAATTTAGGCGATCCAATTAATCGTGGTGAAGTCTTAGCAGATGGCCCTTCAACAGACTTAGGTGAATTAGCACTAGGTCAAAATATCCGCGTGGCGTTCATGCCTTGGAACGGTTATAACTTCGAAGACTCAATGTTAGTTTCTGAGCGTGTTGTACAACAAGACCGCTTCACTACCATCCATATTCAAGAATTATCTTGTGTTGCGCGTGATACTAAGTTAGGTGCAGAAGAAATTACTGCAGATATTCCAAACGTAGGTGAGTCTGCGTTAAGCAAACTTGATGAATCTGGTATTGTTTATGTTGGTGCAGAGGTTAAAGGTGGTGACATCTTAGTAGGTAAAGTAACGCCTAAAGGTGAAACTCAATTAACCCCAGAAGAAAAACTTTTACGTGCAATCTTTGGTGAAAAAGCCTCTGATGTGAAAGATTCTTCATTACGTGTGCCAAACGGTACATCAGGTACGGTTATTGATGTTCAAGTCTTCACTCGTGATGGCGTAGAAAAAGATAAACGTGCATTAGAAATTGAAGAAATGCAGCTTCGTGAAGCGAAAAAAGATTTAACTGAAGAGTTAGAGATTTTAGAAGCTGGCTTATTTGCTCGTGTTCGTAATCTTCTTATTTCTAGTGGTGCTGATGCCGCGCAATTAGATAAATTAGATCGCACTAAATGGTTAGAACAAACCATTGCAGATGAAGAAAAACAAAATCAATTAGAACAGCTTGCAGAGCAATACGAAGAACTTCGCAAAGAGTTTGAACATAAACTTGAAGTGAAACGTAAGAAAATCATCAAAGGTGATGATCTTGCACCGGGCGTGTTAAAAGTGGTTAAAGTTTACCTCGCGGTGAAACGTCATATCCAACCGGGTGATAAAATGGCGGGTCGTCATGGTAACAAAGGTGTTATCTCGAAAATTAACCCAGTTGAAGATATGCCATACGATGAGAATGGCCAACCAGTTGAGATCGTATTGAACCCACTGGGCGTACCATCTCGTATGAACATCGGTCAGATCCTTGAAACCCACTTAGGTTTAGCTGCGAAAGGTATTGGTGATCAAATCAATGCAATGCTTAAACAAAAACAAGAAGTGGAAAAATTACGTGGTTATATCCAAAAAGCGTATGACTTAGGTAATGGCTCACAAAAAGTGGATTTAAGTACCTTCACAGATGAAGAAGTATTGCGCTTAGCTGAAAATCTACGTAAAGGTTTACCGGTTGCGACACCAGTATTTGATGGTGCAGCTGAAGCTGAAATCAAAGAGCTATTAAAACTTGGTGGATTACCAACTTCAGGTCAAATCACTTTATATGATGGTCGTACAGGTGAGAAATTCGAGCGCCCAGTAACTGTAGGTTATATGTACATGCTCAAATTGAACCACTTAGTTGATGACAAAATGCATGCTCGTTCAACTGGTTCTTATAGCCTTGTTACACAACAACCATTGGGTGGTAAAGCTCAATTCGGTGGCCAACGTTTCGGTGAGATGGAAGTATGGGCACTTGAAGCATATGGTGCAGCTTATACCTTACAAGAAATGTTAACGGTGAAATCGGATGATGTGAATGGTCGTACGAAGATGTATAAAAACATCGTAAGTGGTAACCAACACATGGACCCAGGCACACCGGAATCTTTCAATGTAATTATGAAAGAAATCCGCTCACTTGGTTTAAATATCGAGTTAGACGAAGAGTAATCAGTAGGGGAGTGAAGAATTTCTGCTTCACTCGCTTTACGAAAGAAAAATCGCCGAAGTGCGGTGGAAAAACATCGAAATTTTTAACCGCACTTTAAACCTTTAACTCCGACAGGAGAACATTTGTGAAAGACTTAGTTAAGTTTTTAAAAGCACAGTCAAAAACCAGTGAAGATTTTGATGTGATTAAAATTGGGTTAGCTTCCCCAGATATGATCCGTTCTTGGTCATTTGGTGAAGTGAAGAAACCTGAAACCATTAACTACCGTACGTTCAAACCTGAACGTGATGGTCTTTTCTGTGCGCGTATCTTCGGGCCTGTAAAAGATTACGAATGTTTATGTGGTAAATATAAACGTTTAAAACACCGTGGTGTGATTTGTGAAAAATGTGGTGTTGAAGTCACTCAAACTAAAGTTCGTCGTGAACGTATGGGCCACATTGAACTTGCATCGCCAGTTGCACATATTTGGTTCTTAAAATCATTGCCGTCTCGTATTGGTTTACTTTTAGATATGCCATTGCGTGATATCGAACGTGTACTTTATTTTGAAATGTACATCGTGACCGAGCCAGGTATGACGGACTTAGAGCGCGGCCAGTTATTAACTGAAGAACAATACCTTGATGCTGAAGATCGCTGGCAAGATGAATTCGAAGCGAAAATGGGTGCTGAAGCGATTCAAGACCTCTTAAAAGGTATGGATCTTGAAGTTGAATGTGAAAAATTACGTGAAGAATTACAAGAAACTAACTCTGAAACTAAACGTAAAAAAATTACTAAACGCTTAAAATTATTAGAAGCATTTGTTCAATCTGGTAATAAACCAGAGTGGATGGTGATGACTGTATTACCAGTTCTTCCACCAGATTTACGTCCATTAGTACCATTAGACGGTGGTCGTTTTGCGACTTCAGATTTGAACGATTTATATCGTCGTGTAATCAACCGTAACAACCGTTTAAAACGTTTATTAGATTTAATTGCGCCAGATATTATTGTGCGCAACGAAAAACGTATGTTACAAGAATCTGTTGATGCATTATTAGATAATGGTCGCCGCGGCCGTGCAATCACGGGTTCTAACCGTCGTCCATTAAAATCATTAGCGGATATGATCAAAGGTAAACAAGGTCGTTTCCGTCAAAACTTATTAGGTAAACGTGTTGACTATTCAGGTCGTTCTGTAATCACTGTTGGTCCATACTTGCACTTACACCAATGTGGTTTGCCGAAGAAAATGGCCTTGGAATTATTCCGTCCGTTTATCTACGCTAAATTAGAAAGCCGTGGTTATGCTACGACAATCAAAGCGGCTAAGAAAATGGTTGAGCGTGAAGATGCGATCGTTTGGGATATTCTTGCAGAAGTTATTCGTGAACACCCAATTCTATTGAACCGTGCGCCAACACTTCACCGTTTGGGTATCCAAGCATTTGAACCGATTTTAATCGAAGGTAAAGCGATTCAATTACACCCACTCGTTTGTGCGGCGTTCAACGCGGACTTCGATGGTGACCAAATGGCGGTACACGTTCCATTAACGCTTGAAGCTCAATTAGAAGCGCGTGCGTTAATGATGTCAACCAACAACGTTCTTTCGCCAGCAAACGGTGATCCGATTATCGTTCCATCACAAGACGTGGTATTAGGTCTTTACTATATGACCCGCGAAAAAGTGAACGGTAAAGGCGAAGGTATGTTATTGCAAGATCCGCGCGAAGCTGAAAAAGCATATCGTACAGGTGAAGCCGAATTACATTCTCGCGTGAAAGTACGTATTACTGAATATGTGAAGAATGAAGCTGGTGAATTTGATGCGAAAACCACGCTGACTGATACAACTATCGGTCGTGCGATTTTATGGATGATTGCACCACAAGGTATGCCTTATTCATTGTTCAACCAAACATTAGGTAAAAAAGCCATTTCTAAACTTATTAACGAAGCTTATCGTCGTTTAGGTTTAAAAGAAGCGGTAATGTTTGCAGACCAAATTATGTATACCGGTTTTGCTTATGCGGCACGTTCTGGTTCATCAGTTGGTATTGATGATATGGAAATTCCAGCGAAGAAATACGAAATTATTTCTGCAGCGGAAGAAGAAGTGGCTGAGATCCAAGAGCAATTCCAATCAGGTCTTGTGACTGCTGGCGAACGCTATAATAAAGTAATCGATATTTGGGCCGCGGCGAATGAGCGCGTAGCGAAAGCGATGATGGAAAATTTATCTCAAGAAGAAGTCATCAATCGCGAAGGTAATCCTGAAAAACAAGCATCCTTTAACAGTATCTTTATGATGGCTGATTCTGGTGCGCGTGGTTCCGCAGCACAGATTCGTCAGTTAGCAGGTATGCGTGGTTTGATGGCTCGTCCAGATGGTTCGATCATCGAAACTCCAATTACAGCGAACTTCCGTGAAGGTTTGAACGTATTACAGTACTTTATTTCAACCCACGGTGCGCGTAAAGGTTTAGCGGATACCGCATTAAAAACCGCGAACTCAGGTTACTTAACTCGTCGCTTAGTTGATGTAGCACAAGACTTAGTGATCGTAGAAGATGATTGTGGTACGCACGAAGGCTTAGTCATGACCCCATTAATCGAAGGTGGTGATGAAAAAGTGCCACTTCGTGAATTAGTGTTAGGTCGTGTAGCGGCAGAAGATATTTTAAAACCAGGTACAGAAGAAGTATTAATTCCTCGTAACACGTTATTAGATGAAAAACTCTGTGATGTGTTGGATGCAAACTCTGTAGACAGCGTAAAAGTACGTTCTGTTGTAACTTGTGATACTGATTTTGGTGTATGTGCGAAATGTTATGGTCGTGATCTTGCGCGTGGTCATTTAATTAACCAAGGTGAAGCTGTGGGTGTTATTGCTGCTCAATCTATCGGTGAGCCGGGTACACAGTTAACCATGCGTACGTTCCATATCGGTGGTGCGGCATCTGCGGCAGCGAAAGAATCTAGTGTACAAGTTAAAAACACTGGTACATTACATTTAATGAATGCGAAATTCGTTACTAATGATGAAGGTAAATTAGTATTAACATCTCGTAATACTGAATTAACTATTACCGATGCATTTGGTCGTACTAAAGAACACTATAAAGTGCCTTACGGTGCGGTGTTAAGCAAAGGTGACGGTCAAGATGTAACGGCTGGTGAAACTATCGCAAATTGGGATCCACATACAATGCCAGTTGTCTCTGAAGTATCTGGTTTTGTGAAATTCGTTGATATTATTGATGGCTTAACTGTAACGCGTCAAACTGATGAATTAACAGGTTTATCATCAATCGTGGTTCAAGATGTGGGTGAACGTGCTACAGCTGGTAAAGATTTACGTCCAACCATTAAATTGGTTGATGCAAATGGCAACGATATTTTCTTACCTGAAACTGATGTTCTTGCACAGTACTTCTTACCTGGTAAAGCAATCGTAAGTTTAGACGATGGCGCAGCAGTAAAAGTGGGTGAACCATTAGCACGTATTCCGCAAGAATCCGTGGGTACTAAAGATATTACCGGTGGTCTACCACGCGTTGCGGATTTATTTGAAGCGCGTAAACCAAAAGAGCCTGCTATTTTGGCTGAAATTTCTGGTATCGTATCTTTCGGTAAAGAAACCAAAGGTAAACGCCGTTTATTAATTACTCCTGCGGAAGGTGAAACTTACGAAGAAATGATTCCAAAATGGCGTCAGCTCAACGTATTTGAAGGTGAGATGGTACAACGTGGTGACGTAATTTCTGATGGTGCTGAAACACCACATGATATTTTACGTTTACGTGGCGTGCGTGCAGTAACTGAATACATCGTGAACGAAGTGCAAGATGTTTACCGCTTACAAGGGGTAAAAATCAACGATAAACATATCGAAGTTATCGTTCGTCAAATGTTACGTAAAGCGGTAATTACCAAAGCTTACGACTCTGAATTCCTTGAAGGGGAACAAGTCGAAGTCGCTCGCGTGAAAATCGTTAACCGTCAACGTGAAGCAGAAGGCAAACCACCAGTTGAGTTTGAGCGCGAATTATTGGGTATCACCAAAGCGTCTCTTGCGACTGAATCCTTCATCTCTGCCGCATCGTTCCAAGAAACTACTCGTGTTCTTACCGAAGCAGCAGTGGCAGGTAAACGTGATGAATTACGTGGATTGAAAGAGAACGTAATCGTAGGTCGATTAATTCCTGCAGGTACAGGTTTTGCGTATCATCAAAATCGTCACAAACATCGTTTAGTAGATGATGTCGTAGCGAAATTATCTGAAGAAGATGAAGCTGCTATCGCTGATGAATTTGTCATGACTGCAGACGATGCAAGTGCAAACTTAGCTGAAATGCTTAATATGGCAGATGATGCGGAATAATTAATTCCCTATATAAGAAAACCCGAATGAAAGTTCGGGTTTTTTATTTGTATGAAAATTAGTAGACATTTTATTCCAGAACAATAAGTGTGTTTCTTTATAGAAATTTCACAAAAATTTGAGATTTTTAGAAAAGTCTGTTGTTGATGGCTGTGCTACACTTCGCTCAAATTTTTCAAAATAAGGATAATATTATGAGTACAACAAAACCTTTTCCTCTTCCAACGGGATATTTCGGTATTCCTCTTGGTTTAGCCGCTTTATCTTTGGCTTGGCTTCATCTAGAAAACTTATTTCCTGCTGCAAGAATGGTAAGTGATGTTCTTGGCATCGTAGCAAGTGCGGTCTGGATTTTATTTATTTTAATGTATGCGTATAAACTTCGTTATTACTTTGATGAAGTTCGTGCAGAGTATCATTGCCCAGTTCGCTTTTCCTTTATTGCGTTGATTCCTATTACAACCATGTTAGTGGGCGATATTATTTATCGTTGGAATCCTTTAATAGCTGAAGTGATGATTTGGGTTGGTACTGTAGGACAGTTACTTTTCTCATCATTGCGTATCAGTGAATTATGGCAAGGTGGTGTATTTGAACAAAAATCTACTCGCCCTCCGTTTTATTTGCCTGCGGTAGCGGCAAATTTCACAAGTGCAAGTTCATTGGCATTACTTGGTTACCATGATTTAGGTTATTTGTTCTTCGGTGCTGGAATGGTTGCATGGATTATTTTTGAGCCCGTATTATTACAACATTTGCGAATTTCATCTCTTGAGCCGCCATTTAGAGCCACAATGGGCATTATTCTGGCCCCTGCATTTGTGGGCGCATCCGCTTATTTGTCACTCAATCATGGCGAAGTGGATACTTTAGTTAAAATCCTTTGGGGATATGGATTCTTGCAATTATTTTTCTTATTGCGATTATTCCCTTGGATTGTGGAAAAAGGACTTAACATTGGCTTATGGGGATTCTCATTCGGATTGGCGTCTATGGCAAACAGTGCTATCGCTTTCTATGATGGTAATGTTTTACAAGGCGTGTCTATTTTTGCCTTTGTTTTCTCGAATTTAATGATTGGCTTATTAGTTCTAATGACAGTTATTAAATTAGCTAAAGGGCAGTTTTTCCTAAAATAAGGCATTTAAATCGACTAAGGCAGGGATTCCCTGCCTTATTTACATATTACATCTATTTGTCTTTTTCTATTTCAATCACTTCTACACAATTCAGTGTACCTGCTTTAATTCGCCATTTCACATTAAATTCATACAAACTCATACCATAAATACGATCACTCGGTTTACCTTGTTGATAGGCTGGACGAGGATCTTGCTCTAGCACTTGGCGAATAAAACGACTTAAGTGCGGTCGTTTTTCTTCTCGTTTTTTTACCGCACTTTTGGCTTGCTCGGTAAATTCAACAGTCAATTTTGCAGGTGGTTTTTCTTGAGCAAAGCTCGATTGCGCATTTGGCTCACTATCCGCATAGGCAATATAGGGTTTGATATCGAAAATCGGCGTGCCATCCACTAAATCCACCGCACCTAAATGGAGAAAAACATTACCGTTGATACATTCTACTTGACGTAATTCGACTTTGGATAAACCGATAGGATTTGGGCGGTGCGTTGCGCGCGAAGCAAACACGCCAACTCGTTGATTACCGCCTAACCGCGGAGGGCGTACGGTGGGTTGCCATTTTCCTTGTTGGATTTGGTCGAACTGAAAAATTAACCAAAGGTGACTGAATTGTTCCAATCCTCTCACAGCTTCAGGCGAATTATACGGCGGTAAGAGTTCTACAATGCCTACACCGTCTTCAACTAAATTAGGTTGGCGTGGTACGGAGAATTTTTCTTTATAAGGTGTGTGGATAATGGCGATAGGCGATAAGGTTAAATCATTCATAAATTGGGTGTCTTAGTGTAGAATACGCGGCTTATTGTAATCAAAAGTGCGGTCAAAAAAAAATGACAAATGAAAAATTGAAAATGTGGTGGGAAACGGCCCGACCGAAAACTTTGCCCTTAGCGTTGGCATCGATTTTCACGGGTTCGGCATTAGGTTATTGGGCGAATCCACAAGGTTTTAATGGGCTTGTAATGGCGCTTTGTTTACTCACAACAATTTTATTGCAGGTGCTTTCTAATTTTGCCAATGATTATGGGGATCATCAAAAAGGTTCAGATACTGAAGAGCGTATTGGGCCATTACGTGGCATTCAAAAAGGCGCCATTTCAGCAAAAGAACTGAAATGGGGATTAATTCTAATGGTGGTGGCAAGTTTTCTTTCAGGAAGTTTCTTGATTGGTATTGCTTATGAAACTCTCTCGGATTTATTCGCTTTCGCTGGGCTTGGCATTTTAGCTATTGTTGCAGCCATTACTTATACGGTTGGGGCAAAACCTTATGGCTATATGGGATTGGGCGATATTTCTGTATTGGTATTTTTTGGTTTGCTTGGTGTTGGTGGCACTTATTATTTGCAAACTCACAGTATTGATAGCCACATTATTTTGCCTGCTATTGGTTCTGGCTTATTGGCGAGTGCGGTATTAAATATCAATAATTTACGCGATATTGAACAGGATGCGAAAGCGGGCAAAAATACCCTAGCCGTCCGTTTAGGTGCGTATAAAGGGCGTGTTTATCATTGTATTTTATTAAGTGTGGCCGCCCTATGTTATTTAGCATTTGCGGTAGCAACGGCCATTTCTTGGACAAATTATTTATTTGTATTGGCAATGCCATTGTTAGCTAAACATGCGATCTTTGTTTATCGCAGTCAGCAGCCAAGTGAATTGCGTCCAATGTTGGCTCAAATGTCTATGATTTCGTTATTAATCAATATCTTGTTTAGTTTAGGCTTGCTTATCGGCTAAATCGGCATATACTAAAGCAAACAAAATTTCAACAATCGATAGGGGAAAGTTATGTTTATTGATACTTCAGAACTTTGCGATCTTTATGCAGAACAAGTAGATGTAGTGGAGCCAATTTTTTCAAGCTTTGGTGGCGTAAGTAATTTTTACGGTAAAGTCACTACGGTAAAATGCTTTGAAAGTAATGGATTAATTGCTGAAGTATTAGAAGAAAACGGTGAAGGTCGAGTGCTTGTTATTGATGGCGGTGGTGCGGTACGCCGTGGTTTGATTGATGCAGAATTGGCTCAACTTGCTGTTGATAATGGTTGGGAAGGCATTATTGTATATGGTGCAGTACGCCAAATTCAGCAATTAGAAAACCTCGATATTGGTATTCATGCCCTTGCGCCAATTCCAGTCAGTGCAGATGAAAGCACTGCCGGTGAGAGCGATATTCCAGTGAACTTTGGTGGCGTAACCTTTTTCCCAGAAGATTATATTTACGCAGATCTGACAGGAATTATACTTTCGCAAGAGCCCTTAGATTTAGATGATGAATAATACGCAAGAGTAAAAGTGATTTTTCCCTAAAAAGCTAGATTATTAAATCAAGGATTGAACTGGGTAATCTACAGATTAGTTATAATGTCCAATATGCTTATAATTCTAACAAGCAATGTATTGTGAATTGTTTTTTCTAGTTGTTTGAAAGTTTTAAACAGTTTTCCATCGTAGCGGTTAAATTACTTTCTTCAATTATCTGATGCTTATTCAGTAAGTTGAATAGGTTGCCAGTAAGTAAGATATTTTACCGTTTTGAAGATAAAAACTAATAACTAATAACTTATTGCTTGACGGATTAATTGTATTTAGCCATAAAAATCTGCCCTTAATCAGTTGGTTATTTAGTCCAACTTTTAGGGGCAGATTAAAATTTTAATTAACTTAACTCTATGGAATGACGGGTAATTAACCTTTCTGTACGTTATATGCTTCCAATGCACGTAAAGAATAAGTATAAGCAGCACCTGCATTTAATGCGATAGACATTGCTAATGCTGCTGCGACTTCAGCTTCACTTGCACCTGCTTTTACAGCTTCTTCTGCGTGTACGCTAATGCAGCTTTCGCAACGAGTTGTTACAGCAACTGCTAATGCGATAAGTTCTCGAGTTTTAGCGTCAAGCACATTGCCTTCTGCCGCTGCTGCACCTAATGCTTGGTAAGCTTGTAACATTTTTGGATATTGTTTACCTAACGCACCAAATGATTTTTTAACGTGTGATGTTTCTTCTTTCCAATCTGCAAACATAATGTTCTCCTAAATATATTGAATTAATAACGAACTGGTGTGGCAAATTATAGACAGATTGGATTATGATACTTGCTTATTTATCTCAATTTTTATCGCTAACATCTCATTATGGATTATTTAGATAAACTCATCCATTTAGCACAAGTGCGTGGGGAAATTAATATTCGCTGTGAATTTCAAGGTGAATGGCAAGTTGCCCATCAAGAAAAAGATGCAGGAAAAGGCGTATTCCATCTTATTGAACAAGGCGAATGCTGGCTTACACTCGGACAAAAGCAATTTCATTTAAAGGAAGGTGATATCTTTTTCCTTCCCCAAAATCAACCGCACTTTATGCGTCATTCGTCTGATAAAACAAAGGACGCGTCATTGAAAAAAAGCTGGCAAGGTACATTTGAATTATATCAAGTAGGGCAAGGTACACCTGATTTAAAAATGTTCTGCGGTGCATTTTATTATCAGCAAGATGCTCTCCTCACAGCTTCTATGCCTGAATATTTGCATCTCAATTTATGTGATACACCGATTCATCCTTTGGTTCAGCTTTTTTTACAAGAAGCACAAAAAAACGATGCAGGTACAAAATCAGTCGTCGATGCACTTTCGAATGTGCTTTTAATTTATATTTTACGCCATGCGATTCAAGAGAATTTAATTACAGGCGGTGTGCTACTCGCGTTGCAAGACAAGCGATTAAATGCGGTGCTAGGTGCGATATTACAACGCCCTCAAGAAGATTGGCGAATTGAACAATTATCTGATCTTTCTGCAATGTCTCGTGCAAACTTTATTCGTGTTTTTCAACAACAACTTGGTATGTCGCCAGGGCGTTTTATTACTCAAGTGCGGTTACAATCGGCAGCGTTTTTATTAAAGCAATCCCAACAATCCGTACTTGCTATTGCTTTAGAAGTTGGGTATCAATCGGAGGCGCATTTTAGTAAAGCCTTCAAAAATTACTACCAACTCTCACCAAGCCAATACAGAAAATCTGCCAGCCTATAAATTGGAGAATTTTTGCGCTATAATCGCCAAGTTTTTTGAAAGGCAACATCTGTTGCCTTTTCTTTTTAAGGAAAAGATATGTTTAATAAAATTTTTTCGTGGTTTGAAAACCGTTTAAATCCTTATCCGGAAGGTAATCCAACAACACCTAAAAAAGGTTTATTGCGCTTTATTTGGTCTAGCATGGAAGGAATGAAAGGCTGGATTCTCTTACTGACAGTGCTAACGGTGGGTACTGGTGTAATGGAAGCCGTATTATTCCAATTTATGGGAACGCTTGTAGATTGGTTAGGAACATTCACGCCTGAGACATTATGGCAAGAAAAAGGTCATTTATTAATTGGTATGGCTGCCCTATTACTTGTTAGCATCATGTGGGGATTTTTAGCCTCTACCGTACGTTTACAAACCTTACAAGGCGTATTTCCAATGCGATTACGTTGGAATTTCCATCGTTTAATGCTTGGACAAAGTTTGAGTTTTTATCAAGATGAATTTGCCGGCAGAGTGTCTGCCAAAGTCATGCAAACCGCACTGGCTGTTCGTGATACAGTGCTCACACTTGCGGATATGTTTGTATATGTCATCGTATATTTTATTACATCAGGATTAGTTCTCGCAGCATTAGATTCTTGGTTCTTACTGCCATTTATTGCTTGGATTACGATTTTTGTTTTTATCCTACGAACCCTCATTCCTAAATTATCAAAAACTGCACAACGACAAGCGGACGCACGCTCGTTAATGACAGGACGCATTACAGATGCTTATTCCAATATCGCTACAGTAAAATTATTCTCTCATGGTTCACGTGAAGCCGCTTATGCCAAGCGTTCCATGGAAGATTTTATGGTGACAGTACACGCCCAAATGCGTTTAGCCACATCACTGGACACGCTCACCTATGCAGCTAATATTTTACTTACACTAAGCACCGCCGTACTCGGAATTATTTTATGGAAAAATGGTCAAGTTGGCGTGGGTGCAATAGCAACGGCAACGGCAATGGCATTACGAGTAAATGGGCTGTCTCGTTGGATTATGTGGGAATCTGCCCGTTTGTTTGAGAATATCGGAACCGTAAACGACGGAATGAATACTTTAACCAAACCTCACACTATTATAGATAAACCTCAAGCATCGCCGTTACAAGTGACACAAGGGGAAATTAAGTTTAACGACATTACCTTTGCTTATGATCCGACAAAACCATTGCTCAATCATTTCAATCTCACCATCAAACCTGGTGAAAAAGTCGGGCTGATCGGCCGTTCTGGTGCTGGAAAATCTACAATTGTGAACTTGTTGCTGCGTTTCTATGAAGCACAACAAGGTGCGATTACCATTGACGGGCAAGATGTACTAGATGTGCAACAAGAAAGCCTATGCCGCCAAATTGGCTTAGTGACTCAAGACACTTCGCTGCTACATCGCTCTGTTCGTGACAATATTATTTATGGACGACCTAATGCCACAGATGAAGAAATGGTTTTAGCAGCTGAACGAGCAGAAGCCGCTGATTTCATTCCACTCCTCACTGATGCTCAAGGCAGAAAAGGCTACGATGCCCATGTGGGTGAAAGAGGTGTAAAACTTTCTGGTGGTCAGCGTCAGCGCATTGCTATTGCTCGTGTCATGTTAAAAGATGCGCCAATTCTATTGTTAGATGAAGCCACAAGCGCGCTGGATTCAGAAGTAGAAGTGGCAATACAAGAAAGTCTCGATAAGATGATGGAAAATAAAACTGTGATTGCCATTGCCCATCGTTTATCCACCATCGCCGCAATGGATCGCCTGATTGTGCTTGATAAAGGGCAAATTGTTGAACAAGGTACCCATGCTGAATTACTGGAGCGTAATGGTCTGTACGCTAAACTTTGGAATCATCAAAGTGGCGGTTTTTTAAGTGAACATGCTGAATAATGTTGCTTTTCCGCTATAGGTAAAATCCATATAAAAAGGCACACATATAAAAATATGCGTGCCTTTTATCATTGTAATTTAACTGGCTTATAACTTACTTTTTAATACTTTCAATGCTCGTGCACGATGAGAAATTTTTTTCTTCTCAGCGGTTTCTAATTCAGCAAATGTGCAACCTTGTTCTGGGCTAAAGAATAAACTGTCATAACCAAAACCATTTTCACCTTTTTCTTCAAAACCAATCACACCATGACACTCACCTTCGGCAATAATTGGGGATGGATCTGTTGGATGCTGTAAAAACACGATACAGCTCACAAATTTGGCTTGGCGTTTATCGTGTGCAACATGAGCAAGCTCTACCAATAATTTCTCACGGTTTTTAGCATCATTGCCCTCTTCACCAGCATAACGTGCAGAATACAGACCAGGCGCACCATTAAGTGCGGAAACCACCAAGCCTGAATCATCTGCAATAGCTGGCAAACCTGATTTTTCTGATGCATAGCGTGCTTTTAATAACGCATTCTCGACGAAAGTTAAGCCTGTTTCTTCCGGGCTTTCAATGCCTAAATCTGTTTGCGCAATCACTTCAAAACCAAAATCAGACAAGACATCAGCCATTTCTTTCACTTTGCCTTTATTGCCTGTAGCAAGTACGATTTTTTGTTTCATAATCAGTCCTTTTATTGATAATAAGCTGCTGTTAAATCAGCCCAGTTTTGCTCAGTAAATTGAATATTCATTCGTTCAATTTCTTTTTCGAAGGAACGTTTTAAACGATTCAGATTTTGCACTTTCCAAAAATCTCCAGATTTTTCACCGCACTTATCAAAGTCAATCAACCAACATTTTTGCCCTTGTTCAGTTTGTTGAAGCAAAATATTGTGTGCATTCAGGTCTGTATGGCAAATCTGTAAATCATGTAGTTTTCGAATCAAACGACCAATTTGCATCCAAGTTTCTTTTGGCAATGTTTGTGCTTGTAAAAGTGCGGTTAAATCCTGCGCGTTTTCGATGTTCTCGGTCAAAATATCCGCTTGATAGCAAATACCTAACTTGCCTTTTTGAATACGTGCAGCAATCGGTTTAGGCACAGGTAACCCCGCTTCATACAAACGTTGCAACAAATGAAACTCAGCAAAACTACGGGTAGTTTCAAGAGTAGAAAAACGATAACGATCTTTGTTCAGTTTACCCCAAAGTCCACCGCGATAATAATGACGCAACGCACAATTTACGCCAAACCAATCTTCTGTATGCAAGAAATAAGTGATGCCTCGACCTTTTGCACTGCCTATCACTCGCTCTTGTTTTTGCCAAAATTCCGCTCGGAAAAACTCGGTTGATTGCTCAAAAGTGCGGTCAAAATTAAAGATAAAATATTGGTTATCTTGTTGGAATTGGTGCATTGGAATGTTGTTATGAATAGAAAATGGACTCATTCTACTTTAAAATAGGCGCAAGTTAAATGAGAAAGGAATGCCAATGCCACTTTTTACCGAAGCTCCAAAATCCCTTTGTATTCTCCGATTATCAGCTGTAGGCGATGTCTGTCATGCCTTAGCAGTGGTTCAGCACATTCAGGCATATTATCCTCAAACAGAAATTACTTGGATTGTAGGCAAAACCGAAATGGGTTTACTTTCAGGCATTCCTAATGTCACGCTCATTCCTTACGATAAAAAAGCGGGATGGAAAGGTGTTTTATTACTCTGGAAAAAACTAAAAAATAAACAATTTGATGCGCTATTAAATATGCAAACAGCATTTCGTGCATCAATCCTTTCTTTAGGAATTAACGCTAAATACAAAATTGGATTTGGAGAAAAACGTTCTCGCGAAGGACAATGGCTATTTGTAAATCGTCGTATCACAGATCCCTCATCTCCCCATGTATTAGATGGATTTATGGCTTTCTCTGAATATATTGGCGTACCGAAATCAGAGCCGAAATGGGAATTAGCTATCTCAGAAGATGATTATAAATTTGCCGATCAATTTATTGATTTCTCTCGTAAAAATTTATTAATTTCTCCTTGTTCTAGCAAAGCAGAAAAAGATTGGCTAATCGAACGTTATGCAGAGGTTGCCAATATTGCTCATCAGCATAATATCAATGTAATTTTCTGCAGTTCACCAGCCAAACGTGAATTAGAAATAGTCGAAAAAATTACCGCACTTTGTCATTTCACGCCAACCAATATTGCAGGAAAAACAAACCTAAAACAGCTTACCGCTTTAATTTCTAAGGTTGATTTGGTGCTTTCGCCAGATTCTGGTCCAGCCCATATTGCGACAACACAAGGTACACCCGTTATTGGCTTGTATGCCTATCACAATCCTTTGCGTACTGCACCTTATAATAATTTAGATAACGTGGTATCAGTATATGAAGAAAATGCCCAAAAAGAATTTGGCAAACCGTCATCTGAACTACCTTGGGCAACTAAACTAAAAGGGAAAAATTTGATGACAGAGATTCAAGTCGAACCCGTCATTGAACAAATGAAAAAATTAGGATTATTCTAAAGAAAAAGCTCAGCTAATGTGATCTGCTTATCAAAAGTTAGAGTATTAAATCAAGAACTGAGTTCTGTAATCCACAGGGCTTAGTCTTTTCAGTTCTCATTGAATACGCTCATGATTGTAATAATGAATGTACTCGAGAATCGTTTTTGAACTACTCAAAAGTATCAAACTATTTTCTCTCGTAGCACTCTGTTTTTAATCACCAAAGTAGCTTCCATTGCTCGACATCTAAACGATTTTTTCTCGATATACTACTATTGTTGAATAGCCATAAAAAATCTGCACCTTAATCAGTTGGTTATTTAGTCCAACTTTTGGGGGCAGATCATTTTTATAAGGCTTTATTATTAGGTATAAAAAGTATCATTCAGCATTACAGAATCATTTTCACCAATTTATCTGCTTTAATTCGTGCAAATTTTTTCAAAAGTTTTTGTACTGGTTCTGGGTATTGACTCAATTCTTCTAATTCAGTGTAATGTTTTAATACTTTTGTATGTTGGCGAATTTGGTTTTGCTCTTTTTCCACTTGGGCTAAAAGCTGTTGTTGTGGATCGTAAATTAATAAGCCATTTTCTGCATCCAAACGCCATGCTCGAGGGTTAAGATTATTGCCCGTAAGTAAAATATAACGGTCATCTACCCACACACCTTTTAAGTGATAGGTATTATCGCCATCACGCCACAAACGCACCACAAGCTGACCATTTTCAATTTGAGTCTCAAATTTTTCACAGAAACGGCGAAGATTACTTTCATAAAGATAAGGTAACGCTCCCGCCATTTTGAATGGTTGTTCTGGTGGAATATAAAAATCGTTTGCGACTTTATCGCCAACAATAATTTCTACTCGTTTACCGTTTTCCAATAACGTTGCTATTTTATGTTGCAATGTGCGTGGGAAATTAAAGTATGGCGTACAAATAACCAATTTTTCTTGTACTTGCAAGAATAAATCTTCAATTACTTGATTTAATTCATTGCCTGACGCACCTAAGCCAAACAGCGGCGATACGCTTAAAACATTCGGTAATTTCACCGCACTTTTTAATGAATATTCACCATTTTGAGCAAGATCTTTACGATAAGCGCGAATATTGCCGCGGATCTCTTTGGTGCGAGGGCGGTTGGTGACATCAAGTGGATAAACTGCACTGAAATCTAACAAGTAATCATTGATGAAATTCACCATCGAATCAGCTAATTCGGCATGAGTGATTTTTTGATAGCGGTCGTAACGATATTTTTCAAATTGATGAAGATAGACATTATTAATGCTTGCACCGCTATAAAGCACCGTATCATCAAATACAAAGCCTTTAACGTGCAATACACCAAAAACTTCGCGTGTATTAATTGGCACGCCAAAGAACATATTCGGATCATCAGGCAACTGATAAGTTTGGCGTTGCTCGCAATACCAATCTGCATTAGTGGCAGATTTTACCGCCCCTAATAAATTACGTTGTGCGCGATGCCAATCTATGAGAATTTTTACATCCAAATGTGGATTTTCTTGCTTCACGCGATAAATTTCATCGAGGATTTCCTGCCCCGCTTCATCTTTTTGCCAATAAAGTGCGGTGACATAAATACGTTTTTTTGCGTTTCTGATTAATTCAATAATTTGAGTTTTAAATTCAGCCGGGCTACCCAAAAATTCAATTTGCTCAGCTTGCAAAGCAAGGAATGGCAAATTATTTAAATTTTGTTCAGCTCGTTTGGTTTTATTGATTAACATAATCCATCTCGTGATTAAAGACTAGTGCGTTAGTTTACAATATTTCACGCGCTTATTAATAGAAAAAAGGCTTTTTTTCGTTATAATGCTCACAAATTTTAGCATTTTTTGGCTAAATAATAGCCATTTTAATTCAGGAAAATCCTATGAACGACAAACGCAAACCGTCTTTTCAATCCGCCGGCAGATCTTTTCAAGAACGCTCAGTAGGTGAAAAATATAGAGAAAAACCAACTCAAAATCGACCGCACTCTAATGATAAATTTAATGGAAATAGAAACGAAAAATCTCGTTTTCCTCGTGATAAACAAGAAGTGAAAGAAACTAAAATTACGAAACTTTCTTTATCTCGTGCGCCATCAAATAAAAATGCAGAACAACCTAAGGTTCAAGTGACGATAAAAAGTACGGGTACGGTTTATAAAACAAAAGAAAAGAAAACGGGGGCGCTTTCTCCTCGTGCTCCTGAAAAAATTAAGAAAAACCGATCGGAAGAAATGAAGGTTTACGGTGAAAATGCCTGTTTAGCTTTATTTGCAGAACGCCCTGAAAGTATTGTTCGATTGTGGGCAACCGTACAAATGTCACACAGAATTGGCGAGGTATTGAGTTATTTAGCCGAAAACAAGAAGGCTTATCATGTTGTAGATAGCGAAGAGTTAGCTCGAGTAAGTGGAACAGAACATCATGGTGGCATTTGCTTATTGGTGAAGAAACCTCGTGCTTTCACGTTGCAAGGGTATTTAGATATTCCTCGTGAAGAGGATTGTTTAGTGCTATTAGACAACGTGAATAATGCGCAAAATATCGGTGGCATATTGCGTACTTGTGCTTATTTTGGCGTGAAAAATATTGTCGCCGATAATGTGGAAAATCTGTATTCGGCAGCCTCAATGCGCGTAGCAGAAGGTGGCGCGGAATATATTCGAGTGTTAGAAACGGATTATATTGATTCAGCTTTAATGCAATTGCGCAAATCAGGCTATCAAATTATTCACGTATCGCACAATAAACAAGGCGAGCCGTTGGATAAAGTGCAGTTAAAAAATAAAGTAGTTTTTGTGCTAAGTGAAAGTTCTACGGAAAGTTTAGCTAATCCAGAAGATACTCAAGTGCGTTTAACGCTCGCAAGCCCAATTAAATCAGGCTTAAATATTGCAGTGAATGCTGGTGTGTTGTTAGCAAAGTGGTATTTTAAGTGAGTTTTTAGTTTGGCATCGGTATATTTATCCTTGATACAGATTATACAGTTTTTATCTTTCCAATGACTCATTGATTTCCGTTCATAGGGGTGTGTATAATTTGTACTCTTTTTATATAACAACAGCGAAGTTTGTAACAAATATCATAAATAAGGAATAATCAATGATATACAATCCTACAGGCAATAATTTTGCAAAACACAATAAACATCAACCGCACTTTAGTGCAAAAATTTCTCTTATTTCCCTTTCTCTCTTTTCTGCTTTAAGTGCTCCAGCATGGGCAGATGTATCCAACCACTAAATATGAGAAACATAAAAACAAATAGGGATTGGGCGGGAATTTTCGGGAATAAGCGGGATGAATATAGATAAAACGGGGCTTGGCGGCGTGCCAGCCCCTTTTTTATTAGTTAAAAAATAGAAATAATGAAATGAGAAAATTTTTCTAAATATTGGCAGTTTAACCGCTAAAAATGGGAAACATTAAACGCGGTTTAAATGGCTTTAAATTTAGGTTTAAATCTTTAAATTAAGTCGTGGCCGATGAAAACAACCTGGCCTAACACTTCAAAGTTTAAATTATCTTCAAACATCAGCTCTATCGGGGCGTAGATTTCTTTATTATCGCTAATCAAGCGAATGCCGCCAGGAATACCCTGGACGCGCTTAACCCAAAGTTGATCACCCGAACGAATAACATATATCTGCCCATCACGCGGCGTGGTTACGGCACGGTTGATTAATAACATATCGCCGTGGTGGATTGTTGGGGTCATGCTATCGCCGGAGGTTAGAATAAATGCCAGTTTATTCTTTTGAAGGCCGCGTTGTTGCAACCAGTGCGCGCTTAACCCCACAAAATCATCCGGTTCATACACGTCATCATTAAACGCACCAAAGCCCGCAGAGGCAAATGTCTTATAAAATGGCACACTAACAAGCTCAGTGGCCTTATTTATTGCCTCTTTAATATAGCGCCCTACAGTTTCTGTAATATTCGGGACGATCATTCGTGTTTCTGTGGGATAAAAGCCCAACTCCTTTTGTACTGCTGGTGGGAGCGATGAATAGTGATATTCATAAGCCACCCCTTTCTTTCCTTGAACCTGTTTCTTTTTCCAGTTTTCTTTAGTTGCACGTCTGGTTATGTTGGTCGCCTTGCTTGGCAAATTCCCTATCCCTTCTAACTCAAAAGCAGTAAACCATTCTTTTTTAGGTTGTGAATTCATACAATACCTTTTTAAATTCATCTTGAATTCAAAAGAAGCGTCATTAAAACCCTTTAAAAATCAAGACTATGCGAAATTTATTGAAAAATTTGTGAATTCTTTTGAATTCTTTAGTTGATTTCACAAAGAATTCACTATATTATTCAAATCATAGTCAGCGAACTACATCAAAATGTACTTCGTGAGCTAGTGTTAAAACTAACCAAGGATCTCACAAAATGGCAGGAAAAAAAAGAATTATTGACATGCATCGCGCAGATATTCGAGCGGAGTTAGAGAAAAAAGGAACTTCATTGGCTCAGCTTGGAATTGAGAACGGGTTATCAAGAACAACGGTTCGTAATGCCTTGGATAAACCATATCCAAAAGGAGAATGGATAATTGCAAATGCATTAGGGCTTAAACCTTCAGATATTTGGCCTAGCCGCTATCGCGAGTAGGGTTTGGAGGCATTATGAAAGAATGGTTTAACTCTAAAGAACTTGCTGGTATTGGCGGGTTGCCAAACAGCCCAAGCAATGTAACTCGAAAAGCCAAAAGCCTATCTTGGGAATTTAGACAGGTGGAAGGGGTGAAAGGGGTTAGTTATGAATTCTCTTTTAATTCATTACCGGAAGAAGTCCAAGCAGAACTCTTATTAAAACAAAGCCAGGCAGTGGAAATTCCGAAAACCCAAAAAGAACTCAACTACCTACCGGAAGTTATTTGGAAGCCTTATGAAAAAGCGACCGATAAACAAAAGGAAGAAGCAAAAGCGAAACTCGCCCCACTGCACAAGCTAGACGATTTAGTGAGAAACAACGTGGCATTAATGATGGCGCTTGATGCGGTTTCTACCGAGTATGAAATTGCGAAAGGATCACTCAAACGTTGGTATTACAAAGTGCGGTCGTTTGAACGCCCAGATTGGTTACCGTTATTGATTGCTAAACACAATGACAAGAAATCTGGTAAGGAAGCGGCATTTACGGAAGAAGCCTGGGAAGCATTTAAAGCAGATTATTTCCGTAACGAACAACCGCAGTTTGGCAGTTGTTATGAACGCTTAAAACGTGCCGCACAAGAAAACGGCTGGTCAATACCATCAGCTAGCAGCATTAAACGCAAAATTGAACGTGAAGTGCCGAAATTGGTACAAGTGCAATTACGCGAAGGTGATCATGCTGTGATGCAGTATTACCCATCCATGCGCCGCACAGTGGCCAAAATTGAAGCCCTTGAGTGGATTAACGGCGATGGTTATCAACACAACGTATTTGTGCGTTGGCATAACGGCGAAATTGTCCGCCCTAAAACCTGGATTTGGCAAGACATTCGCACCCGCAAAATTCTCGCCTACCGCGTAGATTTAAGCGAAAACAGCGACACCATCCGATTAAGTTTGATGGATCTTATTTGGAAATACGGCATCCCGAAAAAATGCACCATTGATAACACCCGCGCAGCGGCAAATAAATGGATGACTGGGGGCGTTAAGAACCGCTACCGCTTCAAAGTAAAAGAAGATGATGTGACCGGGATTATCCCGATGCTTGGCATCGAATTGTTGTGGACATCGGTGCAATTTGGCAAAGGTCACGGGCAAGCAAAACCAATCGAACGTGCGTTTTCACACGGTGGTTTAGGCGAGTTAGTTGATAAACACCCAAGCCTGGCTGGCTTTTACGCCGGGGAAAATGTTTACAGCAAGCCTGACAACTATAACGGCGGGAAAGACGGCGTAGATTACGACACATTTATTTTAGCCATAGAAGATGGCATCCGCACTTTCAATGAACGCGAAGGCAGACAAACCGAAATATGCCAAGGCATTTACAGTTTCAGCCAAGTGTTTGAGCGCGATTACGCCACGGCGCAAATTCGCAAGGCAAGCGCAGAACAAATGCGGTTTTTAATGTTGATGAGCGAAGCCGTTACATTGAGAAAAGACGGCACATTTGAGTTAGAAGCTGGTGGCAAGGTCAATAATCGCAAAAACCGCTATTTAGCGAGCGAGCTTATTGCCACAGCGCACCGCAAGGTGGTGGTGAAATTCGACCCGCAAGACTTGCACAACAAAGTGTGGGTTTACGGTTTGGATGGCGTGTTCTTAGCCGAAGCGAAATGTACAGATGCGGTGGCATTTGGCGATAAAGCGAAAGCCCGCGAACACGACAAAGCACGCAAACAAATGGTGAAAGCGGTGAAAGCACAAGCGAAAGCCACACTCACTATGAATGCACAAGAAGCAGCGCGTTATCAGCCTCAATTCGAGGAAGAAGAACCGCTAGAACCGAAAATCATCGAGCTATTTCGACAAGAAGGTAACGCAGTGCGCAAACACGAAGCGGTATTAGATGACGATGAAGATACCAACGATTTTGAACAAGGCTGGCGCAAAGGATTAGCCATGCTGAAAGAAGAAAAAGGGCTTTAAGCCGCATTTAAGGAGCGTTAAACATGACTTTAATTGAACAAATCAAACAACTTTTAGACAACCAAGTCCACACGCAGCGCGAAATTGCCGCGCAAGCTGGGATTTCAGCCGGGGCGTTGAGTGCATATTTAAAAGGCACTTATACCGGGAACGTGGAAAACGTAGAAGTTGCATTAAAAAACTGGCTTTCAACCCGCGAGAAAAAAGAAAAAGTGTTTGTGGAAGCACCGCACTTTATCGAAATTCCGACCGCCAAAAAAGTTTTTTCAGCGTTAGATATGGCCAAGATTTTGCCAACCATGGTGACCGTTTACGGCGCGAGCGGTGTAGGTAAAACAAAAGCATGCCAAGAATACAAAAAAGCCAACCAAAACGTGTGGATGATTACCGCAAGCCCAGCGCGCGCAACATTAAGCAGTATTTTGTATGAGTTAGCTCTTGAGTTAGGTATTAACGATGCGCCACGCCGTAAAGACCGCCTATCACGCCTAATTACTAAAAAGCTCAAAGGCACACAGGGTTTGGTCATCATTGATGAAAGCGACCACCTTCCTTATGACGCGTTAGAAGAGATCCGAATTATCCAAGAAGAAGCCGAAGTAGGCTTTGCATTAATTGGTAACGATAAAGTTTACACCCGCATCCAAGGCGGCGTGAACCAGGCGCATGAATACGCGCGTCTTTGGTCACGAATTGGTAACAACTGCGGCGTTAAAGCTAGCACAAAAGGCGATATTAAAGCCATCGCGCAAGCCTGGGGGCTTGATATAGCCGACAAGGATTTAATGACCGTCCTTTATGACATCGGCGGCAAGGCGGGCGGCTTACGCGCTTTAACGCAATATTTACGCCTAGCCGGCATGACAGCGAAAGGACAAGGCACTGTAATAACACTAGACCTA